>NZ_JACSNE010000003.1:0-207036 GCF_018619035.1 Exiguobacterium sp. s168 | reverse complement strand
AAGATACCGGATTCCCTGAGTGGAAATCCGGTATCTTCGTCTTAAACTGTTCAATACGATACAAAGTATTGAAGTTTTTCAGTGGCCTCCCTATGACGATCCGTCACTTTTCTTCTTTACTCTACACGATACGAAATTGCTTCTCCGGCTTCGACCGTCCGTCCGACATCAACATCAACTTTTCGATCCCCACTATTCGTGACGATGATTGGTGTCAGTAATGATGGTACGAGTGGTCGTACTTGTTCAAGATCCACATTGAGGAGTGGTGTCCCCGGTTCGACACGATCGCCGGCTTTCGCCAACGCCTCGAACCCTTTTCCTTCGAGTGACACCGTATCAATACCGATGTGAATCAAGATTTCATCTCCATTATCCGCAAGAATACCGATCGCGTGTTTCGTCGGGAAGAACGTCGTGATCTCACCAGAGACTGGAGAGACAACATATCCTTCCGTTGGTTCGATTGCATATCCGTCACCCATCATGCGACCGGAGAACACTTGGTCCGGTACATCATCGAGAGAACGAATGATACCGCTTAATGGTGCGACATATCCATCTTCAGGCACGTAAGCCCCACCACGATCCCCAGCGAGTGGACCGGCATCTGCTGCTGTACCAGCTCCAGAAGTCCGTGCTTCGTCTCCCGTTGGTACTTGTGGAATTGGATCGGCTTCTGGTGTCTCTTTCGGTTTATAATTTGGATCTTTCATGATATCTGCCATTTCTGACTTGATTCCATCGGATTTTGGTCCAAAGATCGCCTGGACGTTATCTCCGACTTCAAGAACACCGGCAGCACCGAGCTCTTTCAAGCGATCTTTGTTGACTCCTGATTTATCATTGACCGTAATCCGAAGACGCGTGATACAAGCATCTAAGTGTTTAATGTTTGATGGACCACCGAATGCTTGTAGAATTTCATACGGTAGATCGCCTGCTTGTGCCGTTGAGGTAGCGGCACCTTCTTTAATTGCTTCGCGACCTGGAATCTTCAAATCAAATTTCGTGATGACGAAGCGGAATCCGAAGTAATAGATGACGGCGAAGACAAGACCGACTGGAATGACGAGCCACCACGAGGTTCGGTTCGGTAGAATCCCGAATAACGTGTAGTCAATCAATCCACCGGAGAACGTCATCCCGATCTTGACGTTCAGTAAATCCATGATCATGAATGAAAGACCTGCAAAGACAGCGTGAACGGCAAACAAGAGTGGTGCAACGAATACGAAGGAGAACTCGACTGGTTCCGTGATACCAGTCAGGAAAGAAGTCAACGCAGCTGAGAAATAAAGACCTTCGACGGCTTTACGACGATCCTTCGCAACGGTATGGTACATCGCAAGACAGGCTGCTGGCAGACCGAACATCATGAATGGATATTTTCCGGTCATATACGTCCCTGCCGTGAATGGTACACCGTCCTTCAACTGTGCGAAGAAGATCCGCTGATCCCCGTTAATGATCGTTCCGGCTTTATCCGTATATTCCCCGAACTGGAACCAGAAGCTTGAGTACCAGATATGGTGAAGACCAAACGGAATCAACGAACGTTCAACGAGTCCAAAGATAAAGGCAGACAACGGTTCGTTCGCTTCGATAATTGTTTTCGAGAATGTGTTGATTCCACTGCCGATCGGTGGCCAAATATACGATAAGGCAAACCCGGCGACAAGACTGAATAAGGCAGTTGCAATTGGAACAAAACGTTTCCCTGCGAAGAATCCGAGGAAATCAGGCAGTTTGATTTTAAAGAATTTATTATAACTGTACGCTGCTATCAAACCGGCAATGATCCCTCCGAATACCCCCATTTGCAAGGTCGGTATCCCGAGGACCGTCGCATACGACAAGTCACTCGCCTTCTGTGCTTCCGTGATTTTTTCTGGTGTGATCTGTAAGAACGAACTGATGACCTTGTTCATGATCAGGAAACCGACGATTGCTGCTAGACCGGCAACTCCTTCCCCATTCGCAAGACCAATCGCGACCCCGACGGCAAACAGTAATCCGAGGTTCGCAAAGATGATATCACCCGCATCCTGCATGACTCGCCAGATGACGACTAGCGAATCGTTCTCGAGGAACGGTAAATATTGCGTCAAGTTCGGGTTTTGAAACGCTGTCCCGAACGCGAGCAATAGCCCCGCTGCCGGCAAAATCGCTACCGGTAACATCAGGGCCTTACCGATCCGCTGTAAGACACCAAACACGTTTTTCCACATGCGTATATTCCCTCCTTTTTTAAACAAACTACTTATTTCATACCCTAAAATATTCTATCGCAAAACGATTCTAAAAGATTTTTCCAAAAAAAAAGAGCCCTTCCGCAGAAGGACTCACTCTAAAAACTTTAGACTGTTTTTTCTTGTTTACGTGATGCGATGACGGCTTGGATTTCAGACTTGATGTTGTCTGATTTCGGTCCGTAGATCGCTTGAACGTTGTTACCAACTTCAAGGACACCAGCAGCACCTAATTTTTTCAACTCATCTTTGTTGACTTTCGATTTGTCGAGAACTTCGACACGAAGACGTGTGATACATGCATCCAAGTGTTTGATGTTCGACTCTGAACCGAGTGCATCAAGGATACCTTCAGCGAGTTCAGAACCTTGAGCAGATGAAGTCTCTTGCGCTGCATCTTCACGACCTGGAGTTTTCAGATTGAACTTGCGGATTGCGAAACGGAATCCAACATAGTAGATGACAGAGAGTGCAAGACCGACGACGATGACGAGCCACCACTGCGTGCGTCCTGGAAGAACACCGAAGAGAAGGAAGTCAATCAAACCACCAGAGAATGTCATACCGATCTTAACATTCAACAATTGCATCGTCATGAACGAGAGACCTGCGAAGACTGCGTGAACTGCGAACAAGATTGGAGCAACGAACAAGAACGCGAATTCGATTGGCTCTGTGATACCTGTCAAGAATGCTGTAAGTGCTGCTGATCCAAGAAGACCACCAACGACTGCGCGGCGCTCAGGACGAGCTTCGTGGTACATAGCAAGAGCTGCCGCTGGAAGACCGAACATCATGAACGGGAATTTACCAGTCATGAACGTACCAGCAGTCAATTCAACGTTATCTTTCAATTGAGCGAAGAAGATCGCTTGGTCACCACGAACGACATCACCTGCTGCATTCGTGTACGAACCGAATTCGAACCAGAATGGTGCATAGAAGATGTGGTGAAGACCGAATGGAATCAACGAACGTTCGATGAGACCGAAGACGAATGCTGCGAGTGTTGGGTTTTTCTCCATCATGAAGTGGGAGAATGTGTTCAATCCGTCCTGAGCGAACGGCCAAACGAATACAAGTACAAGACCTGCGAACAATGAAACGACAGCAGTAACGATTGGAACGAAACGTTTACCAGCAAAGAATCCGAGGAACTGTGGCAATTCGAGATTATGGTACTTCCCATACGCCCAAGCTGCGATCAGACCGATGATGATACCACCGAATACCCCAGTTTGAAGTGTTGGGATACCGAGTACGTTTGCATACCCTTGACCGTTAGCAACCATTTCTGGTGTAACGCCGAGCCAAACGCTCATTGTTTTGTTCATGATCAAGAATCCGACGATTGCCGCAAGTCCGGCTGCGCCGTCCCCTGCAAGACCAATCGCGACACCGACCGCGAATAAGAGTGCTAAGTTACCGAAGATGATATCCCCGGCTGCTTCCATCAATTTTGCAACCTTGATGATTGCATCATTTTTTAAGAACTCGAGTTTTGACGTCAAGTTCGGATTTTGCATCGCGTTACCGAATCCGAGTAGGATACCGGCAGCTGGCAAAATCGCTACAGGAAGCATCAACGCTTTACCGACACGTTGAAGAACAGCAAAAATCTGTTTGAACATGTGTGTTTCCTCCTTTTCCTGTTAAGAGCGAAGTATGATGAATAATGCCAATGATTGAGACGAAAAAAGTCAGACATCTGACCGTTTTTTTACAGAAAAAAATCAGGCACGAGCGGATTGTAGACAATAGACTTATCCCGTTGAATAACGGAAATAAAGCTTCTTGCCCGACATCCCACTCATGCCTGATCGTATCAGTAACACGTAGTCCGTGCGGTCATTTACCTGAATCGTACTGCACTAAGCGTTGCAGATGCATCGTAAGATACGTCGCCTCACCGCGCGGTACCGCTTTCTTCAACTGACGTTCCATGATGGACATCAGCTCCCAAGCAGTATCATAGCATAGCGGATATTCTTCACGCAATAGCTTTTCTACTTTTTCTGGAGCCTCTAGATACTCCCCATTGGAAACCCTTTCAATCGCTGAACGAAGATGCCGAATCAGACGCTTGTAATCAAGCGATTTTCGATCGATTTTAATCTCCAGTCGCTGTTCGATATGACTAGCAATTAAACCGACGAGTTGATGATGGCGGTTAACTTCGAGTACGTCTTTGAAGTTCGTCGCAGAATGAATATGAAGTGCGATGAATCCTGTCTCCGCTGGAGGTAGGTAAAAATTCATCTCGGCACTGATGAACTCGACGATTTCTTCTGCAAGGGCGTACTCTTCCGGATACAGGGCTTCCGTTTCGGCAAGAAACGGATTCGTGACTTCCATTCCTTGTTCTAGTCGCTTGAACGTAAACGTCAAATGATCCGTCAATCCGATATGGATATGTTCGTCGACCTTTTTTCCGAAGCGTGTCTCGATCATCGAGACGATCTCATTCATCAGCGCGATGAAATTTTCATCGAGTTGACCGACGAGTGCCTTATATTGATCCTGTTCTTCTTTATCCTTCAACGTGTAGACTTTTTCCAACTTGTCGAGATCTGTCAGTTGATCGCCTGGCTTCCGACCGAAGCCAATCCCTTTTGCGAGGATAATGACTTCCTGATTCGCACCAGTCGAACAAATGACGACATTATTATTCAATACCTTGATAACGTGGTACATTTGTTTATCCATTCGCTCTCAACCCAATCTGCTCTTACACATTTATTTAAAGACATTGTTTTTATTATAACGGTTTTTCAGACACGAAAAAAGCCTACTTACTCAAGTAGACTTTAAAACATTTGGTAACCGCTCTTACGCAAGAAGCGAATCGATAGACCGGCGATGATGATTCCGGCAAGACCAGCCGCGAACATCGTGATATCCGCTGTCTGTAGACCAGCAATCCGGTCCCCAAGATTCGGAATCGCTTCACGAGCATTCGTGAAGTATTCGAGCGTTGATTGGTTGTCGATCATCATGATGATGATGACCGGATAGAGTACGAGCATCACCCATGTACTCCGCAACAACATGTTTAAGATGAATCCGATACTGAAGAACATGACGAGATAAAGCACACTCCCGATCACGGCTTGAATGATATGCATACTGTTCCCCCTTTGAATCTCTTCTAGTATAACCGACAAAAAAGGCAAATGCACGAGTGTACATTTGCCTAAAACGTGAACTTAGAACTTCCCTTTTTTGATCGCAAGACCAAGTTTTTTCAGTTCGAAGAAGTGTTTGTTGTCGATGACTTTTTTCATGAACGATGCGTTACGACCGTAGATCTTCTTACCGAAGACCATGCCGATACCGTCTTTATGACCAAGTGAAGCGACCGTTCCTTTGTTCTCGTACGTGAACGTCGATGTTTGACGACCAGCGATGAGTGCTGCGATGTTCTCAGCGACTTTGTGTGCTTGTTGTGTCGCGATTTGTGCAGTTGGTGGGTACGGACGGTTCGAACTTGGATCCATGACTGCTGAACAGTCACCGATCATGAAGACGTTGTCGTGTCCTGGAACACGGAGATCTTCTTCGACGACGACACGGTTACGCATTGCTTCGAAACCAGATGCTGCAACGACAGGGTTACCGCTGACGCCACCTGTCCAGATGATCGTGTTCGCTTCGATTGTTTCAGTTGTGTCGCCTTGAAGCGGACCGAATGTGACACTTCCTGGTCCACATTCCTTGATGCCGTTACCGAGTTTGAACTCGATGCCTTGACGCTCGAGCCATTTGTGTGCGTAGTTGACGAGATCTGCATCGAATCCTGGAAGGACTGTCGGTGCTGCCTCGATGTTGACGACACGAACGAGTTCGCGTGGGATATCATATTGTTTGCACAGTTCTGGAATACGGTTGACGAGTTCACCCATGAACTCGATTCCTGTGAATCCAGCACCACCAACAACGATCGTCAAGAGTGAACGATCTTGTGATCCTGTTGTTTTGTACTGTGCGAATGAGTAATCGATATGTTCCTTGATTTTACGGACGCTGTTCAACGAGCTGATTGTCAGCGCGTGTTCCTTCAATCCTTTGATACCGAATGTTTCAGGAACGCCACCGAGAGCAACGACAACGTAATCGTAAGGAACTGTTCCGCCATCTTGTAAGAGAACCGTTTTAGCAGCCGTATCGACTTTCTCAACGATACCTTTAACGAGTTTGACGCGTGACGGGTTGATGACATCATTGATGTAGATGCGCGCTTGCTCCGCAGACATCGTACCTGCAGCTGGTTCGTGCAACCAAGTTGTTTGGTAATGATAGTCGTGTTTGTTGATCAGCGTGATGTTCGCTTGATCGACGCCGAGTTTCTTTTGAAGGTTGACTGCTGTGATCAATCCACCGTAGCCCGCTCCAAGAATAACAATGTTAGGTGTGTTCATGTTCTGATACTCCTTACGAATCGTAGTTTTGTTGTGATTTTCTTCACATTCAATTACAAACGAATGCTCAAAAATTTTGTTCAAATAATGTTCACATGTCTATAAGCCTATTGAAACACTTTTTAGGAATGATTGCAAAAGAAAAATGTCATTTCCCTTAAAAAAATGTGAGATGTCCCGCACTTGCACCCTCACCCCCTACTTCCTATATAATAGACCTATCCAACGCTAGGAGGGAATCAGATGCACCAACCATATGATGTCACGATCATCGGCGGCGGTCCGGTCGGACTGTTCACCGCGTTTTATTCAGGGATGCGCCAGATGAAGACGAAGGTCATCGAGAGTCTACCTCAATTAGGTGGTCAACTCGCTACACTTTATCCTGAAAAATATATATACGATATCGCCGGTTTTCCGAAAGTAAAAGCGCAGGAACTGGTCGATCGATTGCTTGAACAAGCAAATGAATTCGATCCGACGTACGTGCTCGGTGAGACCGTCATCGCTTACGAACGTATGGATGACGGAATCATCCGCCTCGTCACGAACAAAGGCGAGCATTATACGAAGACCGTCATCTTGACGGCAGGAAACGGCTCGTTCGCTGCACGTCCACTCGGCGTCGCGGACGCAGAACGCTTCGAAGAGACGAACTTACACTATTTCGTCAACGACATGGAGCGTTTTAAGGATCGCCAAGTCGTCCTACTTGGTGGCGGCGATTCAGCAGTCGACTGGTCATTGATGCTTGAACCGATCGCAAAATCCGTCACGCTCGTCCACCGTCGCGATAAGTTCCGTGCCCATGAACATTCGGTCGAACTTTTACACGATTCGTCCGTCAACGTCATGACACCATACACGCTCGAATCGGTCACAGGTGAGACGCACATCGAGACGCTGACGTTCAAACATGCTGAAAGCGGCGAAGTCGTCGTTGTCGCTGCTGACGATGTCGTCTGTAACTTCGGTTTCGTCTCGTCACTCGGACCGCTTAAAGAATGGGAAGTTGAATTCGAACGCAATTCGATTCGCGTCAACTCGAAGATGGAGACAGCGATTCCAGGTGTCTTCGCTTGTGGTGATATTGCGACTTACGAAGGACGCGTTAAACTGATCGCCACAGGATTCGGTGAAGCACCGATCGCCGTTAACCAAGCGAAGCTTCTCGTTGATCCATCTGCTCGTCACCCGCAACACTCGACGAGTCTGTTTGAAAAAGTAACGAATCATTCTTGAGATATATGTGAATGACTGCAAATGATGAGAGGTCGGATTCCGGATGACATACCGGAGCCCGACCTCTCATTTTGATGGAATCACACTTAAGATGTTGAAAACGTCCGATTTCATACGGATGATCTTTTAACAGGTATCCGATAAATCCCTTGTACGAGTTCGACTCCACCACGCTCAATCGTCGATTCTTCGAAGACCTGACCACCAAATCGTTCGTAAAACTGACACGCAGGATTATCTCGCAAGACAGAAACCTGCATCGTCTCATACTCCGCTAAATCATCAGCAATCTGGTGAAACAACGCTTTCCCGAATCCCTGCCCTTGAGACGCTTGTAAGACATAAATCGCATAGAGCTCCCCTTCACGCGCATCACTTCGATTCGGTCCGCCTTGCGCAAATCCGACGATTTCGTCTTCTGATTCCACAACATACACGCGCTCATCGACTAACGTCTGCTCCCATTGTTTCGTCCGTTTCGCATGCGACAACTGTGCTAAATACGGAGCCGGGATGATCCCTTGATACGTCTCGCGCCAGGCATCGATATGAACGCGCGCGATGGCTGACGCATCTTCAAGACGCGCTTTACGAATATTCATAACGCAATGATGAAGCGACGTGTCTCGCGTCCATTACGAACAGTCGGCTCGATTTCTCGTCCGCCGTTCGCTAAGATGACACGACGTGATGCTAGATTATCAACGCCACACGTCAGTAACACTTGATCCAGTCCATGTTGTCGTGCTTCTTCAAGCGCCAATCGAAGACCGATCGTCGCATACCCTTTCTGACGCTCGGATGGTCGGATCCCGTATCCGATATGTCCGCCGTATAACTTCAAGTTCTCCGTCAAATCATGCCGGAAGTTCAGCGCACCGACGATTCGTTGCCCGTCGACCATCCAGTACGTCGAATGGGTGACAAGACCCGGTCTGACCGTCGTCTCCATCTCCTTGAGTTCCGCAAAATAAGCGCCGAGCGGTTCATATGTGTCTCCGACTGCTTCCGGCACAATCGTTTCGCCCGACTCTCGCCAGTCTTCTAAAAAGGCGCGGTACTCTGTCTCCCACGCAAGAGTTGGTTTCATTAACTGCATCATTGGTGATTGCGCACCTCCTCTTCAATCAAACGATCGAGCCAGTCATCGACATGTTGGAACAGATAGCCCGCTTGTTTCGCAGCTGTTGTATCCATATAGAAATCGCGTTCTGGCGCAAGCGGTGATTCATCCTCTCCTTTTGCGACGAGTTGACTTGTCGTTCCCGCAACGCGGTCGATTTTATCCAATAGGTCTTGAATCGATAAGACACCGTCACTTGCAGCATTGATCGGTCCCGTCAGTTCCGAGCGACCACACCACTCAAGAAAGGCAGCGGCTTCGTAACTTGAGATATAACCCATCTTTGCGTATGTGTTTTCAGCAACGATCGGACGGCTGCCAAGCGCCCGCTTGATATGAAAGACAAGTCGCTCCGTATAGTCATCGGGTCCGAGAACAACCGGGAAACGGACGGCAACGACTGGGAATGTCGCCCGTTGGAAGAAATAACTCTCCGCTTGGCGTTTCCCTTCGCCATATCCATGTTCCTTCTCAAGGTCATATTTCCCGGGAAACGGATTGTAGGCACGCTCGGTGATATTCGCACCACCGTCTTCATAGACAGACATCGTCGACGTCAACACGTAGCGTCCAACTTTTCCTTCAAACGCGTCGACCGCGAGCTTTGCTTGATACGGCGTGAAACAGATATTGTCATAAATGACATCCCAGTGCTGTTGGCTCAAGTCCTTCATCGTACTACTCGACGTCCGATCCCCTTTAAAGAATGTCAAGCCCTTTGCGACCGGTGGAGTATGCTCACCGCGTGTGACGATCGTCACATCATCCCCCGAATCGGCTAACCGAATCGCTAAGCGTCGTCCGAAATAGCGTGTTCCCCCGAAGATCAATACTTTTCTCATCTTGAAGCCCTCCCTGTTCGTAGTAGCATTCACTCTCTTAATATTTCGAGTCAATGGAACTGGTCTCCTGTAGAAGGCAATAAAAAAATCGTGGACATCGTCCACGATTGGATTCATTAACAGCCACCCGGTGTCCCGGCATTCGTTGCCGTCCGGAACGATGTCCCGCAACCGCATGTTGCGATAGCATTCGGATTCGTAATCGTAAATCCGCCGCCGAGCATCGACTGCTTATAATCGATTTCCAGTCCCTTGACGACCGGATAATCTTTTTCTTCCACGATGACGGTCACGCCGTGCTGTTCGAAAACGAGATCCGTTTCTTTCTGTTGATCGAATCCCATTCCGTACGACAGACCACTACATCCACCACCTTGGACGAGCATCCGAAGATTCCGTTCATCTGCTGGTGCCTGCGCCATCATGTCCTGGACTTGTAACGCTGCTGCCTCCGTTAAATGGATCATGTCATCACCTTCCTTTTCTTTAGTATACGCAACTTTTGAGCGAATCGAAACCTAGTTGCTTGAAACTATCTTGAATTCGTTGTATAAATGGTATGTACAATAAAATAATCGTTCCATCTTCAGGGCAGGGTGAAATTCCCGACCGGCGGTAAACAACTCTTCTTGAGTTGAAGCCCGCGAGCGAATAGGGCGCTATTTGCTGATTCTGTGTAATTCAGGAGCCGACAGTATAGTCTGGATGGGAGAAGATGGCGGCATGAGTTTGAATTTGATCGATTTTTGCAACAATCGATTAGGTTTATTTAATGCGGACTTCTCCCCTGTTGATCTCATCAATAGGGGTTTCTTTATGGTCGCAGTCATGCCAATACTTCATCGAGAGGAACGAGCAAAAGGAGACAATACTCGTATGAAACGCACACAAAAAATGGTCACTCTGTCAATGTTAGGTTCAATCTCATTTGTTCTTATGCTAATCAATTTTCCACTACCGTTCTTACCGAACTATCTGAAGATCGATTTCAGTGATGTTCCTGCTCTCGTCGCAGCCATCATGTTCTCACCGGTTGCAGGCGTCATCGTCGAAGCATTGAAGAACGTGTTGTACTATATCTTCCGTGGAAGTGGTGTTCCGGTCGGAGAATTCGCGAACTTTGCTGCAGGCGTCGCATTCGTACTTCCTGTCAGCTGGTTCTACCACAAAAAGAAATCAACACAAGGTCTCGCAACTGGCCTCGTCGCTGGTACGATCACGATGGCACTTGGTCTTGCGATCCTCAACTATATCTTGATCCTGCCAGCGTATGCATGGTTCCTTGGTATGGACTACATGGCGGATCCAGCTGTCAAATGGACAGCGATCACAGCCGGTATCTTACCGTTTAACGTTATCAAGGCGTTGTTCATCTCGGCACTCTTCATTCCACTGTTCTTGAAACTAAGACCATGGATGATGCGCCGTCAACAATCTGCCTGATCCGAAAAGCTGCGCCCGCTGACGGACACGAATCCCCTCGTTCAGATGAACGAGGGGATTTTTTGGCTGTCTTTGTTTACAGCTCGTTCTCTTCGATTTTCAGGTAAATCTTCTCGAGCAACTCTTCCGGTGTTTCGCCTACGACGGTCTCACCATCGACGAGACAAAAATGATCGAGCGAACAAATGCCACAATAGCCGAGGCAACCGTATTCGACGACATCGACATTCGGGTCACGTTCGAGTTGCTCCATGACGACCTGTGTACCAGCCGCTAAATTACTGATACAAAATTCAATAATCGGATTCACTTTTTTTCCTCCTTCAAGCAGGAAACGACCTGCCTCATGTCGTATTATACAAGGTCAGACTGATTTAGGGGAACTAAGGGGGATTTTACGTTATGAAGCAATTGGTCGTACTCGGCGGAGGATATGGTGGAATGCGGATTTGTGAGCGGTTCAAGGACGAGGAAGTTGCCGTCACGCTCGTCGATCGTCTGCCATACCACGCACTCAAAACGGAATATTACGCACTCGCAGCAGGTACATTATCAGATCGGGATGTCCGGATTGAATTTCCGGAGGGGAAACATCTTACTTATAAATATGGACATGTCATCAAAATCTCACCGGAGACGAATACGGTCCACCTGCAGGACGGATCAGAATTATTTTATGATGACTTGATCATCGCTCTCGGTTGTGAGGATAAATACCACAACATTCCGGGTGCTCAAGAGTTTACATATAGCATCCAGACACTTGAAGAATCAAGGAAGACACAGCAAGCGATCTATGGCCTGTCACCGGGATCCGTCGTCTCGATCGTCGGTGCCGGTCTATCCGGTGTCGAACTTGCCAGTGAACTGCATGAGAGCCGGAAAGATTTGACGATCCGTCTATTCGACCGCGGACCATCCGTCTTGTCGTTCTTATCGGACAAAGTCTCGTCTTACGTTCAGGAATGGTTCGAAGAACATGACGTAGAGGTCATCAACAATTCGAACGTCACGCTCGTCACAGCGGACGACGTGCGAAATGGCGACGATACGTATCCATCCGACTTAACGATTTGGACGGCAGGTACGCAGCCAGTCAAAGTCGTTCGTGATCTCGGCTTTGCTGCAGACAGTGGCGGTCGAATCAAATTGACGGCACATCATCATGTACCGGAATACGATAACGTCTTCGTCATCGGCGATTGCGCAAGTTTACCGTATGCACCAAGTGGTCAACTTGCAGAACATCAAGCAGAACAAGTCGTCGACGTCTTGCAAGCGAAATGGCAAGGAAAGAAATTACCGAAACTGCCAGAAATCAAACTGCGCGGGATGCTCGGATCACTCGGAAAATCAGACGGGTTCGGAATCGTCATGGGCAAGCAAGCACTGACGGGGAAAGTCCCACGTCTTTTGAAGTCCGGTGTCTTATGGAAACACAAAAAGATTAAATGAGCAAAAGAGGTATCCGACTCGGGATACCTCTTTTTTTCGTTCACCCCGTCTGACTTAACTTCGCATCAATCGCCGCCGTGATCGTCTTCAGCTTGACGTATCCCTCGTCAATCATCTCATCATCGAGCACGATCAGCGGATAAAAATAGACATCCTCTTTCAGCGCTTCCGTCCATTGATCCGATGTGGCTGTCTCGAAATCGACATAACGAAGCGTCATCGCTTGCTCATATTTCCGTCCGAGGACGGCTTGTAACCAGCTGAACGTCTCTTCCGAGCTGGGTGCCCCGACACAACTCGGACAAGTGACTGCTGTCCCATAAACCGTGATTTCCATCTTGAAGTCCCCCTTTTCAATTCACTCCTCTTTAGTATACAAGTTTTCCAGATTGAGAACATTTTTCAACCCTGTTACAATGAAACTATACGAAAGGATGTGTTTACGCATGGAAATGTTTGATCAAGTGAATGAAGTTCTTGAAAAATTGCGTCCGTTCCTTCTTCGTGATGGAGGAGACGTTGAACTCGTAGATGTAGAAGACGGAATCGTAAAACTCCGTTTGATGGGAGCTTGTGGTAGCTGCCCAAGTTCAACAATCACATTGAAGGCCGGTATCGAACGTGCCCTTCTTGAAGAAGTCGCTGGCGTCGTTGAAGTCGAACAAGTCTTCTAATACATGAAATCCCGAACGAATTCTCGTTCGGGATTTTTTGATTCATAGAATCCATTCGGCTAACGTATCGACCATATATGTCGGTTGACGATCCTGACCTTGAATGAAGACGGGTGTATGGACGCCAGAATTGACGTGCATCGTCCGGATGCCTCCATTGATTCCGAACAGAATGTCCGTATGGTAGTTATCCCCGACCATGATGACGTCTTCTTTCGACAGACCGATCATCTCCGTTGCGATATCGACCATGACCGGTTCCGGTTTACCGATGAAGAACGGTTCCTTCTCCGTCGTCACGCGCAGGACAGACGTCAAGGCACCGTTACCTGGCAAGAAACCACGTTCTGTCGGAATCGCGATATCACCATTCGTCGAGATGAAACGAGCACCAGCACGAATCGCAAGGGCACCGACAGCGAGTTTTTCATAGGTGATCTGACGGTCGAGACCGATGACGACGTAGTCTGCCGCTTCGGTTGCGACGACGTCTAACCCTTCCCGTTCAAGCGCATCAATCAGTCCTGTTTCTCCGATGGCATAGACGCGCGCTTTCGGTGACAGATCAGCGATATAACGACCAGTCGCCATCGCACTCGTTAAGACGTGCTTCGCATCAGAATGAACACCCATCCCGCGTAATTTCTCTGCCACGGCTTCTGCCGTCATCGACGCATTATTCGTCACGAACAAATACGGAATGCCTTCTGCTTGCAGACGATTGACGAAATCGACCGCTTCTTTTACCGGTTCCGTTCCGTTGTACATCGTTCCATCTAAATCAAATAAATAGCCTTTTGCCTTCATCCTGACTCACTCCTCGTTTGGTAAAAATGCAGACACCGGTCCGAGTTCTGTCTCGATATACCGGCGAATCGCTTCTGGGAAACGACGTAGTTCTGCTTCCTCTGTCTCTAGTACCGCCCGAATCTCCGCCATACTCGATTGTGTGAATGACCGGACGATCAACGTACGTAATGCAACAAGCTTCTTCAGACTCGTCGCGAGCGGTCCATCGATCACCTTCTCATCTTCTAAAATGAGGATGATATCTTCATAACTTCCCGGATCCCGCATGATGAATCCATCAATCATACTGTTTCCGATGTCGATGACACTCTCGATGACTAAAAAACCGATTCGCTCCATAGCCAGTGCTGTCGTCACCGGATCCCCCGTAACTTCCTTACTTTGTCGAAGTGCCGTCTCATAACAGACGACCGTCTCTTCGATTTTTTGACGATTGACGAAATACATCTTCATTCCCCCTCACATCCTCCATTTTATCGTTATCCGGCAATCCTGAAAAGCAGAAAGGTCATTTGCATCACATTCCCCAATGTGTTATCCTCAATTTAGATTTTTGCTGAAAATAGTATGTCACATTGGTGACGTGGAGGTTATATACATGGAACGGGAACTCGCACTGGAAATCGTACGCGCTACGGAAGCAGCAGCATTAGCTTCTGCTCAATGGATTGGTCGCGGTAAGAAAAATGAAGCGGATGATGCAGCAACGACTGCGATGCGCGAAGTCTTGAACACGGTCAACATGAACGGAACGGTCGTCATCGGTGAAGGCGAACTCGACGAAGCACCGATGCTCTTCATCGGCGAACGTGTCGGAACAGCAAACGGTCCAATCGTTGACATCGCTGTCGACCCACTCGAAGGTACGAACATCGTTGCCAAAGGTCTCGGTAATGCGATGGTCGTCATCGCCGTCGCCGATCAAGGTGCCCTGCTCCACGCACCCGATATGTATATGGATAAATTAACAGTTGGACCAAACTTAAAAGGGCACGTCTCGCTCGACGATCCACTTGAAGTCATTATTGAAAAAGCAGCTCAATACAACAATAAACGGATTGAGGACGTCACGGTCATCATGCAGGATCGCCCGCGTCACGATCACTTCCGCGAAGCAGCGATGCGGATGGGCGCACGCGTCCGTCTGTTTGAAGACGGTGATGTCTCAGCTGGAATCGCACCACTTTCTCCTGCAACAGGAATCGATATCTTCATCGGAACAGGCGGTGCGCCTGAAGGTGTCATCACGGCTGCTGCCGTTAAAGCAATGGGCGGCGACATGCAAGCACGCTTACATCCGATGAACGAGGAAGAAACTGCTCGTGTCATCCGAATGGGTCTAGCGGATCCACTTCAGCTCTTAACGCTCGACGACCTGATCAAAAGCGACGACTGCATCTTCGCCGCGACCGGCGTCACGACAGGCGAAATGCTCGATGGCGTGAAGTTCTTGACGGATGATATCGTTGAGACGACATCCCTCGTCATGCGTTCAAAGACACGGACGATTCGAAAAGTCATCGCCGAGCATAGCTTATCGCGTAAACCATACTTGCAAAAAGTCCCCCAAACCCTTTAATCTGAAACAGATGTTAGGGAAATGAGGGAAGCTGAATGATGGAAGAACGTGATTTTTTATATGATGATGTCGAACAAACGAAGACACGCTTCGTCAGTTGGATTGGGGAAGCAAGTCGCTTTGATCTCGCCATCACGCATTCGGAACATTTTTACGGTAAGATTCTCGTCTTGAATCTCTTATCGAATCGGTATGCAATCATCGGCGCTGATGATTTCGATGAACCCGGCTACATCGCAACGGCGTTTGACGTCGAAGACGATGCGGCAACGGAACTCGAAATGTATCTTCGCGCTTATATCGGTCTATGAAAAAAGCCTTCGTCGCGGGACGAAGGCTTTTTTGTCTTATAAGAGACGATCGTTTCGTTCATTTAGTGTGTTCGGTCCGCTGAAGACATTCGTATTATCTGACTCGTCATGAGCGCGGCGCTCTGAATGCTGATCCGCTTCATCACCGACAAGTAACACGAACTGACCACTTTCGACTGCATGATTCGCACGATCGACGTCTTCCTTCGTCAAGCCACTTCCGTGGATGGCATCTCCATGAGAGACCGATTCATCTTTTTTGAAGATACTCTTGATTTCCTGCCATAGATTACGATGATCTTCCTGCGACAGACGCGTGGATGTCTGTTGGTTGTTTAGATCCGCCAATTCCTCGATTTGTTCGAGATCGTATTTGTCGTGCGCTAAGACTTTTAAATCAGTCGAGACGACACCCGCAACACGGAGATCGTGCACGGCACTGACGACTTCTGGTACGGATGAGTAAATTCCAACGATTCGCATGGATAGTTCCCCCTATAGGTACGTGATACTTATAGTAATAGCCGAATTTCTTCCACTAGAAACGCTTTTCTGTATGACAGTTTGATTACTCGCCTTCCGTCTTGTCTGGTGCAGGTGCGAACTTCCGTTTCAACTTCAACGTATTGGATGAAGAACCGTCGAAGCGAGGTGGTGCTTCTTCTCCTTCTACCAATCCGACCTTCTTGACGATGAAATAGGCACATCCGAAGTTACAGTATTCGTAGAGATAATCAGCCACATGCGAAATCTTCGTATCGAATGTCGCTTTCTCGTGTTGATCCTCATAGAAGCCACGTAGTCGTAATTGACCGTGCCCCCAGTCGCCCACGATATAATCATATTTCTCAAGGACATCGCTGAAACGACCGATGAAGGCTTCTTCATTAAAGCCTTCCCGTTTCTCTTCGACGACTTCATAACGTTCCCGATTGACTTGTATCATTATTCCCACCTCCTGCTGTTCTTATCATAGCATATTCCATTTCTCCTGACAGACGAAAAACCGTCCGAGTCAGCTGCTCGAACGGTCGTTGATCGTTAGTCGATCGGAAGTGCTGTTTTATTCTTTTTCGCTGCGTTGACTTGCTCATCTGCATGATACGATGAACGAACGAGTGGACCAGCTTCACAGTGTGAGAAGCCTTTACCAAGCGCAATCTGTTTCAGTTCAGCGAATTCTTGCGGTGTATAGTACTTTATGACGTCGAGGTGCTTTTTCGTCGGTTGGAGATACTGACCGATCGTCATGATGTCGACGTTGTTTGCGCGAAGATCATCCATCGTTTCGAGAATCTCTTCCCATGTCTCACCAAGACCAAGCATCAAGCTCGACTTCGTTGGAATTTCAGGTGCGAGCTCCTTCGAACGACGAAGGAATTCAAGCGTCCGGTCGTATGTGGCTTTTGCACGAACAGTTGGTGTCAGACGGCGAACCGTCTCGATGTTATGGTTCATAATGTCTGGTTGTGCGTCAATCAATGTTTTCAGAGCTTCGAAATTCCCACCCATGTCTGAAGGTAAGACTTCGATTGATGTCTCCGGGTTCATCCGACGAACTTCACGAACCGTCTCAGCGTAAACGCCTGCTCCGAAATCATTCAGATCATCACGAGCGACCGCTGTGATGACCGCGTGCTTCAGGTTCATCAAACGAACGGATTCCGCGACACGTTTTGGTTCTTCGAGATCGAGTTCGTTCGGACGTCCTGTCGTCACGGCGCAAAAACGGCACGCACGTGTACAGATACTTCCGAGAATCATGAACGTCGCCGTCCGGCGTACCGCCCAACACTCGTGGATATTCGGACACTTTGCTTCCTCACAGACAGTATGTAGCTTTTTCTCGCGCATCATACTTTTTAATTCTGTGTAGGTTTCATTCGTATTCAGCTTGATTTTCAACCATTCCGGTTTACGTTGGATTTCTCCGCGTCCCATGGTTTCGCTTCCCCCTTCATCCCCAAAAAGTCAATTAATATCTGCTTTAGTATAACAAACAATCAGGGTTTGCGAACAGGCAATTCATTATATTCCGACTTCTCCGATAAGCGTTCAAACAATAAATCCCGTAACAATTCCGGCATGAAGTATTCTTTTGGCATTTCTTTGATCGCTGGGAAGAGTGGACCGAACGTGAACATATCCGGCAAGACGACCGTATAGTTTCGCGTTGGCTCAAGCGGTTGATGTTCCGCCAAACCAGCATAATGCATCCGCCCCATCAACTTACCACGGAAACCGAGACCACGAACCTTTAGTTGTTCGAACTGATCTGTCTTGACTTCGTCGAGGAAAGTTTGGACTTCCACACCGGTCATCGTCACCTTACAGGGATTGATCGGGTGCGGGCAGAGTCGATGTAAATCAAAGGCAGAGACAGGACCTGGTGGAAGTGACCCAAGCAGAATGCCTGCCGGGACACAAGCGATATCCGCATCACACCAGTCGCGCATCGTCTCGACAAGCAATTGTGAGAATGGCGACTCGCTGAACCAGTCATTGGCTAGACCCGATGTCTCGCCAATCGGCTCCTTCATCTGTTGTTCCGCAAGATACTGTTCCCGGTCGAGCAATTTTGCCGTCGCTTCATCCTCGGCGTAATCGTGCAAGGAGTGAAGGACCGCTTCCTTCTCACCCGTATCCGTATTCATGTAGATCTCACCTGCATATTGTCCATGTTTTCCCGCTTGGGTGATCAAGACACCGTTCTTGACGACACCGTCATCAAGGACATGGTGCGTATGCGCACCGATGATCAAATCAAGTTCCGGAAAACGCATTGCGAGTTCTTCGTCTTGATAGAAACCGAGATGACTTAAACAAATCAAGACGTCGACTTCTTGACGCAACCGCTCGATTTCACGCGCTGCGACGTCAAACGATTCTTCGATCGTCCAACCAAGTAAACCGTATAGTTCAACATACGGTGCCGTCAGACCAAAGACGCCGACTTTGCCGGTCGGTAATTCGTGAATGACTCCTTGCTTGGCGAACGGTGCTTCTAAATTCGAGACGAGGACCGGAAAGTCCGCTTCCGTATAGAGATTCGCTAACCAGTCATGCGGAAACGTGATGCCTTCATTGTTCCCGATCGTCACGGCAGTCGGCATCAACGCATTCAGTAGATGCGTATTGATCTTTCCTTTTGTTGCTTCCGTCGCTGGATCGACACGGTCCGCATGATCGCCGAGATCAAAAACGAGCGAATCGTACGTCCGGTGTTCCTTGACGAAGGACATGTAGCGAGGCCACATATCGAAGTGTGAGTGCAAATCATTATAGTGAATGATGTGTAACTTCATGCAGAAGCCCCCCTTGATGATTTAGAACAAAGAGATTTGTCGCGGCGCGAGTTCATAGTCGAGATCGAGAATCTCGATTAATCGTTTCGCATTCGGGGCAGCATCTCCTGCTGAGTTGTTATTGAAGAAAACATAGACATCTTTTGCTTCCGCTGCAACGTCGCGGACGTGACTTGCGAGTTCTTGTAGCTCGTCTTCCGAATACCGATAGAGACAGCGGACTTTTCGCCAATCTTCGCTGCTTTGACCGGGTTTCTTTAACCAACCGGCTTTATTTCGTCCGTGGAGGCGGATGAATGCCGTCTCCTGCGTCACGACCGGTACGAATGGTACGGAACCATCTTCCGTCTGCGGTTCGTCACAAATCGTATGAATGAACTGATGTTCCTTCAGAAAACGGAGCGTCCGCTCACGATAAGCTTCCGAATACCACGATGGATTTCGGAACTCGATCGCGACCGGCAGTCCGGCAAGTGATTTTCGAATCGTTTGCAAATATTCCAAGTGCATTTTGCTGACATCAAACCAGGGCGGCAACTGCACGAGGATCGCCGCAATCTTTCCACTTTTTCGCATCGGTTCGATCGACGCGATATATTGTTCAAAAATCGGTCCGAGCGGATCTTTATTATCCCGGTCGTGCCCACTCATCGCCCGGTGAACCTTGACGATGAAGCGAAACCCGTCCGGCGTCTCGGATGTCCATTTCTCATAGTTTCGTTCCGGTTGAATCGCATAGAATGTCGAGTCGACTTCGACCGCTGGAAAATGACCGGCATAAGCAGCCAGTTTTTCTTTACGATCTTGCGGGGTCAAGTAGAGACTATCATGATCTCCCCAGCCCGTGACACCGATATATATCATGCTCTCTTCCCCCTTGTATGTTCTATTCTACTTATTCATCATAGCATAGCAGAATCCGGGATTTCTTCTTCGATGCTTCCTAAGCAAACACTCTTTTTTCAGAAAAAAGACATCCCTCTCCTCCCTACTCATGCAGGAAGGAAAAGGATGCCTAGTCACCGTTCTCATCATGAAGCAATAGACTGTGCCTCGACGATTTTCGGAGCAGGAGCTCTTCGTTTTGGAACCGGAACGATATAGTTTCCGTACGGCAATAAACTGATCACATAAGAGACAGAAATCGAAGCCGCAAGCGTGACGATCATCGCACAAATGAACATACTCGCAGAGTCGAAGTAAGCGAAGAGATCCGTTCGACCGATTCCGCGAATGACGAGCGGATGAATCAGGTAGATCCCCATCGAATGCGTTCCGATCGTCTGGAAGATGCGCATCGCTGTCGCATCCGTCTGGACACGGCGGAAGACGTAGTTCAAGACGACGAGGACGAACGGGATGTACACAAGGTTCGAAATGTTCGTCGACGTGTACGTCCGCTCTAGGTCGATACTGACCCAAATATCAAGGATGATCAATCCACTGATCAGCAATAAGATTGTCCGATGACGCTTTAGAATCTGTTGAATCTCTTCATAATAGACGGCATATGTAATCCCCATCATGAAATAGGCAATCCAATTGAGTAAGAAAGATCGGCTATTAACGAGTCGATCAAGAAACTCGATGTCTGTCGTTAAGCTTCCTGAAGTCAGCCAGAAGTAGTTGACAACCATCGCCGCCACTGTCGCGACAAGCAGCAATGTTCCTTTCTTAAGTCGTGCAAGTACCGGAAATACGACATAAAACTGAAGTACCGTCAAAATGAAGTACAGATGGAAATTTGCTGTTCCATAAAGGAAGTAATCCGATAGCGGCATACCTGGTTTTAAACTATCTTCTACATGATAACGATACACGAGGTAGATCGTGCTCCAAATCAGGTAAGGAATAAAGATTTTAGAGAAACGTGACTTGACGAATGTTCCGAAATCGAATCCTTTGCGCTGGACCATCGACATCAACAGAAACGCACTGATGATGGCAAAGATCGGCGTACCAATCCGAGAAAATTGATCGATGTAACCAATCGCTTCATTTTCGAATTCCCCTTTCGAATGATACAAACCGGCGATGACATGGACAGCGACGACCATGATTGCCGCAATCGATCGAATGACAGGAATTTCTTGATAAAATTTCATTTTTTCACACCTTAATCATGTTTATATATTTTTTCACAAAAGTTATTATAATCTATTTTCGTCCAAATTAAATGATAATATCCAAATTTTATCGGATGTAACGAAAAAGAATCCCTTTTGAAATAAGAGACTCTTTTTGTAAAGACTAGATTTTTTCGTAAGATAATGCGATACATCCGGAAGCAAAGACGCGTGTTTCGACTAACCGTAGCGTCTGTGGTTGATTGAACACTGGAAACATCCGTTTTCCACTACCGAGTAGAACGGGGTAGATCACAACATGATAGCGATCGACGAGTCCAAGCTCAATTGCTTCAGCAGCAAGCGTCGCCCCACCGATCGCAATCTGTTTTCCAGGCAAGGCTTTTAATGCTTGAAGTTCCTCGGCAAGCGACTGATTCGCTAGTCGTGTCTTTCCTTCGACAGCGTCAAGCGTCCGTGAGAAGACGACCTTCTCAAGCGCCTGCCAGGTTTTCGCATACTCAACGATAATCGGCTCGTCTTCCTGATCCGCTGTCTCCCAGTATTGCATCATCTCGTACAAACGACGTCCGTAGACATGCGTATCAAACGCTTTCTCATAGTCATTGAAATACTGATGTAATTCCGCATCCGGTGAAGCGAAATCGATCCTGCCTGACGCATCTTCGATATAACCGTCGAGCGAGACTTGAAAGGAATAGACGATGTCACGCATAGTAATCCCTCCTTTTTCACTCTTTACCCGAATAACCATTTCATGAAAAAAACTCCCTCATCCGCAGATGAGAGAGTAAAACGAATTATCCGATTGAACCTTCCATCTCGAACTTGATGAGACGGTTCATTTCGACCGCATATTCCATTGGAAGTTCTTTTGTGAACGGCTCGATGAAGCCCATGACGATCATTTCCGTTGCTTCCTCTTGTGAGATCCCGCGGCTCATGAGGTAGAACAATTGCTCTTCCGAGACCTTCGAGACTTTCGCTTCGTGCTCGAGCGAAATGTTATCATTGAGGATTTCGTTGTACGGAATCGTATCCGACGTCGATTGGTTATCCATGATGAGCGTATCACATTCGATGTTCGAACGTGCACCTGTCGCTTTACGTCCAAAGTGAACGATACCGCGATACGTGACTTTACCACCGTGTTTTGAGATCGACTTCGAGACGATCGTCGACGATGTGTTCGGTGCTAAGTGAATCATCTTCGCACCCGCATCTTGGTGTTGACCTTTACCAGCGATTGCGATTGACAATGTCATACCACGTGAACCTTCACCTTTGAGGATGACGGCTGGGTATTTCATCGTCAGTTTCGAACCGATGTTACCATCGACCCATTCCATCGTTGCGCCAGCTTCACAGATCGCACGCTTCGTAACGAGGTTGTAGACGTTGTTCGCCCAGTTTTGGATTGTCGTGTAACGGCAGTAAGCGTTTTTGTTGATGAAGATCTCAACGACCGCTGAGTGAAGCGAGTTCGTCGTGTAGACCGGTGCTGTACATCCTTCGACGTAGTGAACCGATGCTTCGTCATCAACGATGATCAACGTCCGCTCGAATTGACCCATGTTTTCCGAGTTGATACGGAAGTAGGCTTGAAGCGGCGTGTCGACTTTGACGCCTTTTGGTACGTAGATGAACGATCCACCTGACCAGACCGCTGTGTTCAAGGCTGCGAACTTGTTGTCTGTTGGCGGGATTAATTTTCCGAAGTACTCACGGAAGATATCTTCGTTCTCTTTTAAGGCTGTATCTGTATCTTTGAAGACGACACCGATTTCTTCGAGATCTTCCTTCATGTTGTGGTAGACAACCTCTGACTCGTACTGAGCCGAGACACCTGCCAAGTATTTTTGCTCTGCTTCTGGAATACCGAGTTTGTCAAACGTACGTTTGATTTCTTCTGGTACTTCATCCCACGATTTCTCTGCTCGTTCAGACGGCTTGACGTAATACGTGATGTCGTCGAAGTTCAATTCTGAGAGATCGCCACCCCACGCTGGCATTGCTTGTTCGTTGAAGATCTTGAGTGATTTCAAACGGAAATCAAGCATCCATTGTGGTTCTTCCTTCATTTTCGAGATCGTTTCGACGACTTCAGTCGTCAAGCCACGTCCAGAACGGAAGATCGAGATATCGCGATCGTGGAAACCATATTTATAATCGCCAATTTCCGGCATGTTCTTTGCCATGTTCATTTCCTCCTCTTACTTGCTTGTGACCGAAGTTTACTTCCCTTCTTCTACGCCGCGTTCGAGCGCCTTCCAGGCAAGTGTCGCACATTTGATCCGTGCCGGGAATTTCGTGACACCCGAGAGTGCCTCGACGTCCCCGAGGTCGAACGATTCGTCGTCATAGTCTTTTCCTTGGACCATGTCCGAAAAGATATCCGCGAGTCGTAAGGCTTCTTCGATAGTCTTCCCTTTGACGAGTTGCGTCATCATTGAAGCAGACGCCATGCTGATCGAGCAGCCCTCCCCGTCAAATTTCGCATCACGGACGACATCGTCTTCAATCGCGAGCTGGAGACGAATCGTATCGCCACACGTCGGATTGTTCATGTCGATCGTGACGCCCCCCTCGATCGCACCGCGATTTCGGGGAGTTTTATAATGATCCATGATCACTTGACGATACAAGTGATCGAGATTGTTAAAATCCATGACTGAAATACTCCTTCGTTTGGCGAAGTCCTGTCACGAGTGCGTCAACCTCTTCTTTCGTGTTGTAGAGATAGAAGCTAGCGCGAGCCGTCGAGCTCGCTCCGAGCCAACGCATCAAGGGCTGTGCACAATGGTGACCGGCGCGAACCGCGATTCCTTGCATATCAAGGACGGTTGCGACGTCATGTGCATGGACATCACCGAGATTGAACGTGACGAGTCCAACGCGTTCTTCCGGACCGTAGATCGTGAGTCCGTCGATGTCACGCATTTGTGCCATCGCGTACTGCGCGAGTTCACGTTCGTGTGCTTCGACGTTCTCTAGACCAATCTCTTCTAAGAAATCAATCGCTGCTGATAAACCAACGGCACCAGCGATGATTGGTGTACCCGCTTCGAAACGATATGGAGACGGTTTGAACGTCGACTCTTCAAGACCAACGTAATCAATCATCTCACCACCGAATTCGACTGGTTCCATCGCATTGAGTAATGCCTTTTTCCCGTAAAGGACACCAACGCCTGTTGGACCACACATCTTATGTGCAGAGAAGGCGAGGAAGTCACAATCGAGATCCATGACATTGATCCGCTGATGCGGTGCACTTTGCGCAGCATCGACGACCATGACGGCACCGCGAGCGTGCGCAAGACGAGCGACTTCTTTGATCGGATTGATTGTACCGAGAACGTTCGAGACGTGTGCCATCGCGACGATCTTCGTCCGGTCAGACAGTTGTGCTTCGACCGCTTCGACCGTCACGCGACCATCCGCTGTCAAATCAACGTATTTTAACTTCGCTTTTTTGCGTTTAGCGACTTGTTGCCACGGAATGAGATTCGCATGGTGTTCGAGGTACGTGACGACGATCTCGTCGCCTTCTTCGACATGCTCCATGCCGTAGCTTGACGCGACGATGTTGATCGCCGTCGTCGTGCCGCGGGTAAAGATAATTTCTTCATGGTGTTGCGCCTGGATGAAACGACGAACGTTCTCACGCGCACCTTCGTACGCATCCGTCGCTCGTGTTCCGAGCGTATGGACGCCACGGTGCACATTCGAATGAATCGTCTTATAGTAGTCGTCAATCGCATTGATGACGACGAGCGGCTTCTGCGAAGAGGCCGCACTATCGAGATAGACGAGTTTCCGGTCGTTGACCTGTTGGTCGAGGATCGGAAACTGATTGCGGATGGATGCATCGATTCCCATATTAGTTTACTTTCCCTTCGATGACTTGAACGAGACGTTCTTTCACCGAGTCAATCGCAAGTTCCGAGACGACTGGCTGGAGGAATCCGTGAACGACGAGGCGTTCTGCTTCCTTCCGTGAAAGGCCACGGCTCATCAAGTAGTAGAGTTGTAGTTCATCGACACGACCGACAGATGCCGCGTGTCCTGCCATGACGTCATCCTCATCGATCAAGAGGATTGGGTTCGCATCACCACGTGCCTTTTCAGACAACATGAGGACACGTTCCGTTTGAACGCCGTTTGATTTCGAAGCGCCGTGATGGATCATCGACGTTCCGTTGAAGATCGATGTTGCTGCGTCTTTTTGGACACCGTGGATTAAGATGAAACCTTCTGATCCTTTGCCGAAATGGTCCGTACGGACGTTGAAGTTTTGTTTTTGCTCTCCACGACCGACCGTAACGGCTTTCGTATCTGAGAACGAATCGTTTCCGACGAGGTGTGTTTTTGTTTCTGTAACCGTGTGACCGTCATTCATGTGACCGAGTGCCCATTCGAGCTTCGCGCCTTGTTTGACGACACCGCGACGGTTCATATACGTGATGGCACCCTTAGATAGTGTATCTACACCACCAAAGAGAACTTTTGCGTTGTCTTCGACGAATACTTCTGTGACGACGTTGACGTTATGCGCTTCGTCACCGTAAGAGACGAAGTTTTCGATATACGTCAATTCGCTGTCAGCATCTGCGACGATGATTGCGTGATGGTAAAGGGCAGCGCCTGATTGCTCAAGCGTGTAGATTGCTTGCATCGGTACAGACAGCTTGACGCCTTTTGGTACATAAAGGAACGTACCGCTGTTACGAAGTGCTGCGTTTAATGCCGCAAGACGATCTTCGTTGACTTGAACACCTTCAGTCATGAAGTACTTCTCGACGAGTTCCGGGTGTTGTTTTAATGCGTCTTCGAGCGTCGTGAAGATGACGCCGTTCGCCGCTTCACTGTTTTGCGCGTGGACGAGTTGTCCGTTACGCGTGACGAGCATGTGATCACGGTTTTCGCCGATCAATGCTTCGATATCTGAAGAAAGACCAGTGACGGTTTCAAGTTCCGTCGTACCTTCTGTGAAGTTCCAGCCTTCGATCTTGATTTTTTCTACTTTTGGCAATGCGAGCGTTGGGGCAAGATCAAGCGCGTCTTGACGCTTTGCGACCATCCAAGATGGTTCCCCTAAGCGAGTCGCACGTTCTGCCACTGCCTCGCGATTTACTGCAAGATTCAGTTCTACAGTCATCATGCTTCCTCCCTCGTCTTACGCTTTTGTTTCGATTTCGACGTCTTCGATGCCGAGTTCTTTTTTAACCCAGTCATAACCTTCTGCTTCGAGACGGTGTGCGAGTTCTTTACCACCAGACATGACGATTTTTCCGCCCATCATGATGTGGATGAAGTCTGGCTCGATATAGTTCAAGAGACGTTGATAGTGCGTGATGATCAAGCAGCCGAATTCAGGTGAACGCATTTCGTTGACACCTTTTGCAACGACTTTCAATGCATCGATATCAAGACCTGAATCGATTTCATCAAGAATCGCGATCGCTGGTTTAAGCATCATCATTTGAAGAATTTCGTTACGTTTCTTTTCTCCACCAGAGAAACCTTCGTTGAGGTAACGGTGTGCCATTTCTGAAGGCATCTCGAGAAGACCCATTTGTGAATCGAGCTCACGGATGAACTTCATGAGTGAGATTTCATCGCCTTCTTCGCGGCGCGAGTTGATCGCTGAACGAAGGAAGTCGGAGTTCGTGACACCACTGATTTCGCTTGGGTACTGCATTGCGAGGAACATACCTGCTTGTGCGCGCTCATCGACTTCCATGTCGAGGACGTCTTCGCCGTCGAGTGTGACTGAACCAGATGTCACTTCGTACGATGGGTGACCCATCAATGCTGATGCGAGTGTTGATTTACCTGTCCCGTTTGGTCCCATGACCGCGTGGATTTCCCCGCCTTTGATTTCCAAGTTGACGCCTTTCAAGATTTCCTTGCCGTCGATCGCGACGTGTAGATCTTCAATCTTCAAGTGTGAAGCCTTCATGTTAGAATCCCTCCATCTATTCATTTCGTGACTGACGATTCAGAACACGAGCGTTACTAATTTAGTATCATTCTAATCTTAAAGAAACATGGCGTATTATTCAAGCGTCATCGCTCGCTGATTTTTCTCAAAATCATGCGTTTTGTTGAGAATCATTCGAAAGTTTCACCGGTTCCTCCAGTTCCTCGATCGTCGAACCCCGATGAATCCGTTGTGACAGTAAGAGTAGTGGTATTCCGAATAATGTCAAGCCCGCTAATATCCCGAAAATCGGTAACGGACGGTCCGCTCCATATAAACTTAACAAATGTCCTCCGGCGATCGGACCGATAGATTGCCCAATTGATGTTAAGCCCATCGCCCCGAAATAACTGCCCCGTAATTCCGGTTTGGCAAACCGATCGGTCAAGATGTCGGTCATCGTGAACATCATGACTTCCCCGCATGTGAAGATGAACATTGCGACGATCATCAACCAGATCGTGTTTGCATTCCCCATGACGAACAGTCCAATCGCAACAGTCGCAATCCCGGTCGTGATCGAGACGAGCGGTGACGTCTTCACACCAAACTTCATGATCGGATACTGCACGATCAAGACGGTGATCGCATTGATCGTGATCAAGATCGCATAGAGTGTCTTCCCGCCTTCAAGGAGTGACGTCTCCGTCAAGAACTGTGGCAAGGTCGAGTTGAACTGGCTGTAGCCGAAGACGCCGAAGATGATACCGGCGAGTGCCAGCGTAAAGGCGATATCCGTCCGCAACAGACGAACCGTCGCTCCGAACGACACCTTTTTCCCACCATGCGTCTCGGTAATCGGATGGCGTTTGAATAAGATACCGATCATCACCCCGTACACGATATAGACGAACGCCGTGATGTAAAACGTCGCGGACGTGTTCCCCGCACTCAGCAGTAAAGCGATTCCCGGTCCGATCGCTGCTGCGATGTTGATCATCGCGTAACGGATATTGAAGACGAATAATCGGTTTGCTTCGTCCGTCGTATCACTGATCAAGGCACGAGCGGATGGCTCGAAGATTGAGCGACAGACACCGTTCAAGGCACTGAGCGTAAAGAACGCCCAGAACGTCTCGACTTGTGCCAGCGCAATGAAGACGATCGCGAACCCAATCGTTCCGGCGAGCATCATCGCCCGGCGACCATACCGGTCCGACAATGTACCGCCGATGAAGCTCATGACGAGACTGGCGATCGCTGAGATACTGAGGACCCAGCCGACATCGACCGGATCGAATTTCAAAACGGTCGTCATGTAGATGGCGAAGAACGGCATCGTGATGAACGTTCCGAGACGCGAGAAAAACGTTCCAAACAAGACCCCGAGTGTCAACGGATGCAGTTGACGAATGCGTTGCATATGATTCCCCCTAACCCCTGTTTCAGACAAATGAAAAGCATCCTTCCATTATATAGGAAGGATGCCGGATTCGGTGAACTTATTTACTGACTGGAACGACTGCACCTTTGTACTTGTCGAGGATCCAATCTTGGTTTTTCTTCTCGTGCAGAACATCAAGAAGTGCTGTGACACGTTTGTCTTTTTCATCGCCGTCACGTGTAACGATGATGTTGACGTATGGTGACGACTCATCTTCTGAAGCGATTGCGTCTTTCAACGGGTTCAGACCGTTATCGATCGCATAGTTCGTGTTGATAAGAACGGCGTCGCCTTCATTGTTTTTGTAAGCTTGCGGAAGCAGCGATGCTTCGATGTTCGTCTTGAACTTGAGTTTCTTCGGGTTCTCCGCGATATCACCGAGTTGTGCATCTGTCGTTTTACCGTCTTTGAGCTTAATCAATCCTTCGTTTTGAAGGAATGTCAAGACACGACCGCGTTCCGCGACGTTTGAGCTCGTCAGAATCGTTGCACCGTTTGGCAACTTATCGAGTGACTTGTATTTCTTCGAGTAGATACCGAGTGGTTCAACATGGACGCCACCTGCGTTCGCGAACTTATACGATTTGTTTTCTTTCTCTTGTTGCTCAAGATACGGTACGTGCTGGAAGTAGTTCGCATCGATTTCTTTTGAAGCGAGCGCTTTGTTCGGAAGTACGTAATCTTGGAACTTCTTGATTTCAAGCTTGTAACCTTTTGCTTCATATTCTTTTTTAACGTGCTGAAGAATCTCAGCGTGCGGTACGTTTGAAGCACCGATGACAAGTGTTTTGTCGTCGCTGTCTGATCCTGATGATTTTTCGCCACATGCAGCAAGACTAATAGCTAAGACGGATACAGCAGCAGTACCTACGAATTTTTTCCAAGTTTTCATGAATGATTCCTCCAATATGATTAAGTTTCGAATTAACGTTTATCGATCGCACGGATCAGCAAATCACCAATGATTTGGATGACGAAGACGATCGCTAAGATTAAGAGTGTCGCAATGACGATGACATCGTTTTGAGAACGCTGGAATCCTTCGATAAAGGCCATGTCCCCAAGTCCACCTCCGCCGACTACTCCGGCCATTGCCGTATAACCGACAAGTGAGACGAGTGTGACCGTGATACCAGAAACGATGGCAGGCAACGCTTCCGGGATTAAGACTTTATAGATGATTTGGAACTTCGTCGCCCCCATCGATTCAGCTGCCTCGATGACACCTTTATCGACTTCACGTAACGCGAGTTCAACCATCCGACCGTAAAATGGTGCAGCACCGAAAATCAGTGCCGGTAATGCTGCCGTTGGTCCGAGGAACGAACCGACGATCGCTGTCGTAAATGGAATCAATAAGATCAGTAAGATGATGAACGGAATCGAACGGAAGACGTTGACGATCAAGCTCAACACTGAATAGAACGCCCGATTCTTGAACAATAACTCTTCGTTTGTCGCATACAATAGTAAACCAATGATCAAACCGAGAACGAATGTTGAAAACCCAGCGATTGCCGTCATATAGACGGTACTGCCTGTCGCTTCCCACACCATGTCCCAATCTAGGTTGTCAAAGAATGAAATCATCGGTGATCCACCTCCACTTCAACATCACTGGCTTGAAGCTTCGTGATGACCGCTTGTGTTGCTTCTGTTTCCCCGATCAACTGAATGAACAGTGTACCGAGTGCCCCTTCCTGTGATTGACCGACGTTTCCGCCGATGATGTTGAACAGGACCGGTGAATCCTTCATGACTTCCGCGAGGATCGGGCTTTCCGCTGTTGATCCGACGAACGTCAACTGAACGATTTTTCCGGTTGGGTACCGTTCGCGTAGTTTCGCGAACGTCAACTCGTTTTCCGAAGGCGACGTCAATTGTTTGACGAACTCCTTCGTCATCGCTTGCTTCGGATGACGGAAGACCTCTGCGACCGGTCCTTGCTCGACGATTTTACCGGCTTCCATGACGGCGACCCGGTGACAGATTTTTTGAATGACGTGCATCTCGTGTGTGATCAAGACGATCGTCAGTTTCAGTTTTTCATTGATGTCAACGAGTAACTCAAGGATTGAGTCCGTCGTCTTCGGATCGAGTGCACTTGTTGCCTCGTCACATAAGAGAACGTCCGGGTTCGATGCCAGTGCCCGAGCGATACCGACACGTTGTTTTTGACCACCCGATAATTGTGACGGATAGGCTTTTTCGCGTCCGTCCAAACCAACGAGTTGGATCAGTTCCGCTACCCGTTCCTTGCGGTGTGCTTTCGGGAAGCCACCGAGCTCGAGTGGGAACATGATGTTCTCTTCAACTGTTCGTGACCACAATAAGTTGAAATGTTGGAAGACCATCGAGACATTCTTACGGACGCCTCGTAATTCCTTTGGTTTTAGTGATGTCATCTCAACACCATCGATTTGGATCGAACCACTCGTTGGTGCTTCAAGCATATTCAGCAATCGGATCAAGGTCGATTTCCCTGCTCCGGAATAACCGATTATTCCAAAAATTTCACCGCGCTCGATTGTCAGATCGACATTCGCGACGGCTTCGACCGCTCCGCGCTTTGAGCGATAAATCTTTCCTACGTCTTGTAAACGAATCACAACTGTCCCTCCTAAAATAAAAAAAGTGCGCGCGTTTTAGAGCAAACGCGCGCACTTTTCAGTACACAAAACCATTTGCTCTCATCTCCCAGACTTTTGTCTGCTGGAATTAGCACCACTTCGGATTAGATCCGCGGTTGCCGGGTTTCATCGGGCCAGTCCCTCCACCACTCTCGATAAGAGTTTCGGTATTAAGTTTGTAGAATATATTCTGAATATTAGCAGGGGTTATTTTTGTTGTCAAACAGTTTTTTCAGAAACTTTTTCGAGGAACGTGAAAGCACGCGTTAAGTCTTCTTTCAAATCTTCCGCGTCTTCAAGTCCAACTGAAATCCGGACGAGACCGTCTGTGATGCCGAGTTCTGCCCGACGCTCTGCTGGGATCGACGCGTGCGTCATCCGTGCCGGAACGGAAATCAGACTCTCGACGGCACCAAGACTCTCAGCAAGTGTGAAGAAGTGTGTCGCCTCGACGAGTTTTTCTGCATTCGCTGCTGAACCAACATCAAAGCTGATCATCCCACCAAACCCAGTCGCTTGTTTCGCTTGGATGTCGTGACCAGGATGCGATGCAAGTCCCGGGTAGAAGATGTTTGAGACAATATCTTGCGCTTGTAGGAACGCAACGAGATCATGTGCTGTCTCTTCGATCGCATCCATCCGGATACCGAGTGTACGAAGACCACGGACGAGCAAGAAGCTGTCTTGCGGTCCAAGTACGCCGCCTGTCGAGTTTTGGATGAAGTGAAGCTCTTCGCCGAGCGCATCATCTTTGACGACGACAAGTCCAGCGACGACGTCCGAGTGTCCGCCGATGTATTTTGTTGCACTGTGCAAGACGATGTCTGCACCAAGCGCGAGTGGTTGTTGATGATATGGAGTCGCGAACGTGTTGTCGACGACGAGTTTAAGATCGTGACGTTTGGCAATCGTTGCGATGGCTGCGATGTCCGTTACTTTCAACAACGGGTTCGTCGGTGTTTCGACGTAGACGATCTTCGTGTTGTCTTGGATCGCTGCTTCCGTCGCTGCAAGGTCCGTCGTATCGACGAATGTCACTTGGATGTTGAACTTTGGTAAGACGCGTTGCATCAAGCGGAACGTACCACCGTAGACGTCATCCGTCATGACGATGTGGTCGCCAGACTCAAGCAAGTGGAAGACGGCATGGATCGCTGCCATCCCAGAACCGAAGGCAAAACCACGTGCGCCGCCCTCGAGATCCGCAATCAATCGTTCGATGCTCGTCCGTGTTGGGTTCGCTGTCCGTGAGTATTCGTATCCGTCCTTAAGTTGACCGATTTTATCCTGCTTGTATGTGCTTGTTTGATAGATCGGAGGTGTGACGGCTCCTGTTGCCCGGTCGACACCTGTTCCTCCATGAATCAATGCTGTCTTCTTACGCATGAGTTTCGTCCACCTTTTCAAAGATTTGTTGGCTTAAGTAGCGTTCGGCACTGTCTGCGAAGACGGTGACGATCGTACTGCCGGGGTGACGCTTCGCGATATCAAGCGCAGCAACGAGCGCTGCACCTGCTGAACTACCAACGAGTAATCCTTCGCGAGCAGCGAGTGTATGAACCGCGTCAAATGCATCGCGGTCAGAAATCGTATGAATCTCGTCGACGAGTTCACGCGGAACGAGACTTGGCCATTTCGCTGTTCCAATGCCTTCTGTCTTATGCGGACCGGCTGGACCACCATTTAAGACGGAGCCTTCCGGTTCGACGATCGCTGCTTTTGTACCGAGACGTTGTTTTAAGAAGTCCGCTGTTCCGGCGAACGTACCACCTGAACCACAACCGGCAACGAACCAGTCGATGTGCGGCAAGTCCGCAATCAGCTCAGGACCGAGTGTCCGCTGATACGTGACTGGGTTCTCTTCGTTTTCGAATTGTAACGGAACGTAACTGTTCGGAATTTCCTGACCGAGTTCTTTTGCCCGGTCGATAGCCCCTTGCATATCGAGTTCAGTCGGCGTGTTGACGACGGTTGCGCCGAGTGCCCGCATCAACGTCTGTTTTTCCTGACTGAATTTTTCCGGAACGACACAGATGACTTGAAGATTGTATTTTTTAGCGGCGAGCGCCAAGCCGATGCCGGTATTCCCGGCTGTCGGCTCAATGATCGTACCGCCTGGTGTCACATGTCCGTTTTCGATTGCTGCATCAACGAGTTGAATGCCAAGGCGGTCTTTGACGCTGCCCCCAGGGTTCATCCATTCGAGCTTCGCCAAAATGCGCGTACCAGCAGGCAAATCGAATGAAGTGATCTCGTAGAGTGGTGTGTTTCCGACGAGGTCGCGGACGTTGTTCGCGATCATCCGAAGACGATGTCCCATTCATCACGACCGGCAAGCATTTTCTCGGCATAGTGCTTCGCTCCTTTGAGGTCATGTGCGCTCGCAAATCCACATTGGACTTCGTTTTGCGCTGGAATCTCCTCTGCTGCGAGGACGTCTTTCAACGTCTTCTCAACGAGTTCGCTCATTTTTTCGACCGAGTCAAAGTTCATCATCGCCATGTAGAAACCTGTTTGGCATCCCATCGGCGAGACATCGATGACATCATCCGAGTAGTTGCGGATGTTCTCAGCAAGTAAGTGCTCGAGTGTGTGCATCGCACGCATCGGCATTTGCTCAACGTTTGGTTGCGTGAAACGGATATCGTATTTGACGACTTGGTCGACTTTACCTTCTTTATAACCCGCGACGCGGATATAGGGTGCTTTGACTTTCGTATGATCCAGGTTAAAGCTTTCGACGTTCATTTTTTGAAGTGCCATGATTTATTCCCCCATTTTCTCGGCTTCTACGAGCCAGACGAAGTGATTGTATTGTATAAATTTAACAGTGAACCCGCGTGATGTAAACAATTCTTCCATGACTGGAATCAACGGGTAGAATTCGCGTTCGAGATCTTCCACTAACGCGTCGAACCCTTGAGCACGTGCTTCACGGATCGTTTGCTGGCGTGCTTCTTCTGAGACGAACATCGTATCCGCGTAGACGATTTTTCCGTCTGCCGGTAAATGTGATGCCATCAGTTCGATTGCTTCTCCCTTTTCCTCATCTGTTAGATGATGAAACGCATACGTCGAAACGAAACTGCGTGCTTCCTTCGCTTCGAACGAGAGGAAGTGACCATCTTGTACAGCAAGCGACGGAATCTTTTCCGTCAGGATTGCCCGCATCTCCGGACTTGGTTCGACGGCGAGTACGGAGTCGTGACGTGCCAGAAGACGTTGTGTCAGGTTCCCTGTGCCTGCTCCGAATTCAATGACCGGCGACTGCGCTTTATCCGCTACTGTATTCAAAATCTCATCGTATCGACGAAAAACCTCTTTATACTCCGGATCATGTCCGGTTACTGTCTCGTCATACGTCGATGCCCATTCTGTGAAAACATCCATAAAACGTACTGTCATGCCTTGTCGTCCTCCATCTCACCAGTTAATTCCGAGTAATCGGATATGAATTAAAGTAATTTTCCATATTCGCATTGTAGCAAGGAGATTCTATCCTGGCAAGCGACCGGCTCAAAAAACTTCCAGAAAACAAAAAAAGGCGTTGCCGGCGAACCGACAACACGAATAATGTGGTTAGAAATGCTACGAAGGAAAACCCAGCTCCATTCGGAATTGTTCGCTCTTCCGCGTGGAGGACGGCGCCTGTTCGACATGATCGCCAGCTTACGTTCACTTCCTGATCGGTCCTTTCGATCCACCACCCGTTCATTGCACCGCTTCGTCTTTGGGGGACGACTTAAGGGGGAACAATACACCGGCTTAGGATGGGAGAAAGGGTTCAGGACTTGAATCGTATTGAACAATCATCTCTGCTAGACTTCCTATAATGCATTTCTAGAAGTTGTTATGAATATACCATTCATATTTCTGCGTTGTCAACGGATTATTGTAAATATTTCGACAATTTAACAAAAAGAAAAATCCAGTCGGACTTTTCTTACCGTTCTTGACAGAAAGCAAAGACGTTTTGAACGGACTGGAAAGCATAAAGTCGCTCTACGACTTGGTTTTCTTCAATTCGCAACAACGCAGGAACACTCATGACACGGGCTTCTTCTAAGAAATCCGGAATGAAATTCCCGTTCGCCTTCTGAATCGATTGACCTGATTCCGTCGCTTCGACGATATCGAGCATACGTTCCGCAATGGCGCATGTCCCGCACATCGGTGCATAGACATACAATAGCCCGTTTTCTGGGACGGTCGTGACCTCTTGCATGACGGTCGCTCCTTTCTTCGTGGTATCTGTCGTCAGTATACAAAAAAAAGAGAGCGGACGAAACGCAAGCGCCTCGTTCACTCTCTTTTCGTTAAGTATTACTCGTTGATCATCGATTTGTACGCTGCAGCGTCCATCAATGCCTCGACTTGTGAAGCATCTTCGATTTCGATGTCGACCATCCAAGCGCCTTCGAATGGTGACTCGTTGACGAGTTCTGGGGAATCCGAAAGGTTTTCGTTGATGGCAACGACTTTACCAGAGATCGGTGCGTATAATTCCGAGACTGTCTTGACCGACTCGACTGAACCGAATGGCTCGTTTGCTGAGATCGTATCCCCGACTTCAGGCAATTCGACGAAGACGATATCCCCGAGTTCGTGTTGCGCGAAATCCGTGATTCCGATGCGCGCCTTGTTTCCTGATACTTCGACCCATTCATGTTCTTCCGAATAGCGTAAGTTGTCTTTTACTTGACTCATTTCCGATTCCCCCTGTGGACTAATTTGGACTAACGTGTTCAGTATACCAAAATCGACTCTGAACTTAATACCATTTTCCTTGATACATTTCTTCCTTGAAACCGATCGTAACGTCTTTCCCGTCTGTGACGATTGGACGCTTCAGCAACATGCCGTCACTTGCGAGCAACTTGTATTGCTCGTCTTCCGATAACTCTGGAAGTTTATCCTTGATTCCTTGCGAACGGTACGATTGACCACTCGTGTTGAAGAATTTCTTCAACGGCTCTCCACTTTTTTGATGGAGTTCCTGGATCGTCGTTGCAGATGGTGTCTCCTCGACGATATGTTTGTAGTCCACTTCGACACCGTGCTGTTCGAGTGCTTTTTTCGCTTTGACACACGTACTACATTTCGGGTAGCCGTACATCGTGACTGTTTTTGTCATGTTCATCACCTCACCTTAAAGAGTAGCAGATGGATCACTTCTGCTTCAAGCGTGCGAGCGCCCCGTCAATCTGATCTTGGTGATGGGCGTCATGGGCAACGAACGACTCGACGAATGTAAGTGGTCGGAAATCCTCATAGGTTGCTTCAAACTGCTCGTCAGACAGACGGTCAAGGTGATTGACGATGTCACGCCGGACACTGATCGCTTTTTTCAACAAAGCAAGCGGATCGATATGATGCGCATATTCGACCGCCAGTCGATTGAACTGATCAAAATCCGTCTCGACGAGTGTCAACGGTTCGTCCGGTAATTTCGAGATGGCATGATCGTAATAAAACCGGTCCCATAAATACAGATGACTGACGCACTCAAGGACGGTCCACTTGTTAAGGGCGAGCGGCAGATCCCACTCTTCCGGCGTCAAACGTTCAAGGGATTGATAGTAGGCAATCGCAAATTGCAGTTCAACCAATTCTTGGCGCATCTCGTTTTCCTCCTCCAACCAAAAACTTCGCCTTTACAGAGATTTTCCCTGCAAAGGCGAAGCGGTAAACCTGACTTAGACCGTATATTTGTTTGACTCGATGAGGCGTTTCGCGATGTCACGTTTCGTACCGATGACGTTGATTGGCTGATAACGGCTGAATTTTTTCAGCGCTGAGAGCAACATCCGGAGTTCGTCGCCACTCGCTGCCGCGTAGAGTGTCTCTTTCGCGTCACGCTCGACAGCTTCGAACGCTTGTTGCGCGAAGACTTCCGTGTAACGGACTTTCAGTTCGCTCTTCTCGATCCCTTTGTCGGCAATCGCTTTGTCCGTCCGAACGATTGCTGACTCCAGCGCATAAATCGCACTCATGATGTCGGCTGTGTTCGCTAAGATTTCTTGCTCACCTTGGAGTTTGTCCTGGTATTTCTGGACCGCTGTTCCGGCAGTCAACAAGAAGATTTTCTTCATCATCGCGAGTAAGTGGCGTTCGCGATCAAGTGGTGCTGTTCCGATTTCTGTCGGCATGAAGCTCATCACTTCTTGTTGCAGACGCTGTGCTTCCGCAAGCAACGGCAACTCGCCTTTCATCGCCTTCTTCAGCAATGTCCCAGGCACCAGGAGACGGTTGATCTCGTTCGTTCCTTCGAAGATTCGGTTGATCCGCGAATCGCGGTACATGTTCTCGACTTCATATTCTGCCATGAAGCCATAACCACCGTGAATCTGGACCGCTTCATCGATGACGTAATCAAATGTTTCCGAAGCAAAGACTTTGTTCATCGAGCACTCGATCGCGTACTCCGCGATTGCATCGGCGATTTTCTTACCGTCCTTGCTCTCTTCTTCAGACAACTGATCGAGACTGTCTTGGAACAGACCACCCGTCCGGTAGACCGAACTCTCCATCGCATACGTCTGTGCTGCCATCGTCGCGAGTTTTTCTTGAATCAATGGGAACGAGCTGATTGGTGTCTTGAACTGTTTCCGTTCGTTCGAGTACTGGACTGCGAGATCGATCGCCCGTTTTGACGAACCGACAGCACCGACAGCTAATTTGTAACGACCGACGTTCAAGATGTTGAAAGCGATGACGTGACCGCGTCCGATCTCACCAAGGACGTTATCGACTGGTACTTCTGCATCTTGTAAGATCAACGTCCGTGTCGATGATCCTTTGATTCCCATCTTCTGTTCCTCGACGCCTGTCGAGACGCCTGGATACGATCCTTCGACGAGGAAGGCTGTGAACTTGTCACCGTCGATTTTTGCGTAGACGACGAACAAGCTTGCGAAACCAGCGTTCGTGATCCATTGTTTTTCACCGTTCAAGATGTAGTGCGTACCAGCTTCGTTCAAGACAGCCGTCGTTTTGGCACCAAGAGCATCCGAACCAGAGCCTGGTTCCGTTAACGCGTACGAAGCGATCCACTCCCCTGAAGCGAGCTTCGGCAAGTATTTATGCTTTTGCTCTTCGTTTCCGAAGAAGACGATTGGCAACGAACCGATTCCGACGTGTGCGCCGTAGCTGAGGGCGAATGAACGACCACGTGCGAACTTCTCCGTGATGATCGAAGACGAAATCTTATCCATCTGATAACCGCCGTATGCTTCCGGAACGTCTGCTCCGAGTAGACCAAGCTCGCCTGCTTCGCGGAGGAGACCGACGGACAATTCGAACTCATGTTTTTCGATCCGGTCAAGAACTGGAACGACACGATCTTCAACGAACTTCGCTGTCATGTCACCGACCATTTTGTGTTCTTCCGAGAAATCCTCTGGTGTGAAGAGACGTTCTGGTACTAACTCATCTAATACGAAACTGCCACCTTTGATTAATTCGTTTGTCGTTTGGCTCATTGTCCTGTTCCTCCTTCAACTAGTTCGAATACACCTGCTGCGCCCATTCCGCCACCGATACACATCGAGACGACACCATACTGGACATTCCGGCGTTTCATTTCATGCAAGAGCGTCAATGTGAGTTTTGTTCCTGTACAACCGAGTGGGTGACCGAGGGCGATCGCTCCACCATTAACGTTGACGATGTCTTCGTTTAATCCAAGTTCGCGGATGACACCGAGTGACTGCGAAGCGAACGCTTCGTTCAACTCGATCAACCCGACGTCCTCAAGCGTGATACCTGCGAGGTCAAGTGCCTTCGGAATCGCGACGACTGGTCCGATCCCCATCACTTCCGGACGGACACCACCGACCGCGAACGATTTGAACTTACCGAGAATCGGTAACCCTTGCCGTTCTGCTTCTTCTCGTTCCATGACGAGGACGGCAGCGGCACCGTCTGACGTCTGCGAAGAGTTCCCTGCCGTGACGCTACCGCCAAGACGGAACGCTGGGCGAAGTTTCGCGAGACCTTCCGGTGACGAATCCGGACGAACACCTTCATCGTGCTCGACGACGAATGTCTTCTCTTCGATTTTCAGTTCATCGTTGACGAATTGTTCCGTCACCGTTACCGGGACGATCTCGTCAGCAAACTTACCCGCCGCGATGGCTGCTGCTGCTTTTTGGTGACTCTTCAGGGCAAAGGCATCTTGATCTTCCCGTGAGACATTATAGGTTGCAGCGACTTGCTCTGCTGTATGCCCCATGCTCATGTAGTACTCTGGTGCCGTGTCGACGATCGACGGATTAGGTCGGACGACGTGACCCGGCATCGGAACTTGACTCATCGATTCAAGTCCACCAGCGACGACCGCAGTTGCTTGCCCTGTCATGATCTTCATCGCCGCGTCAGCGATCGATTGTAGTCCACTTGAGCAATACCGGTTGATTGTGATCGCCGGTACCTCATGTGATAATCCACCGAGGACGGAAGCGTAGCGGGCGATGTTCATCCCTTGCTCTGCTTCCGGTAAGGCACATCCGAGGATGACGTCATCAACCGCTCCCGTATAACCGGACCGTTTCAACGTTTCCTGGATGGCGATGCCTGCTAATTCATCCGAGCGCATCGACTTGAATGCGCCCTTTTTTGCTTTTCCGACCGGTGTCCGTGCACCGGCGACGATTACTGCTTCCTTCATCCGAATCCCCCCAGTCCTCAGTTACGAAGCGGCTTGCCTTTGACGAGCATGTGCTGCATCCGTTGTTGTGTCTTCAACTCACCGATTAGGCTCAAGAATGCTTCCCGTTCGATGTCGAGCATATATTGTTCATCGACGTGGCTACCGAAGGCGACGTTTCCGCCGGCGATGACGTGTGCGAGTTTACTTGCGATTTTCAAATCGTGTTCCGAGATATAACCACCGTAGAACATTTCGCGTGTTGCGAGTTCAAGCGTCGCTTTCCCAGCACGACCGACGACTGGAATCTTCGCTTTTGCTGGTGCCGTGTAGCCAGTCCGGTCGAGGTCAAGAACGAGTTGTTTCGCATCATACGTCAAGTGATCCCGGTTCATCGAGATTTGATCAACGGAGCGGACATATCCGAGTTCGCGTGCTTCAAAGGCTGATTTTGAGACTTTTGCCATCGCGACGTTCTCGAACGTTTTTTGCGCCGCTTTCTCGATATTAACGAGTCCGTCCGGTGTGTTTTCTAGCAGTCGACGGTACGTGTTGACGTTTCCGCCACCTCCCGGAATCAGACCGACACCGACTTCGACGAGACCCATGTACGTTTCAAGTCCGGCTTGCAGACGAGCTGCCGGAAGCGAGATCTCCGTACCGCCACCGAGCGTCATTCCTTGCGGTGCAACAACGATTGGACGCGATGCGTAGCGAATCTTTTGAATCGATTGTTGGAACTTGTTGATGATCCAGTCGAGCTCGAACCAGTTCTCATCTTCCGCTTCCATCAGCATCATCGCTAGGTTCGCACCGACACAGAAGTTCTTGCCATCGTTCGCGATGACGAGACCACGGTGGTTTTTCTCAACGAGATCGACCGACTGTTCGATCATCTGCATGATGTCGACACCGATCGCATTGCTCTTCGATGTGAACTCGAGGACTGCGACGTCGTCGCCGATATCAAGCAAGCGCGCCCCGTTGTTCTCTAGTAAAACACCGTTTGACTTCCGGACGTCGCGGAGGCGGATTTCCTTCGGATTGACCGTTGCTCCGACGTAGTCTTGTGTCGTTGCGTCATAATGACGACCGGACGCATCATAGAAACTCGTCTTTCCTGCTGCGAGCATCTCATCCACCCATGCCGGTACTGCGTAACCGTCTTGTTTCATCTTCGCGACCGTTTTCTCGACGCCGAGTGCGTCCCATGTCTCGAACGGTCCCATCTTCCAACCGAAGCCCCATTTCATTGCTTCGTCGATCGCTTTGATATCGTCTGCGATCTCTCCAGTCAGCTGAGCCGAGTAGAGCAATGTTTTCGCGTGGATCGGCCAGAGTAAGGCGCCGACACGATCTTGCGCGAAGACGACGGCTTTCAGTTTGTTTTTTGCGCCCGGAAGTGCTTTGGCTTGCCCGATCGACGGTTCAGTAAGCGCTTTCTTTTCAACGTACTCGAATGTTTCGAGATCGAGTTCAAGGATCTGTTTTCCGACTTTCTTATAGAAGCCTTGACCCGTCTTCGCACCGAGTGCACCTTGTTCGACAAGGCGACGCATCTCAGACGGAACCGCGAACGTCTCCTTCTCTTCGCCTTCTGGCAACAAGTCATAGACGTTGTTTGCGACATGGACGAACGTGTCAATGCCGACGACGTCGAGTGTCCGGAACGTCGCTGACCCTGGGCGACCAAGGAGTGGACCTGTGACCGAATCGACCTCCCCGATCGAATAGCCACCTTTTTTCATCTCATCCATCGTCACGAGGAGACCGTATGTCCCGATTCGGTTGCCGATGAAGTTCGGTGTGTCCTTCGCAATGACGACACCTTTCCCGAGTCGTTCCTCTGCAAATTGTTTCATGAAGTCAACGACACTCGGATCCGTGTCTGACGTCGGAATCAACTCAAGCAACTTCAGATAACGTGGTGGGTTAAAGAAGTGTGTTCCGAGGAAACGACGATTGAACGATTCCGAGCGCCCTTCGCGCATCGCTTCGATCGAGATGCCTGATGTGTTCGAACTGACGATCGCGTCTTCTCGAATGAATGGTTCGATCGTTTTAAACAATTGCTGTTTGACGTCGAGTCGTTCGACGACGACTTCAACGATCCAGTCTGCTTCCTTCAGACGTTCTAAGTCGTCTTCTAAGTTTCCGACCTCGATGAAGTCGATCAATTTCTTCGACGCGAGTGGTGCTGGGTTTTGTTTCAAGAGTTTTTCGCGGTTATCGCGCGCGATGCGGGAACGGACGCGCGGATCACTCAGCGTCAAGCCCTGCTTCTCTTCTTGTGCCGTAAGTTCTTTTGGTACGATATCAAGCATCAATGTCCGTATGCCAGCATTCGCAAGATGTGCCGCGATGCCCGCACCCATCACCCCTGAACCGATGATGACGGCGAATTGGATGTGTTTCGTCAACTGGATTGTGGTCGGCTGACCGATTTGACTCGCCATGATATACCCCCTGATTTTAAATTGAATGAACAACCATTCATTATACTGACAAAAAAAGAAGCCGAACGACTTTGGTGTGCTTCTTCTACATCTTCATCATAAATGAATAATGATTCAGTAGCAATAAAAAATCAGTCAATGGACAAATTTTCCTGTTAGACTGATAAAAAGGAGTGGATGCAAATGAGTCAAACCGAGCATGTATGGAATCAAAAAGCCGCTGACTGGGCGGATCGCGCTGACGATATGTGGACGAACGGCAGTCGGAAAACCATTTTGCCGTTCTTACGAAAAACGATCACCGGTGGTCGTTTGCTTGATCTCGGTTGCGGTGATGGCGCAGCCTGTCGCTTGCTGACACCGGACTTTCAGACAGTCGGACTTGATGTCTCAGACGAGATGATCCGGATTGCCCGTGAGAAGTCACCCGAGCAGACGTTCATCGTTGGAACGGGTGAAGCATTGCCGTTCGCCGATCATGCGTTTGATGTCATCCTTGCCGTCAACTCACTCGAATGGTCGACACGTCCCGTTCAAGTGCTGCAAGAAATCGAACGCGTCGCCCCACTTGTCGTCATCAGTCTACTCGGTCCGACAGCCGCTCCGCGTCAACTTGCTTATCGTCGTCTCTACGGTGAGGAAGTCGCGATGGGAAATACGATGATGCCGTGGGAACTGTTGCAATTAGCGAAAGAACGTGGCTGGATGTTACTCGATGAAGCGGTCATCCAAAAGGAAGGTGCCGTCATGACGGGGCACCGCTTACTTGATCAAGCACATTCTTTCTCATGTTTATTTGCTTTTCAGACGACAGCTGTGAGGGAGAGATAAAAATGTCACACAGTACCTTTTATACGTCTATATTAATAGCTTTATGTATTGTTTTTTTATTTTACATTGATGCTCTCGATGTTCTAGAAAGATGGCAATTCTTCCTACTCTTTATTGGTCTCTTATTCTGTATACAGGCATTGGGGGACCGTTTATTTCGACGTTATCGGGAGAAACGTTTCCAACCACAAACTACTGTCTTCTTAATGATTGGTTTATTTGCTGGGATGGTGTTTCTAGGTAATATCATTTGGCCATGATGCGAAATGATCGATGTAACGCACTATTCACCTCACTGTCTTCTCACCCGCTTTCCCCAGGCGAGACACAAGCCAGTCTTCCTCATCCCTCGGATGACGAATCCGGGTCTTGTTTGTCTCTGACAGCGCGATAAAACGTCGCGCTTTTTCCTGTAGGAGTCGGGTGAAGACATGTGAGGAGGGTGAACGTATTCAATACTAAAAGCGATCGATTTCCGTCAATGGAATCGATCGCTTTTAAGTTTAGTTCATTTAGGACGAACCGGGCATCTTCGACTCCTAAAGGAAAAGGAAGCATGAACCATGCTTCCGTCAGGGAATAGGAAGACCCGGCAAATCACATGGAATGTGAGATGCCGCGGCTTACTTCCCGCCTGAGGAAAGCGAAGATGCTGGGAACGTCCGGTATACTATGCATTCTGCATACAAAAAAGACGATGCAGCGTGCATCGCCTTCTCCACTTATCCTTTGACCATTCCCTTAAGAACGAAGGCAACGTTTGCCGGTCGTTCTGCTAAGCGGCGCATGAAGTAACCGTACCAGTCACGTCCATAAGGGACGTAGACACGGACTTTATAGCCTTGTTTGACGAGTTCGAGTTGACGCTCGACCCGGATACCGAATAACATCTGGAATTCGAACTGGTCTTTTTCAATCCCGTTTTCTTTAGCGTAACGGATAACTTGCTCAATCATCGCATCGTCATGCGTTGCGACGGCAGCATAGTTTCCGAGTGATAATTGTAATTTCACGAGCTTGATGTAATTGTGGTCGACGTCTTCTTTTTCTGGGAACGCCACCGTTGCCGGCTCTTTGTATGCTCCTTTGACGATTCGGAGATTCGTTTCGAAACGTCCGACACGTTTGATATCATCTTCCGACCGGTAGAGGTACGACTGGATGACCGTTCCGATGTTATCGAAAGATTGGCGCAATTCTTCAAACAATTGAATCGTCTTTTCACAACGTGGCTCATCTTCCATGTCGATCGTGACGAAGACACCAAGTTCTTTCGCTCGTGTTAAGATCCGTTCCATGTTCGAGCGGATCAAGTCGTCCGAAATATCGAGTCCGAGTGATGTCAGTTTCAACGAGAGTTGCGAGTCTAATTTTTCTTCCGCAATCATCTCAACCGCACGAATACATTCTTGTGTCATCATCTCTGCTTCAGCCACCGTCGAGATGAACTCCCCTAAATGGTCCATCGTGACGCATAACCCTTTTGCGTTCAATTCCTGGATCGCCCGTTTCGATGCTTCCAATGAATCCCCTGCCACGAAGCGACTTGCTCCGAATTTAAGCCCGTATCGCTTGGCGAGACCGTTCAATGTCTTGTTTTGCGATAAGAAGATAAAACCATCCCGTAGTACTTTTTCCATCACTCATGATTCCCCCTAAATAAATGCTAGGCTGTTTTACCGTATCGGTTCACATCTCTGCATTCATATTATGCCATAAAGCGCTTACATACGCTCTTTATTTCGTTTATTTTTGAGAATCCGTTGAGCAACAAGTCCTATAGCAAAGAATAGGACGTACAGCCCGATGGCAACGAAGAATTGCCAGGAAAACGGATCACGAAGGCTTGAGCCGATATTGTTGTAAACGAACGCACCGGGGATGATCCCGATGTAGTTGGCGATCGCGAACTGTTTAAAGCGAATTTTCGATAATCCGGACGCGTAGCTGATCGCGTCAAACGGGAATAGCGGAATCAACCGGACGACGAGCACGACGAGGAAACCGTTCGTCGCAATCCGTTCGTCAAGCACGTTCAGCTTCCCTTTGCCAATCAACTTCTCGACCCCACGGCGACCGAGCAACCGGGCGATCCAAAAGCTGAGCAAACCGCCGGTACCAGCACCAATGACGTCGAGTAATGTCCCGAGCCACGGACCATACGTATAGCCGCCGAACAACGTCAGTAAACTAGCGGGGAAAAAGACGAGTGGTCGAATGGTGTAGGCGAGCACGTAAAGCAACATCCCGGTCAGACCTTGATCCCGTACCCAGTCCGATAATGCTTGAATGTCGAATTGCTCCAGCATTCCAGACATCCGGAAGTACAGGAGCAACCCAAGACCAAACATAAAATACAGCGTAAGCGGGAGCCAGTCCCGGAGCCGTAATTTCTTCATGACATCGTCGCCGGAGCAACGTAATAGAAAATCGATAGGAAGATCAAGACACTGCCAGCAAGGACGAACAGATGCCAAATCGCGTGGTTATACGGCAAGCGTGCCCAAACGTAGAAGATGACGCCGAGGGAGTACGCGAGTCCACCACCGAGAAGGAGTAAGAAACCTTGTAACCCGAGTGCTTCATAAATCGGCTTGATCGCAAATAGACAACACCAGCCGAGAATCAGATAAGACGCATTCGAAATCCAGACGTATTTACCGGTTGAATAGAGCTTCCAGATGATGCCAAGCGTCCCAACACCCCAGACGATCCCAAGTAACGTCCAACCGAGCGGACCACGGAGTGTGATCAAAGCGAACGGTGTATAACTACCGGCAATCAACAGATAGATACCGGCGTGATCTAAAATTTGCAAGACCTTATTCGCCCGTGTATGCATCAGCGAGTGCATCAAGGTCGAGAACAGGTAGAGCAGAATCATCGTCGCCCCAAAGATACTGACGGCGGTGACGTTCCAAGCGCTCCCAGACTTCGTCGCCTGCAGGATCAACAGCACGAGCGCAACGATACTGAAAATGACACCCAATCCGTGTGTAATGGCACTGGCGATTTCCTCTTTCAAGGAATCACCTTTTGCGAGCAGCTCTTCGATCGTTTCCTTGGATTGTTCCTTGATCGTTTGCTTGATTTCTTTTTTCGTAACCAATCGAACACCTACTTTCTAAAAACAAAGGACTATGCTTTTGATTATACGCCCTCATGCGACAGCGTGCCTATCGAAACATTCTGTCGATTTGATGACAACTGTCATCTGTTTGTCTTTTCCCGCTCATACAAAAATCCACACCGCCTAAGCGATGTGGATATGCTTTACCATTGTTCAATATCTGGGCGATCCTTGAACGTCGACTTTGTTCCGTGACGTTCGTTCAGGACAGCTTCGACTTCTTTGAAGGAGACACCGCGTTCAGCGAGCAAGACTGTTAAGTGGTACAACAAGTCTGCGGTCTCTTCGGCTAACGTATCGTTCCCGGCGAGGACGACTTCAAATGCCTCTTCACCGAATTTCTTCGCGATCTTCTCATACCCGGAAGCAATCAAATAATTCGTATAGGATTCTGCTTCCTTGGCGTCAATCTTCGCTTTGACGGTCTGTTCCAGTTCGTATAACATCGGGCACCTCCACTTCTGTATAGAAACAACTGCGATTTCCGGTATGGCATGTCGGACCGTTCGCTTTGACTGCGATCAAAAGACTATCCTGATCACAATCGATCCACATCCGTTTGAGTTCAAGCGTGTTTCCGCTTGTCTCCCCTTTCGTCCAAAGACGATTCTTCGTTCGTGAGAAGAAGGTGACAAGACCGGTCGCAAGCGTCTTATCATAGGCGGATTGGTCCATGAAGCCGACCATCAGGACATCGTTCGTCTGCTCGTCGACGACGACAGCAGCGACGAGTCCTTTTGAAAAATTCAATGTCGTCATCGGACTTCGACTCCCCGTTCTTTGAGGTAGGCTTTCGTTTCCGGCATCGTGTACGTCGCTTCATGGAAGATCGAAGCAGCTAAGGCTGCGTCAGCTCCTGCTTCCAACCCTTCCGCCAAGTGATCGAGTGTTCCGACACCACCAGAAGCAATGATCGGCACGTTGACGACTTCACGCAGACGACGAATCAAGGCAAGATCATACCCGTCCTTCGTGCCGTCAGCATCCATCGACGTGACGAGTAACTCACCGGCACCAAGCGCGACCGCTTCCTGTGCCCATTCGATTGCGTCACGTCCGACCGGTTGTGTGCCACCGTGTGAGAAGACTCCCCATGAGTCGCCGGTCTGCTTGGCATCGATCGCGACGACCGTCGCTTGGACACCGAACAGGCGGCTGACTTCTTGAATCAGTTGCGGATTTTGAAGCGCCGACGAGTTGAGCGAGACTTTATCAGCCCCGGCACGAATCAACCGTTTTGCGTCTTCGATCGTCTTGATTCCGCCACCAACCGTAAACGGCATGTAAATGACTTCCGCAACGCGTTCGACGATATCAAGCATCGTCTCGCGCCCTTCTTGCGTTGCTGAGATATCGAGCAGGACGAGTTCGTCCGCCCCTTGCTCGTAATAGTACTTTGCGACGGCGACCGGGTCACCAAGATCGCGTAAGTTCTGGAATTTAACCCCTTTGACGACACGTCCTTCCTTGACGTCAAGACAGGGAATGATCCGTTTCATCAACATACGCGTAACACCTCTTTTAAGGCGAGTGATCCGTCAAGTAACGCCCGACCGACGACGGCTCCGTCCATCCCGATTTCTTTCAGACGCGCGACGTCGTCAACTGTCGTCACACCACCGGAAGCGATCAATTCGACCCCTTCCCGTTTCAACCGATCGAGTCCATCAACGTCTGGTCCCATCATCATTCCGTCACGCGAAATATCCGTATACAGGAACGTCTTGATGCCTTTACCAATCAAGTGCGTCATTGCCTCTTCGAGCGTCCAACCACTCGCTTCAAGCCAGCCGCGTGTCTGGACGATGCCTTCTTTTGCATCCAAGGCTACAGCCAGTTTATCACCAGCGAGGGCAATCATCTGCTCAAGTAACGCTTCGTCTTCAAGAGCGACCGTGCCGACGAGAATCCGGTCGATTCCGGCACCGACGTACGCTTCGACGGTCTCGATGTTACGGACACCACCACCGGCTTCCACGAACAACCCGGTTTCTTTTTTGATGTCGGCGATCAAGTTCAAGTGCAACGGCTCACCGGCTTTCGCACCGTCAAGATCGATCAGGTGAATCGCCGTCGCCCCGTCTTCCTTGAAGCGCTTCGCGATCGTCAACGCATCACCGAAGAATGTCTGTTGATCAAAATCTCCTTGCTTCAGGCGCACCGCCTGTCCGCTCATTAAATCGATTGCTGGGTAGAGTTGCATGTCGTCTCTCTCCATTCCTTCAGTAGTTTCAATCCGACTTCGCCACTCTTTTCCGGGTGGAACTGCATCCCCGTGACTTGTCCTTTTTGGACGATCGCTGGGACGAGGCGTCCGTATTCGACCGAATCGACGATCCATTCTGCATCACAGACGGCACCGTACGAGTGGACGAAATAGACGGCTTCGCCATGGTTCGTCAGCTGGTGCCAACCCATGTGCGGCAAGCGGACGTCGCTCGGTAATTTTTCAATCGTTCCCGGTAAGATGCCGAGACCTTCCGTCAGTCCATCTTCGTCACTCGATTCAAAGAGCAGTTGCATCCCGAGGCAAATCCCGAGGAACGGCTTCTTTTCGGCTTGTTCTTTTAAGAAGTCGACCAGTCCCGTTTCTTTCAAGCGCTCCATTGCCGGTGCATAAGCACCGACACCCGGTAAGACAAGTGCTTCCGCTTGGTCGAGCAACTCCGTGTCACTCGTAACGATGACTGCTTCGCCGAGCTCCTTTAACGCCCGCTCGACGTTCGCGATATTTCCGACGCCATAATCGACGATTGCTATCATTGATCAATCAACCCTTTCGTAGACGGTACGCCTTCGCTCGTCACGGCAACTGCCTGACGGACGGCCCGACCGAGTGCTTTGAACAACCCTTCGATCATGTGGTGTGTGTTTGAACCATATAACACTTCGGCATGAATCGTCATCCGGGCACTCCGGGATAAGCCTTGGAAGAACTCTTCTGCGAGTTCCGTATCAAAGTCACCGAGCTTCGGATTCTTGAAACTAGCACGGAAGACTGTGAACGGACGACCGCTGAAGTCGAGCACGACCGACGCGAGTGCCTCGTCCATCGGTACACGCGATTCACCGTAGCGTTCAATCCCGGCTTTATCGCCGAGCGCTTCCGTCAATGCTGCCCCGAGGACGATCGCTGTATCTTCGACCGTGTGATGGGCATCGATCCACGTATCACCTTTGGCTGTTACCTTCAGACCAATCCGGGCCTGGAAGGCGAATAACGTCAACATATGATCAAAGAAACCGACACCCGTCTTAATCTCAACCGGACCTCCTGCGAGATCGACCTCAACCTTGATGTCTGACTCTGCACTTACTCGTTCGCTTGCGCCACGCCGCATCGTAATTCCTCCTCTACACACGTTTCTAATACTTGCATTGCTTCTGGTGATCCACAACTGACACGGAATGCCTGGTTAAACAGACGGATCCGTAATCCGGCGTCAGCACAACGCTGCGTAAAGCGTTCGGCTTCCGGATACTCGACGTAGACGAAATTCGCCGCACTGGGATATGTCTTGCCAATTGGCGCGAGAATTCGTTCGATTGCTTCACGGCTCGCATACGTTTCGTCTAAGACCCGATCGAGTTCCGGTTCTGCCATGATGGTGATGCCGACAGCTGCTGATAGACCAGAGACGTTATACGGTGATTTAATCTGTTCGATTTCTTCGATGATCTGTTCACTCGCGATGACAAAACCAAGTCGAAGCGATGCGAGTCCGAACGCTTTTGAGAGTGTCCGTAAGATGATCGCTTTCGGATACTCTTCTAATAGATGAAGCATCGACTGCTCGAGCGCAAAGTCGATATACGCCTCATCGATGACGACGTATTTGCCACTGTCGAGCAAACGACGGATGTCTGCTTCCTTGCGAAGGACTCCGGACGGATTGTGCGGGTGACTCAAGAAGATGATTTCACCCGGTGCTGCGATCAATCCCTCAACGTCAAGCGCCATCTCGTCCAGTAACGGCACGCGTTCAAACGGTGCCCGTGCCCGATCAGCATAGAACTGATACATGACGAAGTCAGGTTCCGAGGCGATGACCGGCATCCCAGGTCCGCCGTAGCGGGCACATAAGTAGCCGATCAGCTCATCCGAGCCGTTTCCGGCGACGAGTTGCGTCGGACGGACACCGGCGTACGTCGCGTACGATGCCTTGACTTGGTCGATGATCTCGACAGGATATTCATTTAAAGGGAACGTTGCGATCAATTCCTGGATCGCTTCAATCCCGACTGGACTGTGGGTCGTGAATCGTTCGTTTTGGTGTAATCGCATTAGTCTTCCCTCACTTCGATGGCTTGTGCGTGTGCTTCGAGTCCTTCGACTCGGGCAACGGTCTTCGCTGCGTTCGCGAGACGTTGTACGCCTGCGCGTGTGGCTTCGAGCATCGTCTGGTGACGCAGGAACGTCCGCGCTGATAATCCAGACGCAAAACGGGCTGTGCCGGATGTCGGCAAGACGTGGTTCGTTCCGGCGACATAATCGCCGAGCGTTTCCGGTGTCTCGTGACCGAGGAAGATCATCCCGGCGTGACGGATCGATTTGACGACTTCTTGTGGATTGGCAACGGCAAGTTCCAAGTGCTCCGCTGCGAGGCGATTCGCTTCTTCGATTGCTGTCTCGAGTGGAGCAACGAAGACGCCACCGTTTTCCATCGCACGACGGGCAATCTCTTGACGCGGCAATTGCTGTAAGCGTCGCTCGATCTCTGCATCCACAGCTTGTTTCATTTCTTCCGTTGGCACGAAGGCGATCGCGACAGCGTCACGGTCGTGTTCGGCTTGGGCAAGTAAATCGGCTGCGATCCGGTCCGGATGCGCTGTTTCGTCCGCGATGACGACAACTTCCGATGGACCAGCAACTGAGTCGATGCCAACGATCCCGTAGACTTGGCGTTTGGCTTCAGCGACGAAGCGGTTCCCTGGTCCGACGATCAAATCGACGGCTTGGATACTTTCTGTTCCGAATGTCAGCGCGGCGACAGCTTGCGCTCCACCAATCGTATAAATTTCTGTCACACCAGCGATGCGTGCCGCAACAAGAACCTCGTCACTTAAGTTCGTCATCGGCGTTACCATGACGACGCGTTCGACTCCGGCAACTTTCGCTGGAATCGCGTTCATCAAGACCGTCGATGGATAACTTGCCGCACCACCTGGTACATAGATCCCAACCGAATCAACAGGAACGAAGCGTTGACGTCGTGTCACGTCTGCTTCGACGAGTTCGATGTCAGACGGCAGTTCTTGTTCATGCCACTCGACGAGCCGTGTCGCCATCAACTTCAACGAGTCGATCAAGTTGGCGTCTGCCTGTTCGAACGCTTGCGTGATCCGTGTTTCACTGAGACGGAAATCTTCGAGATCGACCTGATCGAATTGGTTCGTGTAATCGCGGACAGCAGCGTCACCGTCTGTTGCGACGCGTTCGAGAATCGCACGGACCGCGAGTTCCGTGTCGCGATCGATGCTGAAAGGTTTTGTCGGTGTCATGATCGTGTCACTCCTTCTGTCAATTGCTCGAGCAAGCGGATGACTTCAACCCGCTTCCGTTTTAACGTCCATTCGCTCGTAAAGAACCGAGCGCTAATATCGATGATTTTTTCGTATTCGTTTAGTCCGTTCGCCCGTAACGTCTCACCCGTCTCGACGATATCGACGATTGCGTCAGCAAGTCCGAGTAACGGTGCCAACTCGACCGAACCGTTCAACGGTACGATGTCGACGTCGACACCGAGTTCGCTGAAGTAGCGTTTTGCGATGACCGGATACTTCGTCGCAATCCGGACGCGGCGTCCGCCTTCAAATTGCAAAGGCTCCTTCGCACAGACGGACATCCGGCAGACTCCGAACGGTAATTCTGCGAGTTCCGATAGTTCTTGATCCGATTCGAGTAAGATGTCACTGCCGGTGATTGCAACATCGAGAACTCCTTGAGCGACGTACGGGATCAAGTCCGATCCTTTCATAAAGACGAATTCGTGCTCGCCCCGTTTGACGATTAGTTCGCGTTCGATGGCTCCCCATGTCTCGACGCCAGCTTCTTTTAAATAACGTTCTGTCGCTTTCGACAGCCGTCCTTTCGTAATTCCGATTCGCATTTAGAGCACCTCCGCCAACCGTTCGACCGAGAATCCGATGCCGAACGCCTGTTGTTCTTGTCCGAATTGTTCATAGAGCCGGTCGTAGCGTCCACCGACGAGGACGGGTTCCGTCACACCTTCGATGAAACCATGAATCGTGATCCCGTCGTAGTACGTCTGTAAGCCCATTTGACCGAAGTCGAGATCGGCATTAACGGCTTCCGCGAGATCAAGCACGGCATTGAGTCGTGTTTCGTCGACGTACGGTAAGATCGTTTCTGCCCCTTCACGTCCGAATAATAAAGGAAGTTTCGCAAGTAAGGCATCATCGAGTTGACCCGCGATTCGCTTCAGTTCGATGACGTTACGTAAACGGAGCATCTGCGTCACTTGGTCGCGTAAGTGGTGATCACCGACACGCGTCTCAATCAAATGCTCGATTAGACCGGCATCGCCGATTGAGAGTGTGACTTCTTTTCCTGTCAGTTCTTCGACGAGTCGGACCGCGAGTTGAATTGCTTCGACTTCTGCGATTTGTCCCCGTTCTTCGAACCCGACTTGGAACTTCTCTTCCGGTTGAAAGACCGAGCCGCTGTAGAAGACACGTTTATATTGTTCGCGACCACGTTCGCTGAGGGCACGCGCGACACTAGTCGTAAAATCCATCCGAATCTGTTCCCGTCCACCGATTTCCTCAATTAAGGGGGTGATTAATCGGGTATAGTTAGATTGTTCGAGTCCATCTTCGAGCTGACGGATGACCCGTTGAAGCCGCGTTGCTGAGGCACCGACGTAATCCGTCGCTCCATCCTTGAGTCGAATCGTAGAAAATGATTGCATACTCCCACTCCTTTATCTTATTATCACTGTACCACGCTAAATTATTTAACGATAAGATACCGCGTTTCGGGCACATTGTCAATCGCTTTGCTTGCCAATTCTAAAAATCGGAGGGTTTATCATGCAATTATTGAAATGGGACGGTCACGTCCACAGTCCATATTGTCCACACGGTACGAAGGATCCACTTGAAGCCTACATCGAGCGTGCCTTAGAGCAAGGCTTAGAACGGATCAGCTTCACGGAACATGCCCCTTTACCTGAAGGTGTGACGGATCCTGCGCCAGATAATGATTCCGGGATGTCGTTCGCGACAGCCGATGCCTACCTGAAGGAATTGACGCAACTCCGCGAGACATACAAGAATGAGATTGATATCCGAATCGGGATGGAATTCGACTATTGGGAAGGGCATGTCGACGGCACGCGTGACATCATCGCCCGTTACGCTGACGTCTTGACCGACGGCATTCTCTCACTGCATTACTTATATATTGATGACAAGTACTACATGGTCGACTTCAGTAAGGAAAGCTTCGGTGAGATCGTCACGAAACTCGGAAGCGTCACGGCGGTCCATGAACGGTATTATGAAGGCATCCAAGCCCTCGTCATGACGGACCTCGGTGCACATCAACCGAAACGTCTCGGTCACTTGACGTTACCGACGAAGTTCATCCAAGCCTATCCGCTCGAATCGAATCCAACGAACCTCGACGACACGTTACGGAAGATCCGTCAGGCAAACTTCACGCTCGACGTCAACACGGCAGGACTCCGGAAGCCGTTATGTGGTCTTTCCTATCCTTACCCGGAACTCTTGCAAGTCACGCAGTCGTTATCGATTCCGCTCGTCTATGGATCAGATGCCCATCTCGCAAAAGATGTCGGTGCTGATTTCGATTTCAAATGGTAAACAAAAATCCGGATGCCGCAGCGTCCGGATTTTTGTTTAAGAATATGGAAAATCAGCAGAGTCGACAGGAGCAATCGATCGTGCAAATTTTTTTAATTGTGCTAGCGACACGTTACCGGACAGGAGGACGATTTGATTGTCCTCGACGTAATAGAGGTTCGTTCTCTTTTGTTTCTGCTCGAAATAAGCTGTCTGTCCGTTTGCAAGTGTTGTTTCCTTCCAGTCTTTGCTTTGAACGTCTTGCTTCGGAACAACGGTTAGCAGAATCGTTTGGGACTTCGTGTGGAAGAACCAGACACTATCGTCCCCATTAAGAGTTGAACTACTCATAATCGCTTGGAATGTTGAGAACGGTAAATTCAAACCGCGAGTCGAACCATCATCTTTTTTTATATTTTGAACGTCGTCATGTAAACCGCCTTTTAAAATCCAGTTCTTCTCTTGCTTGGTATACTCTAATACAGCAAGACGATCTGCTCCTTTTGGGTAATGCAGCGTCACGTAAGCATGATTCCCGAGGGCGACACTACTCCAGATATCGCCTTCAGTCGGATGCGCTTTTGTTCCATCTTTAAAGTAAAACGTCACGTGACGACGGAAATCCGCTTCAAACGAATCCTTTTCTGAAAAGTCTTCTGCTTTAATACGTTGTACGATGGCATTAGGTTCAGCACCATCCTCAGCAGTGTTATCATCAATCCATCGCGTTTGAAGTTGATTCAAAGGCGGAACTTTGTCCGGTTCTGCACAACCGGTCAAAATACTTGCAGCGAGTAATGCACTGATTACACCAATCCGTTGAAATCGCATAACAATCTCCTTTTCCTCTTTTTTCCTTTCTTTGAGTATCTCACGTTGCGGGACTAAGTCTTTAAGGAAATTACGAAAAGAGGGAAAGGAGAATTTCTGATTAATACGCATTCATACATGAAAAGATCTACAGACAAAAACAGACTAGCCCTCTTCTATTGAAGAGAACTAATCTGTTTCATATGCATCACTCTAAGTTGGCATGTTTCCCGTACATCGTTTGCGAATCAAGCTGCTTATCTTCCATGATCTGCAGAATCAAGGCATCATAGAACAACAACATCGTCTGTTCAAACAACGAGCCCATCGGTTGAACCGTCTCGTCCGCTGATGCCGTTTGTTCTTTCGGAACTCCGGGCAGTTTGACGACTAAGTCTGCTAACCGTGCTAACGTCGACGTCGAATTAATCGTGACGACGGCAACCGTTCCACCGAGTTGCTGTGCTTTCTCGACGATTGGTACCAACGTTTTCGTCTCACCTGATCCGGATCCGACAATCAACAAGTCACCCTCGCGTAAATTCGCCGTGACCGTCTCGCCGACGACATAAGCATCGAGTCCCATGTGCATCAGCCGCATGACAAACGCTTTTCCCATCAAGCCGGAGCGACCTGCTCCTGCGAGAAAGATTCGGTTCGCTTGAAGGACAGCATCTGCCAGTTCTTTCGTCTCGGTCGCATCGATTGCTTTGACCGTCGAAGTCAGCTCTTCGATAATCGTTTGAATGTGTGTCATTTACGCCTCTTGTAGCATCCGGTGCATCGTTGACGCTGTCTCTTGTTTATCATCTTGTCCCGTGATCCCACCACCGACGATGATCAGATCAGGACGTGCTGCGATGACTTCCGGTAACGTCTCCATCTTGATACCACCCGCAACAGCCGTTTTTGCGTTTGTCACAACCGATTTGATTGTCGCGAGATCTTCGAATGAGTTTTGACCGACTGCTTGGAGATCGTACCCTGTGTGGACACAGATGTAGTCGACGCCTAACGCATCAAGTTCTTTCGCACGTGTTGCGATATCTTTAACAGCAATCATGTCGACGAGAATCTGTTTACCTGATTTTTTCGCTTCTTCGACTGCTCCTTTGATTGACATGTCTTCCGCCGCACCAAGGATTGTCACGATGTCGGCACCATGTGCGACAGCTTGGCTGACTTCGTACCCAGCAGCATCCATGATTTTCAAGTCAGCGAGGACTGTTAAGTTCGGGAACGCGGCTTTCATTTCTTTAACGGCGCGGAGCCCTTCGTTGATGACGACCGGTGTGCCGATCTCAACGATATCTATATTGTCTTCCCCGATTTCTTTGACTAAAGCAATCGCACCTGCTGTATCGACTAAATCAATTGCGAGTTGTAATTTCATTTTATATCTCTCCCATTCTTCTCTGTATTGTCGTACCTGACACTTCCTTCGGACGTTCATGAAGGAACAGGACTAAATATAATCCTGATAGACGAACTTGAGAAGTACGCACTTTTAATTTACATAGTGCGGTTTTTCATACATAGTGCGGAAAAGTATACTGTCGACCGAAAGAAAGACTATACTAGAGCAGGAGGTGGATCAATGCCACATTTTGAAGACCGTCAGTTTAACTGTGAGAAGGAATTGACCCTCTCGATCATCGGGGGCAAATGGAAGATGCTCATTCTTTGGCACTTAGGCAAGGAAGGAACGAAACGCTTCGGGGAACTGAAAAGTCTGATGCCTGGGATCACGCAACGGATGCTCGTCAATCAACTGCGCGAACTCGAGGAACACCATATCATTCATCGGGAAGTCTATCCGGTCGTACCACCGAAGGTTGAATACTCGTTGACACCGCACGGTCATAGCTTAATGCCGATTTTAGATGCGATGTATGACTGGGGTAAGGATTATGCGAAAAACGTCCTGGAGATTGATTTCGAACAACATAAAATATCGCCATAAAAAAGATGCTCATGGGCTCGTCTCTTTTCAGAGATAAGTCCACGGAGCATCTTTTTTAGGATTCTTCCGTCGTATAGATTTTCGACATCGCCAGTTCATCGACGTATTCCCCATCGATGAAGAGTGACGCGATGCGTGTTCCTTCGATGTTAAAGCCAAACTTATGATAGAGCTCGATTGCCCGCAAGTTATCCTTGCGAACCGTCAACTCGAGTCGGATAAGTCCTGCTTCAATCGCAAAGGCATCCACCGCTTCAAGTAGACCTGCACCGAGTCCACGACCTGTGTAGGCGTCAAGCATGCCAATGACAAGATTCGCCCGGTGACGAATCCGACTCGGCTCACCACCAACGACGAGCACATAACCGACGAGTTGCTCGTCGACATCCACGACGAAGATGTCCGAGTTCGCAGCCTGACCGAACTTCTCGATGAACGCCTCCGCCTGTTCCGTTGACAGGACGCGTTCCTCCGGCTCATACAACATATATTTCGTTTCCCGATCAATGCGTCGCATCAAGTCCGATAAGGCTTTTCCATCCATCAATGTGGCACGTCGTATCATAGGTGTCAGCTCCGTATAATTAGTAGACTTGAATCATTATCATTTTAACTTAATCTTTTATTTATTTTGAGCCAATGTCTTTTAACTTGCTTTTTTATCATACTTTTACTAGGTAGTTTAGACATTATTTTATGAGCTCTATAAGCATATGTTACAAAGTTGCCGTATTCTTTATAATCGTAACCGAGATGAGTATATAGATCATATAATTCTTTCTTCGGACCCGGTCTTTTAGTTGCGTAGCCGATTCGTTTACTAGCTTTTGCTTTTTTATAGGCCCTTGTAAAATATTTAAACAAGCTTTTTTCTCTTATTCTTAAAAACTTTCCATCTGTAACAAATCCTAAATAATCCAAGCTTGATAGTATTTTTTTATCTTTGTTGATATCACTAATTTTATAAATTTGGTTATTTTCAAAAAATCTAACTTCAGTTTTTTCATATTGAATCTCTAATCCAGAAGATTCATATCTTTTTATTATTTCAAATATTTCTTCTATACAAGTGGAAGTTTTCGCCTTATCTATATTGTTAATCGGAATAATTAAAATTAAATCATCACAATATCTTCTGTACAATGAGTTTACATTCTTGCTTTTTGACCATTCTAATATTTCTTTATCAAAATTTATAAGATGTACATTTGAGAAAACAGCACTTATACCTGATCCTTGAGGTATTCCAAATATATTTTTATTATAGTGTAGATTATCTTTTTTAAATTCTTTAAATTCTTTAAATTCCATAATACGAGAAAGTCTCATACTCTTTAATCTTTTTATTCCATATTTTCTTTTCAAAAAACTATCTATATCTATTTTGTTTACATAAGAGTACTTAGTTATACTTTTAAAAACTTTATACCAGTTTTTTGGTAATTCATTAAAATTTAAAACTCTTTTAAATTTCTTTTTAAATGAGTATGAGAAATTTTATCAAAGAATTTTGTAAAATCCATTGAAATTATTAAGGCACTACTTTGATTGTGCATATGTTCAAAAACTTCGTATGCAAAGTCAATATTATTTTTACCTGGCTTATTATTTCTATAAGCAGTCGCAATATTATCTATTCCATGAGTTAAAGCATACGCGTTATAAGCATTGTTTAATAATTCACCATAATATTTATGTATAAAACTATCTTTGTGCGCTGAATACATAATATTTCGTTCTTTTTTACGAATAATTTTTTCTTCTACAATATTTCCTTCTTGATCTCTATTTTTTAAGGTAATGTATTTTTTAAATACTATTTCAAATTTTATAAACGGCAAAAAAGCATAAGAAGATATCCATTCAGCATCTTGAATGTCTTTCTTTATATGCTCTATTTCAACATTCTTATCGAAGTGTAAATAATTTTTGTTTTTATATTTAGTCCAATCAATATCAGAGCTAGAGAGGTCATGTAATCTTCGTGGTCCATTACTCTGTTCCAACAGAAAAACCTCCTAGCATGATGTTTTGGGATTAAAAAGCAAGAGCCCGTTGACCACTAAATCACCCTAATTAATTGCAGGATGATCTTAATAAACAATTGATTATAATTATCTCAAGGAGGCAATCATAACAGTGATGTGTGAAGACTTCATCCCGGCAGAGATTAGAGTCGCTATTCTCAGCCTGGTGTTCGCCCGGATGGTTTGTCAGGTTATGCTTGACAAAACAGAAACATCATACTTCTAAGACCATTTTCCTAGAACTATCTATTATTTTACTACTTTTCCTTCTTTTTGTCTAATTAGTCATACTAAAAAAAGCACATCTTTCCTAAACATCAGGATAGAAGTACTTTTTTTCGAAATCCTTAAGATTTCAGGGTATGGAGACGGTGGGAGTCGAACCCACGTCCGAAGGCATCGTATACTTAAGCTTCTACGTGTGTAGTCAATTTATTGGGATCTCGTCGTCAGGCTGCCAATTGACAGGCGTCCGTCCGACCAGTCTGATTCCATCTCTTCTCTTTCCCTCCAGACGGAAGGGTCCAAGCGTAGCCTGTTTAAAGTGAGACCCTAGAAATCAGCCGACCAGGCGACAGCTGCTAGGATCCGTAGCGGCAATTAAGCTGCTGCGAGTTGTGTGTTAGTTTTGCCAGTTATGGCTGGTGCGTTTTAACGAGGCCGACCCCTCGACACGCCACAGAAGACCGAACTACCCCCGTCGAATCCGTAACGTCCCCAAGATATAAAATTGGGGCTTTCCGAATACTAATATTCTAGCAGAAAAGTGTTACGGGTTCAATACTTTTGCTTATCGCGTAGTGCTCGATCGATATCACGCTTCGCATCCTTCTTCTTCAGGTCGTCACGTTTATCGAATTTCTTCTTCCCGCGTCCGAGTCCGATCAAGCATTTTGCGTACCCGTTCTTGATATAGACTTTGAGCGGAACAATCGTATAACCATCGCGTGAGACCGCACCGATCAAGTTCGCAATCTGTTTCTTGTGCAGCAACAGCTTCCGCGGGCGGAGTTGCTCATGGTTGTACCGGTTCCCCTGTTCGAAGTGGGCGATGTTCGAGTTCCAAAGAATCGCTTCTCCCCCGTCGAACCGGACGAACGCGTCGCCGATACTGATCTTTCCTTTACGGACCGATTTGATTTCCGTTCCCGTCAAGACGAGACCGGCTTCAATCGTATCCTCGATCGCATAATCGAACGAGGCCCGTTTGTTGTTTGCTAAGACTTTCGAATCTGTTCCCTTTGGCATGTTCATTCACCACATTTCCGATGCGGAAGCGCTTATTTGCGCTTCCGTTTCTTATTCGAGACCGCCTTATGGAATGGCGGTTTATCTTTCTTATTCTTTAACGAGAATCCTTTTCCCTTGCTTTGGTCGCTCTTACCCGACCGTTTCTTGCCACGACGATCGTCCTTCTTCTTGTCGTCGCGTTTTTGTCCCGGACGTCCACCGCTTGAGCGGATCGTCTTCGACTCAAACCGTTTCTTCGGTTGTCGCTCTGGCATCCCAACGACGCTGAAGTCAATCGTCCGTTCATCGATGTTGACGTTCGTGACCTTGATCTCGACGACATCCCCGATCCGGAACTGTTGCTTCGTCCGCTCACCGATCAGCTGATAGTTCGCTTCATCGTAGCGGTAGAAGTCATCCGTCATCGCTTGGATGTGGACGAGTCCTTCGATCGTGTTCGGCAATTCGACGAACATCCCGAAGTTCGTCACGCCACTGACGACACCTTCAAACGTCTCACCGATGTGTTGCTCCATATACTCGGCTTTCTTCAAGGCGTTCGTTTCCCGCTCTGCATCAACCGCGCGACGCTCGCGTTTTGACGAATGATCGGCGATTTCCGGTAAAATCTCCGAATAACGGTCTTGCGTCTTTTGTGACTTATCGTTGTAGATGACATATTCACGCAATAGACGGTGAACCATCAAGTCTGGGTAACGACGGATCGGTGACGTGAAGTGCGTGTAGTAGTCCGTCGACAGACCGAAGTGACCGATTGGTTCGATGTCGTATTTCGCTTGTTGGAGCGAACGGAGCATGACCGTACTGACGACGGCTTCTTCTGGTTCGCCTTCGACCGCATTCAGAATCGATTGCAACGTTTTCGGTGCGACTGACTCCCCTTTGCGTTCGACATTGATGCCGAAGTTACCGATGAACTTGAAGAACGTATCGAGACGTTCTGCTTTTGGCTCATCGTGGATCCGGTACATGAACGGCAGTTTTTGACGCTGGATGTGCTCCGCGACCGTTTCGTTCGCTGCAAGCATGAACTCTTCGATCAGCTTCTCAGCAACCGACCGTTCCCGGAGGATGATCTCGCTCGTCTTGCCTTCTTCGTTGACGAGGACCTTCGCTTCTGGGAAGTCGAAGTTGATTGCCCCACGACGCGAGCGGCGTTCGCGGAGGATTGCTGCGAGTTCCGCCATCTTGTCGAAGTACTCGACGAGATCCTGGTACTTCGCGATCACTTCTTTGTCTTCGCGCTCAATGATTTTCCGGACGTCCGTGTACGTCATTCGTTCCGTCGTCTTGATGACACTCTGGAATATCTCATGGTTGACGACAGCACCGTTCGCATCGATTTCCATGATACAGCTGAGCGTCAAACGATCAACGTGCGGGTTGAGCGAGCAGATCCCGTTCGAGAGACGGTGCGGAATCATCGGGATGACGCGGTCGACGAGATAAACACTCGTTCCGCGCTCACGCGCTTCTTCGTCGAGTGCTGAATCTTCTTTGACGTAATGCGAGACGTCGGCGATGTGGACACCAAGCTCGAAGTTACCGTTCGCTAATTTCTTGACGTGAACCGCATCATCGAGGTCTTTTGCGTCCGCCCCGTCAATCGTCACCGTCAATTCGTTCCGTAGATCGACGCGTCCGACTAAATCCTTCTCATCGATCTGATCCGGTACAGCGTTCGCTTCAGCGATCGCTTCCGGTGAGAAGTCGACATTGATGCCGTGCTTATGGACGATCGACAAAATATCGACGCCTGGGTCATTCTTGTGACCGATGATTTTCAAGACTTTCGCTGTTCCGGCGTAGCGACCGTCTGGATACTTCGTGATCCGGGCGAGGACTTTATGGCCATCGACGGCACCGAGTGTATCGGCGTCGTTCGCAACGACCGGTAAGAACGTCAGCTTCGTATCATCTGGTTCGATGTAGGCGATCGATTCGATCCGTCCTTTGGGACTGACGAACGTGCCGACGAAATCGGCTGGTCCGCGTGAGAGAATCTTGAGCAGTTTCCCTTCACGACGGTCGCCGCCGTTTGACTCGGCAAACACTTTGACGAGGACACGGTCGCCGTTATAGACGTTCTTCAGTTCCGGTGCCGGCAAGAAGATGTCGCCTTCTGAACCGTCTTCCGGTGAGACGAAACCGAATCCGCGTTGGTGGACGGAAATCTTCCCTGCGACTTGACCGATCTGCGCAAGCGTTCCGTACTTGTTCGAGCGTGTCCGGGCGATCAACCCTTCGTCTTCCATTGCATTTAGCGTCCGGATCAATTCCTTGAATGCTTCCGTATCCGCTAGTTCTAGCTTTTTCGTTAATTGATCAATCGACAACGGACGTTCTTCCGTCGTGATGACCGTTAGTATTCGTTCACGTAATTCCAACGTGACACCTCCAGTTACTTGCTCCAGTTCAATGACTCCAGGAAGTCCAAGATGTCAGAGTGGAGCTGGTCTTTTTCTTTGTCGAGCGTAATGACGTGACCTGAGTTCTCATACCAGATCAGCTCTTTTTGGAAGGCACTGACTCCATCATGGATGATGTTCGCGGAGTCGGTGTTGATCATGTGATCGTTGCGCGCTTGGACGACGAGCGTCGGTGCGTAGACGTCCTCGAGCGAATCGCGTGTCTCACGCAGCAGTTCCTGTAAGTCCTTCAAGGTCGGCATCGGTTCGAAGGACGCCATCTCGTGATCGATCTCTTCTTGCGATTTGCCTTCTCGCTTCTTGAATTCTCGTGCGTACTCGGTGACTCCTGCATACATGACTTCTTCACTTTTGATGTAGGCGGGTGCACACATCGGGATGACCGCTTTGACCGGACGGTTCATCGATAACTTCAACGACATGACGCCACCGAGCGACAGTCCACAAACGGCGATTTCGTCATAACCTTTATCGACGAGTTCCTGATATCCGGCAAGGACATCCTGCCACCAGTCGGCTGGCCCGGTCTTCGTCAGCTCTTCGGGTGGGGCAGCGTGCCCTTTATATTGTGGTGCTAGGGACGTATAGCCTTGTTTTTGCAAGTAGCGACCGAGGATGCGGACATCCGCGCTCGATCCCGTGAATCCGTGTAATAGTAAAACGGCACGTGGGCCGGCTTCGAAAAAGAATGGTTTTGGTAAAGTGATTTTCATAAAATGATTCCCCCTCTAACTCTATACCCCATATCCGGAAAAAATGAATATCGAGAAATACAAAAAACGACAGCGCGATCATACGGCTGTCGTTTCAATGCTCACTTATAAAAAGCGACGAGTAACGCCAAGATGAAGAGTAATGCTCCTAAGATAGACGCCACACGATTTAGGACCGCATCCAAGCCACGAGCTTTTTGGCGACCAAATAATTGTTCTGCTCCACCCGTCAATGCTCCGAGTCCGGTCGTACGACCTGACATCAATAGAACGACGATGATGAGAAGAACGGAAACGACGATGAGGCCGACAAGAGCCACGTTATGAATGATCATCGATGATCCTCCTTCAGTAATATACGCTTCTTTCATTATAGAGAAAAACAAGTACGGGAACAAGGAATAGATTTAGGAACTTTTTCCTGCCTGACGAAAATAGACACCTGAATCGTCGACTCAGGTGTCTCATCTCCTTATTGTTTGATCAATTCGAGATCAACTGGGATGTTCTTCTCGACTTTGTCGCCTTTTAAGTGCTTGATCGCTGTCTCGACACCCATTTTCCCGATCTTAGTCGGTTTTTGAGCGATCGTTCCTGCCATTTTTCCGTCTTTGACGGCTTTGACGGCGTCATCCGTTGCATCGAAGCCGATGACTTTGACATCGTTGAGACCCGCTGCTTTTAACGCTTCGACCGCACCGAGAGCCATTTCATCATTGTGCGCGAAGACGGCTTTGATGTCTTTGTTGTTTTGGAGGATGTTCTCCATGACCGACAATCCTTTTGCCCGGTCGAAGTTTGCTGCTTGTTTTGCGACGACGTCAAGTTTACCATCGACTGCTTCATGGAATCCTTTACCACGGTCACGAGTTGCGGATGCTCCTGGAATTCCTTCGAGTTCCACGACTTTTGCTTTATCGCCAACGAGTTCAATCATGAACTCACCTGCTTGTTTCCCACCCGCGACGTTATCCGACGCGATGTGTGCGACGACGTCGCCTGCTTCTGCATTGCGGTCAACTGTGATGACGGGGATGTTCGCATCGTTTGCTGTTTGGACGGCTGCACCGACTGCTGCTGAATCCGTTGGGTTAATCAAGATGAGATCAACCTTCTTTTGCACCATGTCTTCGATGTCGCTTGCTTGTTTTGCCGCGTCATCTTGCGCATCCGCGACTTGAAGCGTTGCGCCTTGTGCTTTTGCTTCTTGTTCTGCCCCTTCTTTTAACGAGACGAAGAATGGGTTGTTGAGAGTTGAAATCGAAAGACCAATCTTGAAGTCCTTCGTCTTTTTCTTCGTTTCACCGTTGCTGCTGCCTGGTTGTTCCGTCGAACAAGCTGCTGCGAAGACCATTAATGCCATCATGACGACTGCAAGTAGTTTTTTCATCTGTAAATCCTCCTTTTTGAGTGTGGGTTATGCTGCTTGTTTCCGGTCCGCGAGTACCGCGAACAAAATGACTAAACCTTTGACGACGAGTTGGAAGAACGAGGAGACACCAAGCAAGTTAAGTCCGTTGTTCAGTGTTCCGATGATCAAGGCACCGATCAAGGTACCGACAATCCAGCCACGACCACCTGAGAGGCTCGTCCCACCAAGGACGACCGCTGCGATGGCGTCGAGTTCGTACGATGTCCCCGCCGTCGGCTGTGCCGAGTTCAGACGGGACGTCAGGATGATGCCGGCAAGTGCTGCCATCAAGCCTGAGAGTGAGTAGATCATGATTTTAACTTTATTGACTTGAATCCCCATCAGCTTCGCTGCTTCTTCGTTGCCACCGATCGCATACGTGTAACGACCGAACGTCGTCTTCTTCAAGATGAAGTAGAGAACCGCGAAGGCGATCAACATCGTCAGAACCGGTACCGGGAAAATCCAGAAGTAACCGCGTCCGAACAATTCGAACCAGCCACCTTGGCTCAGACCAGTGATTGGTTTCCCGTCCGTATAGACGAGTGTCAATCCCCGGAAGATCGTCATCGTCGCAAGTGTTGCGATGAACGGTGCGACCTTCCCGAGTGAGATGACCATTCCGTTTAAGGCACCCATGACAGCTCCGACGATCAGACCAGCCAGAACAGCGATCAACGCTGACGTTCCGTCCGTCATCAGACCGGCGACGAAGGCGGACGAGAGAGCGAGAATCGAGCCGACCGATAAATCAATCCCACCTGTCAGAATGACAAACGTCATCCCGAAGGCAATCAAGGCATTGATCGAGACTTGTCGTAAGATGTTAAATAAATTATTCAGTGTTAAAAAGTCCGGTTCCATGATCGAGACGACGAGGACGATCGCGAACAATCCTGCGAGTGGTCCAAGCTTTTGTCCGATCCCAAGACGTCTCGGTTTTGCTTCCGTTACCTTGCCTTGCATCAATTCCATATCATTGTCCTCCTGTCGCAAGTGTCATGATGCTTTCTTGCGTCGCTTCCTGTCGTGTCAACATGCCGCTCATCTTGCCTTCGCGCATGACGTAGACCCGGTCGCTCATCCCGAGAATCTCCGGGAGGTCCGAGCTGACCATGATGATCGCGACACCCGCCGCAGCGAGTTCGTTCATGATGAGGTAAATCTCTTTCTTCGCCCCGACGTCGACACCACGTGTCGGTTCGTCGAGAATCAAGACTTTCGGTTGGGTCCCGAGCCATTTCGCAAGAACGACCTTCTGTTGGTTCCCGCCGGATAGTGACTTCGCCGGCTGGTCCATCGAGCTGTGCCGGACCGAAAGTGATTTCAAATATCCTTCTGCGAAATCACGTTCTGCCTGATCCTTGATGACACCGGATCTTGATAACGAACGAATCGTCGGCAGTGAGATGTTCTTACGCAGTGAAAAGTCGAGGAACAAACCTTCGCCTTTGCGGTCCTCGGTCAAAAAGCCGATCCCCTGGCGAATCGCGTCGTACGGTGTCTTGATTTTTAGCGACTGTCCGTTCAGTTCGATCGTCCCTTCTTTCAGGCGATCAACCCCGAACAGTCCACGCATGACTTCTGTCCGCCCCGCACCCATCAAACCCGAGAAGCCGATGATTTCGCCTGCCTTGACGGAGAACGAGACATCGTCGAACCGTTTCCCGCTCGCCTGTTTGACTTCAAGGACGGTCGCACCGATCGACACATCACGATCCGGATACCGTTCCCCCATCTCACGACCGACCATCTCCCGGACGATCTGTTCGAACGATGTCTCGGGAATCGCGTGCGTCGAGACGGAAATCCCGTCTCGTAAGACGGTGATCCGGTCGCAAAGCTCGAAGATTTCCTCCATCCGGTGTGAAATATAGACGATCGAGACACCTTGGTTGCGTAATGCCGTCGCGACGCTGAACAAGGCACGAATTTCCCGCTCTGTCAGTGCCGCTGTCGGTTCATCCATGATGATGACCTTCGCGTCCGTCATCAAAGCTTTCGCGATCTCAATCATCTGTTGCTGACCGACCGATAACGTCCGGGCGAGTTGATCGACGTCCATGAAGACGTTCAATTCCGCGAGTTCACGTTCTGCCTGCCGCTTCATCTCCCCTTGCTTGAGAATCCCGAAGCGTGACTTCAACTCCCGTCCGAGGAACAAGTTCTCCGTCACCGTCAAATCCGGGAGGATGTTCAGTTCCTGATGGATGAAGGCAATCCCCGCCTCTTCAGCAAGCTTCGGATTCTTATACTCGACGTCCTGTCCATCGACGCGGATCGTGCCTGCGTCCGCTTTATGAACACCGGTCAAAATCTTCATCAGCGTCGATTTCCCAGCACCGTTCTCTCCCATCAAGGCGTGGATCTCACCCGCAGCGAGTTCGAAGTCGACACCCTTCAGGACAGGGACGGGACCGAATGCTTTTTTGATACCTGTCATCTCGATACGCATCGCATGACCCCCTTAAAAGATTACGCCGGAATGGAAGATGACATTCGCGTACGGTGTCGCTTCTCCGGTCCGGATGATGACCTTCGCCTGCTGCGTCTGTTTCTTGAACTCCTCATGTGAGACGAATGTCGTCTCGATCTTCATATCTTCCAGTGCCTCGAGCACGTTCGGGTTCGCTTCTTTGATCTCTGTTGCCAGAGTCAAATGTTCGATCGCCATGTCACCGGCGACGACACGGACGACGTCGAGAAATGATGGTGTGCCGAGTTCCAGTGCTAAATCGATTCGGACGACCCCGTCTGGAATCGGTAAGCCGCAATCAGCGATGACGATCGTATCGGTATGACCAAGATCGGTCAGGACCTTACTGATATGACTGTTTAAGATACCGTGTTTCTTCATGCGTCTCCCTCCATCTGATCCCGTGTTGGCATGCCGCCTTGTGCGCCGAGTGCGCGGATGGATAAGCCGGCTGCTCGGTTCGCGAAACAAATTGCCTCGACGAGCGGTTGTCCTTCCGTTAACGCGACGGCTAAGGCGCCATTGAACGTATCCCCTGCTCCCGTTGTATCGACGACAGTCGTCTCGATCGCAGGAATTGTCACGATCGACTCTCCGTCATAGAAGCGTGCCCCGCGACTGCCTTCGGTTACGATCAGTTTATTCGGGTATTCCATCAGCCAATGTTCGATCGGCTGGTCTTGTCCGAAGATCAAGCCACATTCATGTTCGTTTGGCGTTAAGTACGTCACGTGTTCAATCAATTCCGGACTGAGTGACATCGCGGGTGCTGGATTCAATACGACTGGAATGCCGGCTGCATGTGCTTCGCGAGCCACGGTCTCGACCGTTTCGATTGGAATCTCGAGCTGGAGTAAGATGATTTCACTGTCTGCGAGAATCGGTGCGAGTGCGTTATCTGCAAACTTCACATGTTGATTGGCAGACTGAACGACGACGATCGAGTTGTCGCCTTCAGCAAGCGTGATATGTGCCGTTCCCGTACGTTCGCCTTCAATCGTTTGCAAGTGCGTCGTCTGCACCCCTTGCGTCTTGAAGTTTTCGCGGATGGCTTCACCGTTCGCATCACTGCCGACGCAACCGATCATTTCGACGGTACTGCCGAGACGCGCGACTGCCACCGCTTGGTTTGCACCTTTTCCACCCGGTACGGTATAAAAGGCATCCCCGATGACCGTTTCGCCTGCGCCTGGGCGGCGTTTACTTTCAACGACGAGATCCATCGAGATACTGCCGATGACACTGATTTGTTTCATGCTTCCTCATCCTTCCGTTTCGTCGTTTCCCGTTCGATGATCTCAACCGTCAACTCATGATGGACGGCGGCAATTGGTGTGCCTTCAATCCGCTGAATCAGGAGTTTCGCGGCTAGTTCCCCCATTTGATAGATCGGCTGCGCAATCGTTGTCAACGGTGGTGAAATCATTTGTCCGAGTTCGATCCCGTCATAGCCGATCACTTGTAGCTCGTCTGGAATCGTGATCCCGCGTTCCGCAGCGACCTGCACCGTTGCTGCGGCAATGACATCACTCGCGGCAAAGATCCCGTTGCAATGATAGTGATCAAACAGATAATTCGCGGCATCGAGCGCCCCTTGAAAGTGGAACGGTGACTCGATGCTTGCAACGAGATGCGTTCCGGCAACCTCTTCGAAGCCGTCCCGTCGTTTCTTGATCGTCGGGAGTTTCGAGGGACCACTGATGACAGCGAGTTCCGTCGCACCAGATGCAAGTAAAAATGATGCCGCCTTCTTCCCGCCTTCGTATCCGTTAGAGGTCACCGTCGGAATCGCTCCTTGTAACACACGGTCTAACGCTACGACCGGCACTTCGAGTTCTTCATAGTTCGGATTGTTCGAGTAGTTCGTCGTGATGATCAATCCGTCGACATGCATCGCCTCGAGTGACTTGATATATTCGCGTTCTTTCTGAAACTGTTCGTCTGTGTTACACAAAATGACTTGAAAACCATGTTGATGTGCCATATCTTCCACAGCCCGTGCGAGTTGTGGGAAGAATTGGTTCGTGATGTCTGGAACGATCAAACCGATCAATCCGGATCGTTTTTGGAACAACGATCGCGCGACCCGGTTCGGTCGATAATCCAATTGTTTGATTGCCTGAAGCACCGCCTTACGCGATTTCTCACTGACATAACCCTTTTCGTTCATGACGCGTGAGACCGTCGCGACGGAGACATGTGCCGCTTTCGCTACTTCCCGGATGGTCGACATGTTTCGCCACCTCTTTCTTTTGATAACGCTTACAAGAATCATCATATTGTGTAACCGGTTACACATCAATCTTTTTTCTTTAAAATATATTTTATTTTTTTCGAGTCCTTGGATTGGACCATAAAAAAAGAAGCCTGACACCGCATCAGACTTACGATCATTCCATATGATCATGCACGAATCATGTCTTAAATAAAGACGATCAATGAGAGACCAATCAAAATATTAATGAATCCTAACCAGTCCGTCGCTTTCGTATATAACGATGGCTTATTTTTTTTGACGCTATCGTTCAGGAACATCAGTGTCACGGCAATGACTGTCGTTACGCCGAGTGGCGCATTTAGAAAACTATCGGAGTACGTAAATAAGTTATTCATAATGTAGACACTGTTCAAGATGGACAAACCAAATAATACTTTCTGCATACAAGTCACTCCTATAATCACCAGGATGTTACGAAACCAACTACGATCTGATTTCGCGCTCCTTTCATTATAGAATATTCTTCCAGTCATCCTGCCTTACACTATTGAAAGAAAGTATTTGGATGCATATGCAAATACACCGCAAGACAGCATCACGCCATCTTACGGTGTATTTCTTGTTCTCTCAGTAGCACGTTAGGTTAGATTATTGATTTCCGGAAAAGACGGAAACTCCTGCGGGAAGAGCGGAAAGCGACGTCTTGGACGGAAATCAACGAACAATCGGAGTCTAGCTGACAAGACTTTCATCTCTTTGCTTTCCCGGCTCTTTTTCGCTCCACGAACAAACGTCGAATCAAAGCAACAAAGAACGCAACAATTGCTAGCGGCTCAAATAAATAAATCAATAGGAACGTGACATCGATGACGGCATCCTCCGGATTATAACGGATGATATAGAGCGCACCGGGTAAGATGGCAATCAGTCCGCCAATTCCGAGTGCCGTTCCCAAAATCAGACTCTGACGTGAAAATCGGCTCGTGATTTGATACAAACCGATGAATAGTATGAGTTCCGTAAAATAGATGAGGCGCAACGGGATGTCACCAATCGACGTATCAAGCCCTAAAAACAAAAACCGAAATAGCATGTCGATTCCCCCTTCCCTCTAGTTCTACCCCAAACAGCGTCCTCGTAATGCTTCATTTCCAGTTTCCCTGCATATCCTCGCTTCAATTAGGGAATAGCTAGAGAGTTACAGTCACATACAGAGAGTTGGGATCGGATGAAAGAAGAACACTCGATGAGGGTCGTCAGTTGTCTGAATGATTATTTCGAACGTCATCAGCAGCCTCTTCAAGTCGACCTATTGCGGGGGCTACCGCCGATCGTATTATTATTACGCGACGATGCGAAGCGCGCCTTTCCAAAGGAAGCGAACCTGCATGATGAATTATTACAGGATATTAAGCGTCTCGTTCAAGAATGTCTGGAGCCGGATACACTACGTGAACTTGGAATCGATGTAGATCTCCCAGATTTTTTCGTGACCCGTGCACCCCTTCATTCCCCTCATCATTATCTCGTTACGTTTATTGAAGATTGATTTCATATTAAAAAGTAGCTATTTCTTCCATCACGTGCACGTGTTTGCGTGAAAGAAGAAATAGCTGCTTTTTTATAGACGTAAAAAACCGGTAGAGCCGAAGCACTACCGGTTATACTTCTATGAAGAAGATTCCTTAATTCTCGACCTCAAGAATCGCTTCGATTTCGGCTTCTACTTCTTTGTTGACCATTTGTGAACGTTTTTTTCGTAACTCCAGATCCATTTCCTGATCGATGAAATGGTTCGTATGTTTATCAAAACAATCAAAACAAATCGGATAAAAGTCTTTTGCTTCTTTGTTCAATGAGTTGAATTCCCACGTATCGAGTTCCAAGTAACTGACTTGGTTGTTCGTTTCGGTTCCACAGATTTCACACTTCATGTTCATTGCCTCCTTAGACGTCGAGCTTCGCTTTTTCGAGTTGGCGTTCCTGACGTTCCTTGATACGCTTCAAACGTCCGTGATACTTCATGATGTTCGCTTGAGATTGCTTCGCTTCTTCGCTTGTCGGTTCCAAATCGGCGATTCCCCAGAATTTGACGACGACGTCTAATACTTGGTCGAAGTATTGGAGTGGTCCATAGTTCGTATCGACGGCAATCGTCTTCATGCGTTCCGTGAAGTCCGGCATGACAGCACCTGGCATCGAGAAGTTGATGATGACATCTTCGAAGAAGACGATGAAATTCGGGTCAAGCTCTAGGTGTGCTTTGACCGTGTCACGATAGAACGCATAATGCAGTGCTTCGTCCTTCGCTAGACGACGGAGTAGCGTTGCCAAATCCTTGTCATGCGCCCCTGCGATTTTCGCGACGTTGTTATAAAAGACAAGTGTCGCTAACTCTTGCAGTGACGTATATGCCATCGTCGCTAACGGGTTCGTGAAGTCCGGGAACCAGCCGTTCTCAACAACACGTTTTCTCAGTTGATGGAGTCGTGTCGGATTGACGTTTCGCGTGACGAGTAGATATGTCTCGAGTAAGTTCGAGTGCTGATCTTCTTCCGCTGTCCACGTCCGGACGAAATCATTGATGACTTCCATCGAGTTCTTGAATGTATAGTCTAAGTGTGACGTATACCATGGTAAATTGACTTCTGTCAGTAATGCCGTCTCGATTGCGACGATAACACCTTCCGGAAGCGTGACTTGGCTCTCATCCCAAGGAACGCGTTTAAACGACATCGCCTTATCCCATGGAATGAACTCGTGGTAGCTCCAGTCAATATTAGCTGAACGTTCCTTATGCAGTCGATATAACTCTTGAATACGTGGTTCTAAACGGATATCTAAATCTGAATTTAACATGATCGTATCTCCTTTAAACGTATTTTTCACCTTCATTGATTAAGGTGTAATTAATCGCTATAACTATTTAATTTGCACTTATTTATGAGTATAACATTTTAGCCGTCTAATGAGATAAATCAATTTTTTGACAGTTCATTTTAGTTTTGATGACAAAAGGGATTTTCGCGTTTGACATCGCTTGATATGTAAAAAACCTCCTATCCGTGTGTACGTATCACACGAATAGGAGATTTTCCTTATAGCTTATTCAAACGATCAACCTGAAATTACTTCTTGAGGTTGTAGAATGATTTGATTCCGTCGTAGACAGCAACGTCTGAAAGCATGTCTTCGATGCGGAGAAGTTGGTTGTATTTCGCGATACGGTCTGTACGTGAAAGTGAACCAGTTTTGATTTGACCAGCGTTTGTCGCAACAGCGATATCAGCGATTGTTGAATCTTCTGTTTCACCAGAACGGTGAGAAACGACAGCTGTGTAACCAGCTTTTTTAGCCATTTCGATTGCGTCGAATGTTTCAGTCAACGTACCGATTTGGTTAACTTTGATGAGGATCGAGTTAGCGATTCCTTTTTCGATACCTTCAGCAAGTTTCTCAGTGTTTGTTACGAACAAGTCATCACCAACGAGTTGAACTTTGTGTCCGATACGATCTGTAAGGAGTTTGTGACCATCCCAGTCGTTTTCGTCACAGCCATCTTCGATTGAGATGATTGGGTATTTGTCAACGAGTTGTGCGTAGAATTCAACAAGCTCTTCTGTTGAAAGGACTTTGCCTTCGCCAGCGAGGTTGTATTTTCCAGCTGCTTTATCGTAGAACTCAGAAGAAGCGACGTCCATTGCAAGGTAAACATCTTCGCCTGCTTTGTAGCCAGCTTTTTCGATTGCTTCAAGGATAACTGTGATTGCTTCTTCGTTTGATTTCAAGTTTGGAGCGAATCCACCCTCGTCACCAACTGCTGTGTTAAGACCCATTCCGCTAAGAACTGATTTCAACGCGTGGAAGATTTCAGCACCCATACGAAGTGCTTCTTTGAATGTTGGAGCACCAACAGGCATGATCATGAACTCTTGGAAGTCCACGTTGTTGTCTGCGTGTGATCCACCGTTGATGATGTTCATCATTGGTGTTGGTAATGTTTTCGCGTTGAATCCACCGAGGTACGTGTAAAGTGGAAGACCAAGCTCATCTGCAGCAGCACGTGCAGCAGCCATAGAAACACCAAGGATTGCGTTAGCACCGAAGTTACCTTTGTTTTTCGTACCGTCGAGATCGATCATCTTTTTGTCGATTCCAGCTTGGTCGAAGACATCGTAACCGATGATTTCTGGTGCGATTTTTTCGTTGACGTTGTCAACAGCTTTCAAAACACCTTTTCCGAGGTAACGTGCTTTGTCGCCATCACGGAGTTCGACTGCTTCGTGCTCACCAGTTGATGCACCTGATGGTACGAGTGCGCGACCGAAACCGCCATCTTCTGTATAAACTTCTACTTCTACTGTTGGGTTACCGCGTGAATCAAGAATCTCGCGTGCGTAAATCTCTGTAATCATTGACATTTAAAGTCGCTCCTTTTGTGTATAAAGAATGTGTGGTGTAGCCATTTCGATCGACGGGATTATTTCTTCAATACGATTGATTTACCAGTCATCTCTGCTGGTTGGTCCGCTCCGAGAAGATCAAGGACCGTTGGTGCGAGGTCAGCGAGTGCACCTGTGAGTGGTTCAAGGAGTTCAACGTCCTCGACCGTCACGATACATGGAACGGGTTCTGTCGTATGCGCCGTCATCTTACTGCCGTCCGCATTGAGGACTTTATCCGCGTTCCCGTGGTCAGCCGTGATGACTGCCGCGCCGCCTTTGCTGAGAATCAAGTCAACGACTTTCCCAAGACACTCATCGACAGCTTCGATCGCCTTTTTCGTCGGCTCGAGCATACCCGAGTGACCGACCATATCCGGGTTAGCGAAGTTGAGGATGATCGCGTCGTGTTTGTCCGAGTTGATCGCGTCGACGAGCGCATCTGTGACTTCATAGACGCTCATCTCCGGTTTCAAGTCGTATGTCGCGACTTTTGGTGAAGGGATCAAGATCCGATCTTCCCCTTCGTATGGTTCTTCACGTTGTCCGTTGAAGAAGAACGTGACGTGCGGATACTTTTCCGTTTCCGCGATGCGTAGCTGTTTGAGACCTTGTTTTGACAATGTCTCACCAAGCGTGTTCTTGATGTCTTCAGGCGGGAAGACGATGTCCGTATCAATCGCATCCGAGTACTTCGTCATCGAGACGAGTAGCAGGTTCTTCGGTGCGTTGTCCGGAAGTTCGAATCCGTCGAAGCCACCTTTTTCTTTGTAGACTTTCGAAAGCTGAATCGCACGGTCAGGACGATAGTTGAAGAACACGATCGCATCGTTATCGTGGATCGGTGCGACTGGCGTACCGTCTTCCTGCACGACAACAGTTGGTTCGATGAACTCATCCGTTACGTCTTCTTTGTACGAAGCTTCAACCATGCCGATTGGATCCTTCGTCGTTGGACCTTCACCGAAAGTGATGACGTCATAGACTTTCTTGACGCGTTCCCAACGGTTATCGCGGTCCATCGCATAGTAGCGACCAGAGATACTCGCGAATTGTCCAACATTCAATTCATCCATCTTCGCTTGCGCGTCACGGAGGAAACCAGCGCCCGATTGTGGGTCGCAGTCACGACCGTCCGTGAAAGCATGGAGGTAGACTTTTTCGATTTCGTGAAGTTTCGCGAATTCGAGCACCGCATATAAGTGGTTGATGTGACTGTGGATTCCACCGTCAGAGACCAAACCGAAGATATGAAGCGCTGAACCGTATTTCTTCACGTGACCTGCCGCATCGTTCATAGCTTGACGCGAGAAGAACGAGCGATCCTTGACCGCGTTGTTGATTCGGGATAGCGATTGATAGACGACGCGACCTGCACCGATGTTCAGGTGACCCACTTCTGAGTTCCCCATTTGACCTTCAGGCAAACCGACGTATTCACCTTTCGCATTCAACAACGTATGCGGGTATTGACCCCAGTAACGGTCGAAGTTCGGTTTATTTGCCGCCGTAACGGCATTTCCGAACTCCTCGTCACGCATACCAAAACCATCAAGGATGATCAGTGCGACTGGACGTTTTTTCATTTAAATCGCCTCCAACAGTTTGAGGAACGATCCTGTCTCAAGACTTGCACCGCCGACGAGCGCGCCGTCGATGTCTGGTTGAGCCATATATTCTTTGATGTTTTCCGGTTTGACGCTACCACCGTATTGGATGCGGACAGCTTCTGCTGCTTCAGCACCAAATTCAGCTGCAACGACGTCACGGACGAATTTACAAGAATCTTGTGCATCTTGTTCTGTCGCTGATTTACCTGTTCCGATTGCCCAGACAGGCTCGTAAGCGACGACGAGATTTTTCACTTGGTCGACAGTAAGACCTTTGAGGCTGTTTGCTGTCTGTTCGCGGATGACGTCTTCGAACTTGCCGCCTTCACGCTCTTCCAGTGTTTCACCTACACAAACGATTGGAACGAGACCGTGCTCGAACGCTTTTTTCGCTTTGCTGTTGATGAACGCATCTGTTTCGCCGAAGTACTCACGACGCTCAGAGTGACCGAGGATGACGTATGTCACGTCGAGTTCTTTGAGCATGAGCGGGCTGATTTCACCAGTGAACGCACCGCTCTCTTTGTCGTACATGTTTTGAGCACCGATCTTAAGATCCGTACCAGCTGCTGCTTCTGTCAAGTGTGCCAAGAATACTGCTGGCGCACAGACGGCTGCGTCGACTGTCGTCGAAGCAGGTACAGCTCCTTTGACTTCCTCAACGAATGCGACTGCATCCTTGAGCGTCAGATTCATCTTCCAGTTACCTGCGATAATTGGTTTACGCATTGAGAAACACTCCCTTGTGAACTTAGATTACTTGTCGTTTAGCGCTTCGACACCAGGAAGAGCTTTCCCTTCCATGAATTCGAGACTTGCTCCACCACCTGTAGAGATGTGGCTCATTTTGTCAGCAAGACCGAATTTCTCTGCCGCAGCAGCTGAGTCGCCACCGCCGATGATTGAGTACGCATCGCTGTCCGCAAGAGCTTGCGCGACACCTTTTGTACCGTTTGCGTATTTATCGAGTTCGAATACGCCCATCGGTCCGTTCCAGACGACGAGTTTCGAGTTCTTGATTGCCTCTGCATAGAGTTCAACCGTTTTTGGACCGATATCAAGTGACATGTGATCCGCTGGGATCTCTGTGATGTCACGTGGTCCGACATATGTTTCTTCTCCGAATTCCTTCGTGATGACACAGTCGACAGGCATGAGGAACTTAACGCCTTTTTCTTCTGCTTTTTTCATGAATTCCTTCGCTTGGTCGATTTTGTCGACCTCAAGAAGTGAAGTACCGACTTCGATACCACGAGCTGTGAGGAACGTGTACGATAAGCCGCCACCGATGATCAACGTATCGACGATGTCGAGTAAGTGATCGATGACACCGATTTTATCCGCAACTTTCGAACCACCGATGATTGCCGTGAACGGGCGATCTGGGTTAGAAAGAGCTTTACCGAGAACTTGAAGTTCTTTTTCGATGAGAAGACCGGCAACTGCTGTGTCGACATGGTGTGCGATACCTTCTGTCGATGCGTGTGCACGGTGTGCTGCGCCGAACGCGTCGTTGACGAAGACGTCAGCGAGTTTCGCGAATCCTTTAGCGAGCTCTTCGTCATTTTTCGTTTCGCCAGAATAGAAGCGGACGTTCTCTAAGACGACGACATCGCCGTTTTCGAGTTTGCTGACTGCTTCTTCTGCAACTGGACCGTATGCTTCTTCAACGAGCTTGATGTCTTTACCAAGCAATTCGCTGAGGCGTGCTACGACTGGTGCAAGTGAGAACTCAGGGGTTTTTTCGCCTTTTGGACGACCCATGTGGCTAGCGAGAATGACTTTTGCTCCGCCTTCGATCAAGTGTTTGATCGTTGGGAGTGCAGCACGGATCCGTGTGTCATCCGTGATTTTACCGTCTTCCAACGGTACGTTGAAATCCACGCGTGTAAATACGCGTTTTCCTTGTACATCGATGTCGCGAATCGATTTCTTATTCATACATTCGTCCTCCGTCTCTTACGTATAGTGAGGGGCGAATGCCCCTCCCGCTTTTTTCCGCAATAAGAGCGGAGACTGATATCGTTTCCGCTCTTATTCAATTGCTATTTAATTGCTCGAATTACTTAGCGATTTCTGCGAAGTGTTTGAGTGTACGAACGAGTTGGCTAGTGTAAGACATTTCGTTGTCATACCAAGCAACTGTTTTAACGAGTTGTTTGTCGCCGACTGTCATGACTTTCGTTTGTGTTGCATCGAAGAGTGATCCGTAAGAGATACCAACGATGTCAGAAGAAACGATTTCGTCTTCAGTGTAACCGTAAGACTCGTTAGCAGCTGCTTTCATTGCTGCGTTGACTTCTTCTACAGAAACTTTTTTGTCGAGTACAGTTACGAGCTCAGTGAGTGAACCTGTAGCGACTGGTACACGTTGTGCAGATCCGTCAAGTTTACCTTGAAGTTCTGGAAGAACGAGACCGATTGCTTTTGCAGCACCAGTTGAGTTTGGAACGATGTTTGCTGCTGCCGCACGTGCACGACGGAAGTCACCTTTAGGGTGTGGAGCGTCGAGTGTGTTTTGGTCACCAGTGTAAGCGTGGATCGTAGTCATGAGACCTTCAACGATTCCGAACTGATCTTGGAGAACTTTAGCCATTGGCGCGAGACAGTTAGTAGTACAAGAAGCACCAGAGATAACTGTTTCAGTTCCGTCAAGGATTTCGTGGTTCGTGTTGAAGACGACTGTTTTCATGTCGCCAGTTGCAGGTGCAGAGATAACGACTTTTTTAGCGCCAGCTTTCAAGTGAAGCTCAGCTTTTTCTTTGTCTGTGAAGAAACCAGTACATTCGAGAACGATGTCAACACCGAGCTCGCCCCATGGGAGTTCTTCTGGGTTGCGGTTAGCAAGTGTTTTGATTTCTTTACCGTTGACGAGGAAGTAACCGTCGTGTACTTCAACTTCGCCGTCGAAACGACCTTGAGTCGTATCATATTTGAGAAGGTGTGCAAGCATTTTAGTGTCTGTAAGGTCGTTGATCGCGACTACTTCGATTCCATCGAATTGAAGAATTTGACGAAGTGCCAAACGTCCGATACGTCCAAATCCGTTAATACCAACTTTTACTGCCATGATAATTTTCCTCCTTTTAATGTAAAGCGAGTTATCTATTATTCAAAAGGGGGTTACCCTTTCAAAATCGAAGCTGCTGCGCCTTCATCCGTGATCAGGATGATGTCTGGCGACTGTTTGACATAGGCATTGATCGCTTCTGCCTTCGAATGACCACCTGCGACGACGATGACGTGTTCGACTTGCTTCAAGTCAGCCAGTTGGAGACCAACTGTCTTGACCCGGTGCACGATGTTCCCGTCTCGGTCGAAGTAATATCCGAATGCTTCCGCTACTGCCTGGTCATGTTCCAGTCGGGTCAGGAGATCCTCAGACGCACGACGACGTTTTGCCATCGTTTTCGCCTCACCAATTCCATGTACCACGATTGAAGCACCTTTAATCATTTGAAGCACATTTTTTATGCTCGGCTCTTCGATCATCTTGACGAAAGTCTCTGTGCTGACCATGTCTGGGATGTGAAGCAGATGATAATCACTTTGAGCGCGTGATGCCATCCGTGAGCATACTGTGTTCGCTTGTAGTTCGAGCGTTTCTCCCAGTCCTCCGCGTGCCGGAACGAACGTCATTGGACGGTGTTCCTTGTCTGGCGACATCATCGCCGCGACCGAAGCCATCGTCGTACCGCCTGTGACAGCGATCGTATTGTGATGGTTTGAAGAAAGCTCTCGCTTGAGTCGTGCGACGGTCGCCCGTCCCATGTCTCGTTGTACCCAGAAGGTCTCATCGGAATCACCCGGTACGATGACGACGTCCCGTACCCCGAGTCTCTCTTTCAAGGCTTTCGCCATGTCTGAGATCCCTGCGAGTTCTCCCATGATGCTGTGCATGCTGCGAAGAACGTTTCGTCCTTCATCCGTTAAGGACATCCCTTGCGTTGCGACCTCTAGGAGGTCTTGCTGCTTCAAGAAGTCGACTTCCCGCCGTAAGACGCGTTCCGTCAAGCCAAGGCTTGTCGCAAGTGTACGTCGTCCGATCGGTTGCATCAGTCGCACATAATGAAGGATGTCGTAGCGTGTCTGCATTTCTTCGATCAGATCAGGCACGATTCGTTTTTGGATCTGGACTAACTGCCGAATCATGTATTTCCCTCTCCTCTCAAGTAGCTGGACGCTTTTTGTCCCGCATGTCATAACGTGTCCCACTTGGTACACCGTTATCATAACAGTCCATTTCTCGCCTTGCAAGTCTCGTTTCTCAAGTTTTTTGAAGTAAGCGTTTTCTTACTGTTTCTGTCTCGAATTTGCCATAACTCCAGATTTCCTCGTCATGCATGACAACGGGAATCTCGTATAAGAACCGTAGACTGAGCGCTTCATCCTGATCAATGTTGACTTCCTCGAACGTCCATTCCGGAAACTCATCGAGTACGAAGTCGAGTAAGATGGCGGCCTCTTCACATAGCGTACATCCCGGACGTGAATAGAGTGTTAAGTGTCTGTGTCGTTTTAATCCCATTCTGATTGCGCCTTCCTTTGCTGCATCGTTTTTTTCGTTAAACCAAGCGCTGCCCGATATTTCGCGACCGTCCGTCGCGCGACTGTCAGACCGTCTGCTTGCAAGCGATCTGTCAATTGCTGATCACTTAACGGACGATCGCTATGTTGAATGTATTCGGCGATCCGCCGTTTAATCAAAAAACTCGAATCTCCGGTTGTCGTCCGTGAGACGAACAAGTCTTCTAGGGCAACGAGACCGTGGACCGTCTCGACATACTTCGCAGCAATCGCTCGACCAATCGTTGACGGATGATGCCCCGTCGCCTCAGCGACTTGTTTTTTCGTCAATGGCTCAAGATGCAGTTCTCCCTTGAACCAGCGTTCTTGCCGCTCAAGCAAGACCGAGAGGATGGCATGCATCGTGACACGGCGTCGTTCGTACGCGCGCAAAAAAGGCGTTGCCTCTTTTAATTCGAGCCACGTCTGATCCGTGTCGAGTGTCATCCAGTTGATTTGAAGTTCTCCATCTAACAGGTGAATCCGCGCTTCTGCTGTCACCGGTCGTTCTTCTTTTGGAAGATCCGGTGTCCGGCTCAACCGCGTCAATTGTTTTCGCAATCGTGTCCGGTCCTGTTCACTGAACTGAGCGAACACCTGACTTGCGGATTCATGTCGCAACCGATTCGTCAGTCCGATCAATTCCGCGTCGTCTAGCTCGATCGCCTGTAACCATTGGCACTCGCGTTCCGAACGGGCAGCGATGCCGACTGGTTCACATTGTTGTAAGAGTGTCCGTGCCTCTGTAATCGTAGCGACATCGGTCGAGAAGGATGCAGCAAGCTGCTCGTCCGATGTCCGCATTAAACCGTCCGCTTCTAAATACACGATGAGTTGTTCCGCCATATATCCTATTTCCTGTCTGACTGATTCTAAACGTATTTGTGCAAGAAGCTCGTCTTCATAGGACGCTAAATTACCCGCCATCTGCTCGAATTCTAGCGAAACCTGATTCGGGTAATGGCGATGCAACCGTCGTTTCAACCGTCGCCATTCCTCCTCGAGCTCTGACGCTGGTTGTTCAAGCACATGTAACTGATACTGTTGTGACGCCGATAACGTCATCTGTTGCGTCTGTTCCTGGCGTTGATCCATCGATTCCCCTCCCCCCACTTCTTATTATAGAAGAAACGTTTTAAAAAACGTGCTCTGAACCCCTTTTGAGTCGCTAGAGAAAAGAAAAGTCATGCTTCCCTATTGCTTTTCTGAAAAAATGTCGCTATACTATTAATTGTTCAGTACATCAGATGCACCCGTAGCTCAGGGGATAGAGCACTGGTTTCCGGTACCAGGTGTCGGGAGTTCGAATCTCTCCGGGTGTACCATTTATTCAACTACAAGGCAATGCCAGCAATGGCGTTGCCTTTTTTCTATACTGATATGTTTCATTTGCCCTTGTAATGGAAAAATACCTAAAAGTCGCATCGTATCTTTTGACCAATATTGACCAAAGGATTATGATAAGGATAAGTCGAATAGGAAGCTACATACCAACTATAAGGAGGCAAAGACTATGTTAATTCCAACAGTCATCGAACAAACAAACCGCGGGGAACGTGCTTACGATATCTACTCACGTTTGCTAAAAGACCGCATCATTCTTCTCGGGAGCGCGATTGACGACAACGTCGCCAACTCAGTCGTTGCCCAACTTCTGTTCTTAGCAGCAGAAGATCCAGATAAAGAAATCTCGCTTTACATCAACAGCCCAGGTGGTTCAATCACTGCCGGTATGGCGATTTACGATACAATGAACTTCATCAAACCACAAGTTTCAACAATTTGTATCGGTATGGCAGCATCGATGGGTGCGTTCTTGCTCCAAGCGGGCGCAAAAGGAAAACGTTTCGCGTTACCAAACGCTGAAATCATGATCCACCAACCGCTCGGTGGTACACAAGGTCAAGCATCGGATATCAAAATCCATGCGGAGCGTATCATCAAAATGCGTGAGCACCTCAATAAAATCATGGCTGAAAACACAGGACAACCACTTGAAGTCATCGAACGCGATACAGAGCGTGACAACTTCATGTCAGCACAAGCTGCTGCTGACTACGGTCTCATCGACCGCGTCATGGAACGTGCATAAGTCATCCAGAGTGTCTCCTTCGGGAGGCACTTTTTTTGTATCCATAGGAAAGCGAAGCCTTGTCGGTTATCGTTGCATACAAAAAAACCTCCCGTTCCTTATAGAACGAGAGGTCGATGATCAGTCGATCAAGTCTGTGATGTCTGAAACGATATCGTGGTTTTCACGAATCAGCGAGTAGATCGCGTTCGCATGTGGCGAAAGCTCTTCCTCTGCTTGTAATTGTTTCAGGAATAAAGATGTTGCGAACGCAACGAGTGTGCTTTTCGGTACACCGATTGATTTTGCTTTTTTTGTTAACACTTCATCAAACTTCGCATCGACTGTCAGCGAAATACGTTTCTTTTCGTTAGCCATTTCAAAAACTCCTTAATTCGAACATTTAGTTGCATCGACTATATATTATAGTAGACTATGGTTCATCCCGCAAGCGACCCTCTTATAAGGCCCCTGTCATCGACTCTCCATTTCGTACTTTTTCAGCGATTTGATCAATCTTCCGCAACCGGTGATTGATCCCTGATTTTGAGATGGAGCCGCTTTCGACCATCTCTCCGAGTTCTTGTAACGTCACGTCTTGATGTGTCACACGCAAGATCGCGATCTCCTTCAGCTTATCCGGTAAGACATCGAGCCCGACCGTCCGCTCAAGGAACTTGATGTTCTCGACTTGGCGTAATGCCGCACCGACCGTTTTGTTGAGGTTTGCCGTCTCACAGTTGACGAGACGGTTGACCGAGTTACGCATATCTTTTAAGATCCGGACGTCCTCGAACCGTAGCATCGATTGTGTCGCATCAACGAGCTTGAGGAAATCGGAAATCTTTTCGCTCTCCTTGATGTAGAGGATGTGTCCCTTTTTCCGTTCGATCGCCTTCGCGTTCAAATCAAAGACGTTTGATAAACCACGGAGCGCCGCATTGTGCTCCTCATATAAGCTGAAAATCTCCAAGTGATACGACGACGTCGCCGGATTGTTGAGCGAACCCCCGGCGAGAAACGCTCCTCGTAAATACGCGCGCGCTTTGCGTTCGTCGTTGAGGATCGTGTCACTGATGGAACGAATCATCGTGAACCCTTCCCCTAAAATCCCGAGGTCTTGTAAAATCTTGTCCGCTTGTTGTTTGACGCGGACGATATAGACATTATTCTTTTTCAGACGCATTTTCTTCCGCACGAGCAGATCGAGATGGACCCCGTATGCTTTTTTCAGCAATGAGTAGATCCGACGAGCAATCGAGGCATTCTCGGTCGAGATATCGAGTGTCAGACCACGTCCGAGACCGAACGAGATTGCACCGTTCATCCGGGCGAGCGCCGCGAGTTCCGCCTTCATCTCGTGATCGGTGATCGGAATCTGCGTTAATTCTTTTTTGACTTCTGAGGCAAAGCTCATGTCAGCTCCTCCTTTCCTTCGAGTTGACGCATCCGTCGAATCGACAACACCTTTCGCATGACGAGGCTTGCGACGGCATCTGAGTCATGACGGATGAAATGATGATTGTAGTCGACGATATCGTCTGCCAGCACTTCAACGCCAGCAAGCTCGAATTGTTTTTCATTATAGGTGACGATGTCAGCGTGATCCTTCTGGTATTTCTTCAGGTAACTCGCATCGATCGATTCGTTGTTGACGATGATCGTATCAACGACGCCTTGTCCGAGGAAGCGTTCGAGTGCCGCTAAATGCTCATTGGCTGTGAACGCCGTCGTCTCGCCGGGTTGCGTCATGACGTTACAGATATAGACGACCGGAGCTAACGATTGTTGGATTGCTTCCCGGATCTCATCGATCAGGACATTTGGGATGATACTCGTATAGAGACTACCCGGACCAAGGACGATGACATCGGCATCAAGAATTGCCTGAATCGCTTCCGGAACCGGTCGGACATCTTGTTCTTCGAGGAAGATCCGTTCGATCTTCTTGCCAACCTTCGGGATCAACGACTCGCCTTTGACGATCGTTCCGTCCTCGAACTCGGCACATAACGTGATCGTCCGTTCCGTCGCCGGATAGACCTTTCCTTCTGCGTTCAACAGTTGTCCCATGACGCCAATCGCTTCGACGAACGAACCGTTACAAAGCTGAGTCGCTGCTGTCAGCATCAGGTTTCCGAGCGAATGCCCGTGTAATCCTTCCCCGGTCTCGAACCGGTATTGCATGATTCGGTCCATCAACGTCTCCGACTTCGATAAGGAGACGATGACGTTTCGGATATCGCCTGGCGGTAACATGTTGAATTCCGTCCGCAGACGACCAGAACTGCCCCCGTCATCGGCGACCGTGACGATGGCTGTGATGTCGAGCGGGTAATGTTTCAGTCCACGAAGAAGCGTCGAGAGTCCTGTCCCGCCACCGATGGCGACGACTTTACGTTCCCATTTCATCACTTCTCCTCCTTCGCATACACATAATCCCGGTGATTGGTCTCGATGTGATACTGCGTCGCGAATTCTTTACTGATCGCTTCCGCGAATGTGATCGAGCGATGTTTCCCGCCTGTACAACCGAGAGCGATGACGAGTTGTGACTTCCCTTCCCGCTCGTATTGTGGAATCAGGAACTCGAGCAAATCGACGAGTTTTTTATAGAACAGCTTCGCTTCCGGCCACTGCATGACGTAGGACGCGACTTCCTCGTCGAGTCCCGTCTTTGGACGCAGCTCTGGAATGTAGAACGGATTCGGTAAGAAGCGCAGGTCAAAGACGAGATCGGCATCAAGCGGTAAGCCGTGTTTGAACCCGAACGACATGACGTTGACTGTGAACGGAATCCGTGTCCCTTCCGTGAACTCCTTCAAGAGACGTTCTTTCAGTGCAAGCGGCTTGATGTCACTCGTATCAATCAGCATCTGTGCCTTATCACGGAATCCTTCGAGCAACGTCCGCTCACGTTCGATTCCAATCAATGGGGAATCCGTCGGTGCGAGCGGATGCGAACGGCGCGATTCTTTGTAACGACGTACGAGGACATCGTTTCGTGCATCAAGATACAACATCCGGATTTGTAAGTCCGTTTTCTTTAAATCCTCATAGACGACAAAAAAGCTGTCGATGAAATCACGCGCGCGGGTATCGATGGCAACGGCGATTTTAGGACGCACTTGTCCAATGACTTCGATGAGATGCGGCAGTAACGTCGGGGGTAGATTGTCGACACAAAAATAGCCTAAGTCCTCAAAGCTGTTCATTGCGACAGTCTTCCCAGCCCCACTCATACCCGTGATGATGACAAGTTGCGGTTGATTCTGTTCCATCTTTTCGCCCTCCAGACAACAGTTCCGTGTGTATTTTTCACTTCTTTCTCAGTATATCATAAAAAAAGAGCCAGCTTCACTGAAGTCTCCTTCAATGAAACTGGTTCGATATTATGCGTGTGAGGATTCTTGTAATTCTTCAAGCAACGCTTCAATGAAATGCTGTGCATTTTGCGCTGCGATCGAACCATCATTTGTTGCTGTAACAACTTGGCGCAATGTTTTCTCACGAACATCACCGGCAGCAAAGATACCTTTGATGTTCGTTTCCATCGCTTCGTTCGTCACGACGTAGCCTTGGTCGTTTAAGATCCCGAGATCTTGGACGTAACCAGTGATTGGGTTCATCCCGATGTAGATGAAGACTCCATCGATCGGATGCGTCGTCACGTCAGCTGTTTTTGTGTTGATCAACTCGATACCGCCGACTTTCCCGTCTTGTTCGTTGATCTGTTTGACCGTATGGTTCCAGATGAAGTCGATTTTCGGGTTGTCGAACGCACGTTTTTGAAGAATTTTTTGAGCACGGAGCTCATCACGACGGTGTACGATCGTGACTTTTTTCGCGAAGCGTGTCAAGTAGACACCTTCTTCAACCGCAGAGTCGCCTCCACCGATGACGAAGAGTTCTTTTTCTTTGAAGAACGCGCCATCACAGACGGCACAGTATGAGACACCGCGACCGCCGAGCTCTTCTTCACCCGGTACGCCGATCTTCTTATATTGTGCACCGGACGCGATGATGATCGCCCGTGCGTAGTAATCTTTGTTGTGTGCATGAATCGTTTTGTATGCTTTACCGTCTTCGATGCTTCGAACGTCTCCGTACGCATATTCTGCGCCGAATGCTTTCGAGTGGTCGAACATTTTTTGCGAGAGATCTGGTCCGAGGATGCTATCGTATCCTGGGTAGTTCTCGATATCTTCTGTGTTCGCCATTTGACCGCCCGGAATCCCGCGTTCGATCATCAATGTCGAAAGGTTCGCACGTGATGCATAAAGTGCAGCTGTCATCCCAGCAGGACCTGCCCCGATGATGATGACGTCATAAATTTTTTGTTCTGTTTCCGCCATGATTCCACCCCATTTATCATAATCGTTGTAGTTTGAGTATAGGTGAGAATCGCCTAAACGTCTAACACTTTGCTTGCAGCGGTGCCAGCATCCGTTCATGTGTCCGGATCATTGATGCGACATGATCAAATGCACAATCGACGAGCGATGCACATTCTTCGATCAACATCCCGTCCCGTAAATCATGGAACAGATAAAGCAGCGATGCAGCGGATGCTTCGATCGAATCGAATGACTCACCGCTTAAGACGAGTTGTGCGAAGCGCTCGTAAAAATCACCTTCAAGACTCATTCGTTCTTCGTCTGAAACGAATCGTTCCGCAAGACGGATCGTCTGCAATGCCCGGTGAATGCGTTCATCCACGACATCAGTCCGACCTTCCATCTCAATGACAATCTGTTCTGTCAATAAGAGAACGTCTTCCCGGTCCGTCACTTCTGGCATCATCGATAACGCCAGTCGTGCCTCGGCATCGTTCAGTTTGCCAAGGAGCAGTGCCGTGAAGATGCGCGAGACATCATCTTCTGTCTTCAACGCTTGGATGAGTGCTGAACGGAATTGCAGGTTGTGGCGGATGTCATACGTATCCGTTTCTTCCTTTAACGCTTGTGCTTCGTCCGACTTCAAGAAAGCCGCCGCTTCTTCGACATGTCCCGTCTTATAGGCAGAGATCGATAACCAGTGACCGAAGAGTGGATCTCCTCGGTAACCGCGACGCTCGAGTAATTTCAACTCTTCATAGGCGATATCGTACCGTCCGATGATCGCTAAAGTTGAGGCAACCTTATAACGTGTCTCAAGATGCACGGAACGGACGTGTTCGAGCTGACGAGAGAGACGATGTGCCTCTTCGTCCTGTCCCATCTCGTGTAGCAAGACGAGCGTGTTACAGAGGGCATGCAAATTGCCCGGGTTTCCTTCAAGGACCCGTTCGAGGGAAGCGAATGCTTGATCATTCTCTCCTAAATAGAACTCGACGATCGCGAGGTTGTTGTAGGCAGGCCAGAACGTCGGGTACTGGGCAATCAGTCCAGTCAACGTCTCCTGTGCCGCGAACAGCATTCCTTTATCGATCTGGCGTTGTGCCTGACCGTGCAGACGAATCAATTCATCCTCTTCGTCGTCTTCCATCTCTTGTTCAAGATCAATCAGTTCCACGAGTGCGGCCGATGCCTCCGCGTGTTTGCCGTTTGGTGCTTGCTCTAAATATTCCATCGCATGTTGTCGCGCTTCTTCGTAAAGCGAGACGTGTGCGTAGTTATTCGCTAAATAAAAGAGTGCTTCCGTATTTGATGCGTCGAGTGCGCGTACTTGTTTCAAGACATCATTCGCATGATTGATTTCTCCAGTCTCGAATAAGACACGGGCATAACGGAGCAAATAACGGATGTCCGCTGGCTGAAGTGTCGTCGCCTCATCTAGATGATAGACGGCTTCGTCCAGTCGCCCTTCCCGGTGCGCCTTCCGTCCGCGGAAATAAAAAAGTTCCGCTTGGCGCGCTGTTATCGCAAAGGGGTCTGCTTTGTATTTGGTTAATTCCATCATGATTCAAGCCCCCATAAATAGTAAACTGGTTTCGTAGTTGCAGACACAAGAATACCCTATCTCTAGGAGGCATGCAACAGAAAAAAACGCCGGAGTTCATCCCCAGCGTTTTGCATAAATCGATTCCAGTTCTTTGTAATTCTCTAAGCATTTTCGTACAAAAGCATCCGTCTCTGGATTCAGTCCTTCAAGACGTGCCACGTCCTTGTCATATGCTTGCCGTAAGCTCGTCGCATAATCCGGAATCTCTCCGTCATATGCATAAACGACTGCGGGCGAAACCGTGATCTTTTCGTGCTTATGCAAGGCGGTCCGGATATGGAAGAGCGGGACATCGACTTGGTTCGGCTGATGAAGATCCCCTTGAACAGGATGCTTCTCGACAGCCAACACCTCAACGACGAGACCTTGTGGACGTTCGGCGAATAATCTTCCGAAATACTTTCCTGTCTTATACGTAAAGCGGATGTGCGTCATCTTTTTTCCTTCTTCCTTCTCACAGTTTTGTCACATTTCATGCCGGCGAAGCGGCTGACTCGAGACCCGTTCGTTCGGTGCAATGTCCCGGTGAACGACAGATCCGGCACCAACGACGGCACCATCTCCGATCGTTACGCCGGGTAGAATCGTCACGTTCGCACCAATCAAGACGTTGCTTCCGATGACGACGTCACCTAAACGGTACTCCGTCGTCAAATATTCATGACAGAGAATCGTCGTATTGAAGCCGATGATCGTATTGTCACCAATCGTGATCCTCTCTGGGAACATCGTGTCCGGCATCACCATCAAGGCAAGCGCCGTCTTCTCGCCGATCTTCATCCGGAGGCATGTCCGGTAGAGCGCGTTCTTGAAACGAAGCGACGGAGCGAACCGACCGATCGTGATGATCGTAAAGCACCACATCACTTTAAAGAACGACACGGTCTGGTACATGTGCCAGAGCGGATTCGTCGTACCGACCTGAAACCGATCAGTTCGCCGTGCCATTTTGTTCCTCCAGCCAAGTAGCAAGATGATCCATCGAATCAATGATGACATCCGGTTCGAGGGCTTCTAAATACGCACGACCTTTGATTGCCCAACCGACCGCGACCGTCTTCAGTCCCGCGTTCTTACCACCGAGAATGTCCGTATCGTTGTCACCGACCATGATCGTTTCGTCTGCCGTTGCTCCAAGCAACTGCATCGCTTTTTCGAATGGCTCAACGGCTGGTTTTTCTTCCGTTACGTCGTCGGCTGCAATGACAGCATCAAAGAGTGATGTCAATCCGAACAACTCGATACCGCGAAGAGCGACACGACGACTTTTCGACGTCACGACCGCCATCTTGTATCCTGCTTCATGCAGACGACGTAATCCGTCAAGCACACCTGGATACTCGAGCACGAGCGCGTCATGCATCGCGATGTTGTAGCTGCGGTAAAAAGCGACCATCTCTTTCCACTGTTCTGCATTCATCGCCGAGAACGATTTTTCTAGCGTCGGACCGATGAACGGAAGCAGTTCCGCTTCCGTGAACGTCCGGTCCGGATAATAGTAACTGAGCGTATGCTCGAAGCTTTTTAAGATCAATGGATTCGTGTCGATCAACGTTCCATCTAAATCAAACAGTAGCGTGCGAATCATCGATTACTTCGCCTCCTTTTTCGAACCGTCCAAGTAACGAACGGCGTTGCGGCGAACGACCATCATGATCACACCGAAGATGATCAAACAGATTGAGACGATTTGCGCCGTCCGGAGTCCATCTCCCATCAACAGACTGTCCGTCCGGAGACCTTCGATATAGTAGCGTCCGATTGAATACCACACGAGATAACCAAGGAAGATATACCCACGACGTGGATTGAACTTCATCCGCCAGACGATCAACAGAATGACACCGATGATGTTCCAGATGCTTTCATAGAGGAACGTCGGTAAATAGTATGTTCCATCAATGTACATCTGGTTAACGATCCAGTTCGGCAAGTGGAGCGTATCTTGTAAGTACGACCATGTCGTTTCGCCACCGTGTGCTTCTTGGTTGAAGAAGTTGCCCCAGCGTCCGACCGCTTGACCGAACAAGAGCGATGGTGCCAAGATATCGGCGATTTGCCAGAACGAGATCTTTTTCTTACGCGTATAGATGATGACCGTCAAAATCGCACCGATGATCGCACCGTGGATCGCGATCCCACCTTGGCGGATGTTGATGATTTGGTCAAGATGTTGACTATAGTAGTTCCACTCAAACGCGACGTAGTAAATCCGGGCACAGATGATACTGATCGGAATCGACCAGATGACGACATCAACCGCATACTCTTCGTTGAAGCCGATTCGCTTCGATTCGAAAATTGCAATCAACAGTCCAACGACCGCACCGAGTGCGATGACGATCCCGTACCAGTAAATCGGTACAGGACCGAGTTCGATCGCCACACGGTCAAACGTTGGTTGTACAGAGGCTAAAGTTCCCATCAAAGACCACCATTCCCATCTTCAATTGCTTGCGCGAGACGTCCCGCGAATTCTTCTGCTGTGTTGATGCCCATGTTCTTCAGACGATAGTTCATTGCTGCGACTTCGATGATGACAGCAAGGTTTCGTCCGGGACGAACCGGAATTGTCAGGAACGGAATTTCCGTATCGATGATTTGGAGTGTCTCTTGGTCCAGGCCGACGCGGTCATAGACTTTCGATTGATCCCAAATCTCGAGGTTACAGACGAGGCTGATCTTCTTGTGCGAGCGAACCGCGCCTGCACCGAACAACGTCATCACATCGATGATCCCGATTCCACGAATCTCAAGCAGATGCTGAATCAACTTCGGTGCTGTCCCAACGAGAATCCCGTCACCAGTTTGACGAATCTCAACTGAGTCGTCCGCCACTAGGCGGTGACCTCGTTTAACGAGTTCGAGTGCCGTTTCCGATTTACCGACACCACTTGCCCCTTTGATGAAGACACCGACACCATAGATATCGACGAGGACACCATGCATCGCTGTCGTTGGTGCGAGTTCCGCTTCGAGGAAGTTCGTGATCTGTGACTCGACCGATGTCGTATGCCCTTTTGTCGTCAACAGTGGCACGTTCGTCTCGTCTGCAGCTTGGATGATCGCTTCCGGTACGTCAAATCCACGTGTGATCAAGATACCAGGTGTTTCATCCGTACAGAGGACATTCGCTCGTTCGCGTTGTTCCTCGTACGTTAAATTATTGAAGAACGTCAATTCTGTTTTTCCGAGAATCTGGAGACGTTCTGCCGGGTAATAGGCATAATAACCGGCAAGCACAAGGCCAGGTCGGCACAAATCAGCCGTCAGAATCGGACGATGTAAGCCCTCTTCTCCCGTGACGATGTGGAGATTGAATTGTTTTACGATTTCAGCTGTTCGCACTTTTGGTTGCACGCTTCGTCAGCCCCTTTCACTTGAAGTATTGTACCATATTTTTATTGGATTCATGGAATTGGATTAGAAGCATGATTTCTTGGGAATGGAATAAAGAGTTAATATTTTGAAGGAGGTTTTGCCGTGATGTCAGGCGGTGGTATCGGATTAATTTTAGTCATTATCTTATTTGCGGTTCTAGCGATTGCTGGTTTCGTCTATCTCATCATCTCACTGATTGATATGTGGAAAGCGTATTCGCGTAATCAAGATCAAACTGCCCTCTTATTCTTCATCATCTCGATTATCGGGATCTTCATCAGTGGTTCATTCATTTCCTACGTCCTCGCGATCATCTTCTATTGGAATCGCGCACGTGGAAAGAGTTGGCTCGGAATCGGTCTGATTCTCGTTTCGATCGTTCTTGCAATCATCGGTGTCATTGCCTTACTCTCGTTCGGTTACGATATGAATAATATCGAGAACATGAACTTCGACGAGCCGATGATGGATCAGGACTACGATTATTGATGTAAGCTACACCCATCTTCTTATGAGGATGGGTGTTTGTTTATCTAAAGGAAAACATAGCGATATATCCTTTTCTTCTACTTGCTTTCCTCAGGCGAGACACGAGCCGCGGCTGCATCGTTCGAACGAACGAGTAGCCGGGTCTCGTTTGTCTCTGACAGCGCGGATCACCGCGCTTTTTCCTGCAGGAGTCGCGTAAAAAGCAGGATACAAAAAAAGCAGCTACCTGATTCGATTAAGAATCAAGTAGCTGTTATCTATTTCTTATAACGCTTGTGGACTGAGGTGAACACCATGCGTGACCGAAATCGTACCTGTCTTCGTATCCGCTTCAACCTCGATTTTTGGTGAGCGACCGCGACCTGATACGAAATGGAGCTTCCGGTTGACAATCTCTTTTTGATCCCGGATTAATTCCATGTCATCGAGGTTGCAGTTGAGACCACCAAAGTTTGTCTCAAGCTCCCCGTAGACTTCAGCGCCGTGCGGCAACATCAGGGCGATGCTTCCAGCAAGCGACGACGCTTTGACCTTCGCATTTTGCGCTGTCTTCAGCTCGCAGCGGACGTTTCCGTTCGCTGTTTTCAGTTCTGAACGTTCGAAGACACCTGCCGTGATGATTTGTCCATTAGCTGTCTTCGCCTTCAAGACCTTCAACTCCGACTCTTCGATTTCAATCGAACCGTTCGCAGTCGATACTTTGACATCCTCACTGAACAAATCACGGACGTTGACCCGACCGTTCGCTGTCATCAGTTGAGCAGATGTCGTATCGAGTGACGTCAACGAAATTTCCCCATTCAGTGTCTGTAAGACGAATGATTCGTAATGACGGCGCGGAACTTTCAGATGGACTGTCGCCCGGACACTCTTATCCTTCAAACGGATCGAGAGTGTGTTCGCCGAGACTGCGTGTTGAACAGCGGCCTGAAGTTGCTCAAGCGCCTGTTCTTCCGTCACTTGTTGGCGGCGGAGCGGACGTCCTGTCACCGTCAATTCGCATTCTTCGAGATCACTCGGTTCGACGACCAAGTTTGCATTGAACAGATCGACGTGAACCGTCTCTCCGCTGAATGGGAATTGTTTGACGTAGGTGACGTTCGGACCGGACGCCTGATTAAGCGAAAGATCACTGTCCTTGATCCGGCTGACGAGATTATCGAACGCTGACATGACTTTCGTCGTCAGTGAATCGACGGAATACTGGTCGACCCGATCATATTGTTCTGGTTCATCGACGTACTTATGTTCACTGGCAGAAGTTGCACGTTCGTCGATCGCTTCGAGCCGCTCGAGTTTATCGAGTGCCTCATCAATCGTTAACTTTCCTTCTTTGACTTGCTCCAATATCAATTGACGCATATCTTGCTTCATGAACCGTTCCCTCCTATTCTTGAACCTCAAACGTGTGTTACATGATACTTTCGTTTAAGTTCCCTTAGTTCCTTCCTACGAATCCTCATCCACAAAAGTTTCACGATTCAATTCGTGCCGCATCGCGTTCAAGGACAGGTGCGAGGTATCGTCCCGTGTAGGATGCTTCGACTTCAGCAATCTGTTCCGGTGTACCGGCAGCAACAATCGTTCCGCCACCGTCGCCACCCTCTGGTCCTAAATCAATCAAGTAGTCGGCCGTCTTGATGACATCCAAGTTGTGTTCGATGACGAGCACTGTATCACCATTGTCGACGAGACGTTGCAAGACTTTCAAGAGACGCGCAATGTCGTGGACGTGGAGTCCTGTCGTCGGCTCATCGAGGATGTAGATCGTCTTCCCAGTCGAGCGTTTATGCAACTCGGACGCCAGTTTAACACGTTGCGCTTCCCCGCCGGACAGTTCCGTCGCGGGTTGACCGAGACGCATGTATGTCAGACCGACGTCAGCGATCGTCTGCAATTTACGCGTGATCTTCGGAATGTTCTCGAAGAAGGCGAGGGCATCTTCAACCGTCATCTCAAGCACGTCGGCAATCGTCTTGCCTTTATATTTCACTTCGAGTGTTTCGCGGTTATAACGTTTCCCATGACAGACTTCACACGGTACATAGACGTCCGGTAAGAAGTGCATCTCAATCTTGATGATCCCGTCGCCACGACAAGCTTCACAGCGTCCACCCTTGATGTTGAAACTGAAGCGTCCTTTTTTATAACCACGCAGTTTCGCTTCGTTCGTCGAAGCAAAGACGTCACGGATGTCATCGAAGACACCGGTATACGTTGCTGGGTTCGAACGTGGTGTCCGACCGATCGGCGACTGGTCGATGTCGATGACCTTATCGATTTGATCCAGACCGGTAATCCCTTTATGGGCACCCGGTTTTTCTTTCGCCCGGTTCATCTCGTGCGCAATCGTCTTATAGAGAATTTCATTGATCAACGTCGATTTCCCGGAGCCCGAGACACCGGTGACGGCGACGAACAGACCCAGCGGAATATCGACATCGACGTTCTTCAGGTTGTTTTCCGATGCTTTGTGGATATGGAGCATCCGACCGTCCGGCTCTTTGCGTGTTGATGGAACAGGAATGAACTTCTTCCCGGACAAGTATTGACCAGTCAACGAGTTCGCATCCTGCATCAACTCTTCCGGTTTCCCGGCTGCCGTGACGAATCCACCGTGATCGCCGGCACCAGGTCCGATATCGATCAAGTAGTCGGCTGCCATCATCGTGTCTTCATCGTGTTCGACGACGATCAACGTGTTGCCGAGATCACGCATCGCCTTCAGCGTATTGATCAGACGATCATTATCACGTTGGTGTAAACCGATCGATGGTTCATCGAGAACGTAGAGGACGCCCGTCAGACGCGAACCAATTTGTGTCGCAAGACGAATCCGTTGCGCTTCCCCACCGGACAACGTACCGGCTGCGCGTGAGATCGTCAGGTAATCGAGACCGACGTTCTCGAGGAACGACGCCCGTTCGTGAATCTCACGGACGATCATCCGCGAAATCGTCTGATCCTTCTCACTCAACTTCTCCGGTAGTTCGTCGAAGAACATGACCGCTTGTTTAACAGACATCTTCGTCACTTCACCGATATGATGATCGGATACTTTGACGGCAAGTGATTCCCGTTTCAAGCGGTGTCCTTGACACGTCGGACAAGCTTTCTTCGCCATGTAGCCTTCCATCTGTTCCCGGATATAATCAGACGACGTCTCCTTGAAGCGACGTTGTAAGTTATTGAGGACCCCTTCGAAGTAGAGGTTCGTATTTCGGACCATCCCGAAGTCGTTCTCATAACGGAAGTGAATCTCTTCCTTCGTGTTTCCGTTCAAGATCGTTTCACGGTGTTCTTCTGACAATTGTTCGAACGGTGTATCCATATCGATCTTGAAGTGGTCGCAGACCGCTTTGAGTAATTGTGGATAATACTGCGAGCTCGTCGGTTCCCACGCCACGATTGCCCCTTCGTTCAACGACTTATCGGGATGCGGCACGACGAGATCAACATCGACCTCAAGCTTCGTTCCGAGACCATCACATGACGTACAAGCACCAAACGGTGAGTTGAACGAGAACATCCGTGGTTCGAGTTCGCCGATTGAGAAGCCACAAATTGGACAAGCATGATGTTCACTGAACAACAGTTCGTTGCCGTCCATCGTATCGACGATGACCCGACCATCCGCGAGGCGAAGGGCAGTCTCAAGTGAGTCCGCAAGACGGGCTTCGACGTCTGGTCGCACGACGACACGGTCGACGACGACTTCGATCGAGTGTTTCTTGTTTTTCTCAAGCGTGATCTCTTCGGCGAGATCCATCGTCTCTCCGTTGACACGGACGCGGACGAAACCTTCTTTCTTCAAATCGTCGAGTACCTTGACGTGCGTTCCTTTTCGTCCGGAAACGATTGGCGCGAGGATTTGCAGACGGGTCCGCTCCGGTAACTCCATCACTTGGTCGACCATCTGACTGATCGTCTGGCTCGAAATCTCGATTCCGTGATTTGGACAAATCGGTTTACCAATTCGTGCATACAACAGACGCAAATAATCATAGATCTCTGTGACCGTTCCAACCGTCGACCGTGGGTTTTTACTCGTCGTTTTCTGGTCGATTGAAATTGCTGGACTCAGTCCTTCAATCGTATCGACATCCGGTTTATCCATCTGTCCGAGGAACTGACGGGCATAGGCAGATAAACTTTCGACATAACGCCGTTGTCCTTCAGCGTAAATCGTGTCGAAGGCAAGCGACGATTTCCCTGACCCGGACAAACCCGTCAAGACGACGAGCTGATCGCGGGGGATTTCGACATCGATGTTTTGTAGATTATTGACGCGAGCGCCTTTGATGATAATCTGATTCTTCTTTTCTCCCAACTTAGGCACCTGCTTTCAATTCTAATATGAGGTCGCGGAGCTCAGCAGCTCGTTCGAACTGCATGTCCTTCGCCGCTTGACGCATCTCTTGGTCGAGCTGCTCAAGCAACGTTTCGCGCTCCGGTTTTTTGAGTTTGTTGAACTTCTCGAGTTTTTCGACGGTGTCGTCGCTCTCGATCGTCGTACTGATGACACCACGAACATCTTTTTTGATCGTCTGCGGCGTGATGCCATGTTCTTCATTGAACGCCATCTGGATCGCGCGACGGCGTTCCGTCTCATCGATCGCGCGTTGCATCGAATCGGTAACTTTATCGGCAAACAAGATGACGTGTCCTTCCGAGTTCCGAGCCGCCCGACCAATCGTTTGAATCAGCGAACGATCCGACCGCAAGAACCCTTCCTTATCGGCATCAAGAATCGTCACGAGTGAGACTTCCGGAATATCGAGTCCTTCTCGTAATAAGTTGATCCCGACGAGGACATCGTATTTCCCGAGTCGTAAGTCACGGATGATTTCAATTCTTTCCAGCGTCTTGATCTCCGAGTGCATGTAGTTGACCTTGACACCATTCTCTTTCAAGTAATCGGTCAAGTCTTCTGCCATCTTCTTCGTCAGTGTCGTCACGAGAACACGTTCGTTCTTCGCGACCCGGTCACGGATGTTATCCATCAAGTAATCGATTTGTCCCGTGATTGGATGAATCTCGATCGTCGGATCGACGAGGCCGGTCGGACGAATGATTTGCTCGACCATCTCTTTTGAATGTTCGAGTTCATATGGTCCTGGTGTCGCTGAGATATAGATTGCCTGACTGACTTTTTCCTCGAACTCCTCGAACCGTAACGGACGGTTGTCTTTTGCCGATGGAAGACGGAAGCCGTGATCGACGAGGACTTGTTTCCGTGCCTGGTCTCCGTTATACATCCCGCGAATTTGCGGCAGTGTGACGTGCGACTCATCGGCAACGAGCAAGAAGTCCTTCGGGAAGTAATCGAGCAACGTATACGGCGTTGCCCCTTCTGGCATCAAGTTCAAATGACGCGAGTAGTTCTCGATTCCGGAGCAATAGCCCATCTCACGCATCATCTCGAGATCGTAGTTCGTCCGTTGTTCGAGCCGTTGCGCTTCGAGCAACTGATTGTCTTCGCGTAGCTTCGCAAGCTGGACCTCTAGTTCCTTCTCGATGTTCGCGATCGCTTTCTGCAGACGGGTATCCCCCGTCACGAAGTGGGACGCCGGGAAGATCGAGATGTGCTCGCGGTCCGCGACGATCTCACCTGTCAGCGGATCCATGTCACGAATCCGTTCAATCTCGTCACCGAAGAACTCGACTCGGACACACTGTTCGTCGCGTGACGCCGGGAAGATTTCAACGACGTCTCCGCGGACACGGAAGCGTCCACGCTGGAAGTCGATGTCGTTACGCTCATACTGAATGTCGATTAAACGATGGAGCATCTCGTTACGCCCCATCTCATTGCCGACACGCAGTGACAAGACGTGGTTGTTGTACTCTTCCGGGTTACCGAGACCATAGATACACGAGACAGACGCAACGATCAAGACGTCCTCCCGTTCGAACAGGGCGGACGTCGCCGAGTGACGTAGTTTATCAATCTCATCGTTGATCGAAGAGTCCTTCTCAATGAACGTATCCGTCGATGGGACATACGCTTCCGGCTGATAATAATCATAAAAACTAACGAAGTATTCGACCGCATTGTTCGGGAAGAATTCCTTGAACTCCGAGTAGAGTTGTCCCGCTAGTGTTTTGTTGTGGGCAAGGACGAGCGTCGGTTTCTTGATTTCCTTGATGACGTTCGAGACCGTGAACGTCTTCCCGGTACCAGTCGCCCCAAGCAACGTCTGATGTCGTTCGCCTTGTTTTAGCCCAGTCACCAATTTTTCGATTGCCGTCGGCTGATCACCGCCTGGCTCAAATGGTGAAACGAGTTCAAATTCCATCGTTTGCTTCCCCCTCATCACGTAAAAAATCTATTTTTATTGTACCACTTTACGAACAAACATTCGATTATGAAGTGCTCCTTTTAGGAAGTTACCCTTTTTTTCGAAAATGCAAAAGTTTCTTTTTTGCTTCGAGTGTTGATCCTCGATTTTTCTGCCGACAAAAAAATCCCCGTCACGGCTGTTCCGTGACAGGGATGTACTCGTTAATGCAAGGACCGCACTTTAGTGCGACCATGGACCGGCTCATTGACGAACAGGATGCCGAGCTCATGATGATCTTGTTCATAGAAGGCACGTTGCGCAAACCGGATGTCTCCGTTATGGTTCATGACTTCAAGACGCAGATACGGTTTGTGTTTTTGGATGGCTTCGTAGAACGATGTTTCCGAATCGACCTTTTCACCATTGACCTTATAAATCGCTTCGCCCGGAATCAAGCCCATCTCGGCAGCTGGTTTATCAGGTAGCGTTCCGAGAATGACGGCACCACGCGTTCCATTGAGGAACAATGGTGTCTGTGCCCGGTTCAATCGCTTGACCCGCTGATGCAACACAATGTGCAGGACGAGCAACAAAACGATCCCGTACAGCCATTCAGCTTGTCCGGTGACGTATGCAAGAACCGTCAATAGAATTGCAACGAGGCTCGTAATTAAACGTCCTTGAACGAGTGGACGCATCAATTCTTTCGGTAACTTACCCGTAAAGAGGAAGCTGAAGCCGATCGGTAACCAGAGAACGATCGGAACGAGTTCTGGGAAACTGTAACGTGGCCACCAGGCTTCAAGCACGTCGCCCGGAACAAAGACGAGCAAAGGCAATAGCCAAAGTTTATTCGCTGACAGCCCACCGATGAAGCGACCACGCTTCGAGACGACGAGTGACGGTGACAGGCGTCGTTGCCCGCGCCACCAGACGAGTAGACATTCCGCGACGAGCGTTAACGTCGCAAGCAATAAAATCATTTTCGGCTCAACCGCTCGAACCGGATCAAGACGCGAATCCATTAGGAACCAGCCAGCAAGTCCAAGCAAGACGATCGGCCAAAGCGGTACGTTCAAGCGAACGATGCCAATCAACAACAACACGCTCGAAAGCGCTAGTAACAACAAAGCGTATTGTGGTGTCACCGTCAATCCAAGCCAGCCACTGACGACGGATAAGACGAGACCAATTAGTAACCCGGGTAAAAGTGTTTCGAGGACATCGCTTCGTTTACCGTGTGTCCGGGAGCGGAACAATCCGCGTTCCCGTTTGACACGCCGGATGCCGATGACCCAACTGACAAGGAGTGCTAACCACAAGGTCGGACTGGCGATGAGACTAATCGCGGTCCAACCAATTTCATCGAGTAATTCCACGCGCATTCAGACCTCTTTCCATTCCTTATTATTGAGCAGCGACCTCGAGTGCTTTTTTCCGCTGGACGTCATTTTTGTCGTCCTCGAGTTTCTTCAGGAGACGCGTCTCCATCTCACCCGCTGTCTGCTGATCGATTTTTCCAGTGACGTCGAGTTTCGCATCCTTTTGTAAGGCTTCGACGGCTTGTTTCATCGTGTCACCGAAATACCCATCCTGTCCTTTTGGCTCGTAACCGATCGCTTCGAGGACTAAGTGAGCGTTTTCGACCGATTTACCGTAATCGCCGACTTCAAGCGACTTTTTGTCAGTCAGGATCTTCGTGACGTTGAAGTACGCTGGTTGCTTGACTTCAATCGTTGGCTTGACCCCTTTTTTATGGATCCAGTTACCGTCCGGCGTCAGCCATTTGTTTGTTGTCAACTTCAAATCACTACCGTCCTTTAAATCATACGCACTTTGGACGATGCCTTTACCGAACGATTTTGTACCGACGACCTCAGCCCCGGCACCTTCCTTCAGACCGGCTGCCAGAATCTCGGATGCTGACGCTGATCCGCCGTCTTCGAGCACGACGATGTTATAAGGTTTCTTCTCGTCTGCCTTCCCGAATTCCTGCTGCCGCTCGCCTTTATTGTTCTCAACTTGATAAATCGGAACGTCTTTCGGAATGAACGGTGCAATCATGCTTGAGACAGCCGTCAAAAGACCGCCCGGATTTCCGCGAACGTCGATGACGAGCCCATCGATATTCTGACTCTCGAGTTTCGCGAGCCCCTTCTCGAACTCTTCTGCCGTCGGTTCTGAGAACTGCGTCACTTGCAAGACACCAATCTTCTTCCCGTTGACGTCCTCAGTCGACGTATAGACCGTTTCGATCGGAATCGTATCCCGTTTGATCGTGATGTCCATCGCGTCTTGTCCACTGCGCTGAATCGTCAGGACGACGTTCGTTCCTTTTTCACCACGGATTTTCTTGACCGCTTGATCCGTCTTTTGCCCTTTCGTCGACTTGCCGTCGATTTCTAAGATGACGTCACCCGGTTTGATCCCGGCTTTTTCAGCAGGTGATCCCTTAATCGGTGAGACGATGACGATCGACTCGCCCTTTTGTTCAAGCGTCGCACCGATCCCTTCGAACGAAGACGATAGATTCGTATTGAACGATGCCGTCTCCGACTCATCCATATAGACGGAATACGGATCGTCAAGCACTTCCGCCATGCCGGACAACGCACCGTCCAGCAGTTCTTTATCCGTTACGTCCTCTAGATAGTTCTGTTCGATCATTTGACGGACCTGATCGACTTTTTTCCAATCACCCGTCGCATTCGCCGACGACGATGACGTCGAGACAGAATCCGTTCCGCCAGCCGCTAGCATCCCGACGGCGCCTGCCCCTAAACCAAGCCCGAAGGTACTGACCGCGATGACTGCTGTTGTAGATTTTTTCACGCTTGATTCCCCACTTCCGTTAAAAAACGCAGTATTTTTTTCAGTATAGCAAAAAAAGATAGGTTACCCTATCTTTTCGGTATTCTATGGGATGTCAAAAGATGTACGGTGCCGGATCCACCGCATTTGGTTGTCCGACCGCCCATTCTCCCTTATGCAATTCGAAATGCAGATGCGGTCCTGTTGACCAGCCAGTTGAGCCAAGCGTCCCGACCGTTTGACCTGGCATGACCGTTTGACCCGCCGACACACTGATCGAGTCGAGATGCGCATAAACGGTTGTATAGACCTGTCTGTCGATCAAATGCGTCACCATGACGACATTTCCGTACCCGGTCGCACTACCGGCACGGAGGACGATCCCACCGGCTGTCGCATGAATCGGAGTCCCTTTCGCATTGACGAGATCGATGCCCGTATGCAACTCCGGCTTCCCTGTCAATGGATTGTTCCGCGGACCAAATGGTGACGAGACATAGCCTTTGACTGGTAAGTGGAATGGTCGACTGACGTCGACATCAACACTCGAATCCGGTGTTGCACTTGGCGTCTCAGTCTCAGGAACCGACGTCTCTGTTTTTGGTGTCTCTGCTTTCGGTGTCTCTTGTTTCTGTTCCTGTTGCGCTGCTGCCTCTCGTGCAGCTTCAGCAGCTTCTGCTTGACGTTTGGCTTCTGCTGCCCGCGCGGCTTCTTCGGCTTTCCGTTTCGCTTCTTCTTTTGCTTTTCGTTCCGCTTCTTGCAGGGCAATCAATTCGTTTTGGATCAGACGGCGCTGATCCGCGAGGATTTCCGCCTCCTCGGCTTTCGAGAACTGCTCTTGTTGCAGTTCCTTGACCTTCGTGTTCAACTGGACGACGAGCTTCCGCTTCAAATCAGACTCCGCGATGATTCGCGTCTGAAGCACGAGTAACTTCCGTTGTTCCTGTTTCATGCTCTCCAGTAATAAGGCCTGCTCCGAACGTTGTTCGTTCAGTTGTTTGACGTTCGCCTTATAGGCTTGCAAGACATTATCATCTTGTTTGATGATCTCGCTGACCGTACTGAAACGCGAAATCAAATCACCGAAGTCCTTCGCGTCGAGCAGGACCTCGATGTATTTGACGTCTCCTTTTTGCTGGACGGCACGCAATCGGCTTCCGAGCAACTCTTCTTGCTGATGCAGTTCCTTCAACGTCTCGGAAATCGCTTCTTCCGTCAGACGCAATTGTTCTTTAGATGCAGCAACAGCCGCTTGTTGATCGGCTATTTTAAGCGCTAAATCATCCAAACGGCTGTTGACTTCATCCAGTTGCGCACGGGCTTCCTTGCGCTCCTGTTTCGTCAAGATTAACTTCTCTGATGTCTGATTCTGTGATCGTTCCGTCTCTTTCAGACGGCTTTCGACCTCCTGTTGTTCCTTCAGCAAATCTTCTTTCGACGTGGCATCAACGGACACACTAGTTCCAATCAAAGCTAAGCTCAGGACGGCAGAATAGAATCGGACTTTCATGAGAAGCATCTCTCCTCTATTTTATTTTTGAGTGAATCACTTAAATCTTCAAGAAACGACCGAGTGATGTCGTAGATCCCCATACACCGATGAATGCACCGAGTCCGAGTAGGATCAAGACGACTTGTGCCGACAGTTCACCTGGTGGAATCAGCGAGAAGATTCCCGCATTCACGGTAGCAAGTTGCGGTTGGATCGCGTTGTAAGAGACTTCGTAACCGAAGTAGACGACGACGATCGGGATGATGGCGCCTAATATGCCCATCAGTAATCCTTCGACGAAGAACGGTGCACGGATGAATCCGTTTTTCGCTCCGACGAGGCGCATGATCTCGATTTCCCGGCGACGGGAGAAGATCGTGACTTTGATCGTGTTCGAAATGAGGAACATTGCCATGAATGTCAATCCGACGATCAGGATGATTCCACCGATCCGAACTCCTTCAAGGAAGTTAAACATCTTTTTAACATAGTCCTTACCATATTCGACACTATCTACATTTTCCATTTTTTTGATGGAATTTGCAAGTGTTTCTGTCTCTTTTGGTGAGGTAGCTTTGACGATATATCGGTCGTGAAGTGGGTTATCCTTTTCAACCGACTGATAAGCTTGTGAGCCTTCGCCAAGTTGCTCCTTGAAGCGGTCCAGTTCTTCTTCTTTCGAACTATAACGAACAGAGTTGACACCCGGCATCTGCTTGAGGGAGTCACCCACTGCATTAATCTTCGACTGGTCTGCTTCTCGTTCGACGAACACTTGAATTTCAACGTCTTTTTCGACGTTATCGGAAATCTTGTTGACGTTGAACATGAGCATTGCGAATATTCCTACGAGAAGTAAAGTGACGGTAACAGCACTGACAGAAGCGAATGTCATCCAGCCGTTCCGGACGAGACCTTTTGCCCCTTCCCGTAAATGACGGAATCCATTAAACTTCATAGCCGTACATTCCTTTCTCTTCGTCTCGGACGATTTTTCCTCCGTCGATTGCTAAGACACGATGACGCATCTTGTTCACGATGTCTCGGTTGTGTGTCGCCATTACGACCGTTGTCCCACGGCGATAAATCTCTTCAAATACTTCCATGATCTCCCATGCTGTATCCGGGTCCAGGTTCCCAGTCGGCTCATCGGCGATGACGAGTGACGGACGATTGACGATGGCTCTCGCGATCGAGATCCGTTGTTGTTCGCCCCCAGATAATTCGTCCGGATAGTTGCGCTCTTTATGTTTGAGCTTCACGAGATCGAGAACCTCGAGGACTTTCTTCCGGATTTGTGATTTGTCTTCTCCTACAACTTCTAGCGCGAAGGCGACATTTTCATAAACCGTCAATGACGGGAGTAGTTTGAAATCTTGGAAGATGACGCCGATTTGGCGACGAAGTTCGGGGATTTGACGGTTCTTCAGCTTACCGACTTCGATTCCTTTAAATAAAAATGAACCGCTCGTTGGTTTCTCTTCGCGGTACATCATTTTCATAAATGTTGATTTACCCGCACCCGACGGACCGACGATATAGACGAATTCGCCTTGATTGATCGTCAAATCGACCTCACGGAGTGCCGTGACGCCGTTCGGATAAATCTTACTGATTCGTTGCATCTTGATCACGTACTTCACATCCTTATTTATTTACTGATGCTGATGGATAGGTCTAAAAACCTACCGACCACCATTATAACAGGGACAAAATTGAACGCACATTACAATCAAATGTCATTTCAGGCGATTATACCATAAAAAAGAGGCACGAATGACGAACACGTGTCGTGTGTCATCTCGTACCCCATCATATCCCATAATTACTTTTTATCAGCGAGCCAGTCGGCAACGGCAACGATTTCTTCATCCTCTTTCAAGAGTCCGGCAGGCATTTGCCCTTTCCCGTTCTTGATGATTTCCTGGATTTCTTCTGAAGAATACTTCGAGCCGACCTTCGTCAGGTTCGGTCCGACGTTCCCTTCAAGGTTGTTCCCGTGACACGATGCACAGTTGTTCGCGAAGATTTTTTCCGCATCGACTGCTGTTTCCGTCTTCGACGAATCATCGTTCATCGTCGACTCTTCCTTCGTACTTGACGAATCGCTAGAGCTTGAATCGTCACTGCCGCCACACGCCCCGAGCGCAAGCGTTGTTCCTAAACCTAACGCAAGTAACAAGTTTTTCAGCTTCATCCGGATATCCCCCTCTTGTAAGTATCTGCAAAAACACTTCTGACCTAGTTAGAGTATAACCGTTATCCGGAAGAGTTAAGCGTGATTTCACAAAAACTTCACGAGTTCGGAACAATTACGGCACATTCCGGTAACGTTTATCATCGGTAAAACCGAGACCGAGCACTTCGTGGGCTTCACTGACGACGAGAAACGCCGACGGATCGATGTGTTTGACGATCTCTTTGAGCGTCGTGATCTCCCCTTGGCGAACGACGACCATCAGCATCGGTTTCCGTGTCCGTGTGAACGCACCTGCTGCCTCGATCTCCGTCGCCCCGCGATCGAGCGTCTCGAAGATTTCCTTCACTAACGCTTCCCGTTGATCGGAGATGATATAGGCGAGCTTGTCGTTCGTGATCCCGAGCTGGACGACGTCGATCATCTTGATCGTGATGAACAAGGCGACGAGCGCATACAATCCGATCTCGAGCGAGAAGATCGTCGCCGCACTGATGACGATCGTTCCGTCGAGCAAGGCAATACAGAGATGGAGCGGCAACTTGGTGAAGCGATGCAAAATTTGCGCAATCAAATCCATTCCCCCGGTCGACGCCCGTCCCCGGAAGATCAGACCGAGTCCGATTCCGACACCGGCACCGCCGAAAATCGCGGCAAGCATCGGATTCATCGTCGCAGCCGGAACATCGAACCGCTCGTAGACGAGGATGACAACCGGTAAAAAGATTGAACCGACGAGTGATTTGACACCAAACCCCATCCCGAGGATCATCCACCCGATCGCTAGTAAGACAACGTTCGCGACGAGTTGGAATAACCCGGGCGAGATCCCAAACAAATCGTTCAAGACGATCGATAAGCCACTGACGCCTCCTGAGGCGAGTTGATTCGGTGCTAAAAATAAACTAAAGGCACTTGCGACGAACAAGGACCCGATTAACAAATACGCATAATCGCGCACGACTTCCTGACGTGTCGATGTCATGACATTCCATTTCCCCTTATCGATTGATTCTCGTGTTTCATTTTAGCGGAAAAGTCAGACAACGACTAGATAGGCGGAACAACTCACAGTGTTCCCTTTATACCGCACTAAAGGGCGGACTATAGCGGACGATGCCGCTAACACCGCGCAACCCATTTCGTTCAAGCGCAAGGACGAGAAAGACCTCTGGCGGAACGGGGAACGGTGGGTGAATATCATAGTCGATCGCCCGTTCGAAACCGAACTGTGGATAGTAGCTGTCGTGACCGAGCACGACGATGTGTGATTCACCGGCGTCCCGCGCATCCTCAATCACTTGACGGATCAATTCGGAACCAATTCCTTTTCGTTGCCAGACCGGCCGGACGCCGACTGGTGCTAAAGCAAGCGACGGAATGTCATCGATATGGATCCGGCTTAAGAGGACGTGTCCGACGATTTCTCCTTTATCAGTTACCGAGACGCGACCGAAGACCGGTTGCGCTGCTTCATCCTCGCGTAAGGCATCGACAAGGTTTGCCTCGTTCGGTTGTTCGAATGCCGCTTCGTGAACGAGCCGGATTCCCGCTGCATCCTTGAAGCCTTCTTTACGAATGATCATCAGATATTGCTCCCTTCGAGTGGTTTTGTTGCAAGAAGCGTAAATTCCTTCGGAATGTTCTCACCGTTCCAGCCCCGATGCTCATCGAATCGCTTTAATGTGAAACCTGTTCGCAGGACACCGTTTAAGATTTCGCTCAGTGTAAAATAGCGGACGGAGACATCCGGAAAATCGGTTTGTTCCGCGTCCGTAAAGTGTGTCTTATACGCCAAATCACCCGCTTGTACCGCTTGATCGAAATAACGCGGTCGATACGTCAAGTCCGCATCGATCCAGCGACCGACCGGGTGAAAATCACTAAGGATCAACTGTCCACCGGGTCGCAAGATTGTAAAGAGAATCTGCAGAAAACGCTCGAGATCCGCAAAATAATGCAAAATCCCGCCTTCTAAGTAGAGGAGATCAAACGTATCGCGATATCTTTCAAGGTCAATCGCGTAAAGATCGCCGACGACATAGTGGATTGATGTCTCAGCATGGTGCGCCAGTTCAAGCGCATACTTGGCATTCTCCTCCGAGATATCGAACACCGTGACGTCTGCCCCGAGTAACGCTAACGGCACCGCCTTGCGTCCGTTCGAACCACAGATGTTCGCGATCGTCTTCCCGGCGACGTCCTCGAGATGACGACGATGTTTCTTTAGGCTTGCGGCTGGATCTTGTTTGATGATCGCAGCATATTCCGCCGGTGTTCCGTCGCGCTTCTCCCAAAATTCATACGCCCGGTACTCCCACGCTTGTTTGTTGATCCGACTTTGCTCCTGCATCACTGTTCCCCCTTTGACGGTCAAAAAACCAGTCGAACATCGTCCGACTGGTTGGTTGTCTTACATATTCATGAGACGGAGGTACGCATCGATGAAGCCCATGATGTCACCATCCATTGCCCCTTGCGTGTTCCCGACTTCATAGTTCGTCCGGTGATCCTTGACCATGCTGTATGGGTGGAAGACGTACGAACGAATTTGGCTACCCCATGCGATATCCGATTTTTCACCACGGATCTCGTCGAGTTTCTTTTGTTGCTCTTCGATTTCGCGTTGGTAGAGTTTTGCTTTCAACATCTTCATTGCCGCTTCACGGTTTTTGATCTGCGACCGTTCCTGTTGACAGGAGACGACGACGCCTGTTGGAACGTGGGTGATCCGGACAGCCGAGTCTGTCGTATTGATGTGCTGACCACCGGCACCAGAGGCACGGTACGTATCGATCCGTAAATCTTCCGTACGGACTTCGATGTCGATGTCATCGTTGAATTCCGGCATGACGTCACACGAGACGAACGATGTATGACGGCGACCTGACGAGTCAAATGGTGAAATCCGGACTAAACGATGGATCCCTTTTTCGGCTTTTAAGTATCCATAGGCATTGTGCCCTTGAATACGGAGCGTGACTGATTTGACACCCGCTTCATCACCCGGTTGGTAGTCCATCGTTTCGACTTTCCAGCCTTGCTTGTCGCAGAAACGTTGGTACATCCGGAGAAGCATCGATGCCCAGTCTTGCGACTCGGTCCCACCCGCACCTGGGTGTAACTCGAGGATCGCGTTGTTTGCGTCATACTCACCGTTCAAGAGGATTTGAAGTTCGAAGTCTTCGAACTTCTTCTTGAGATCGCCAAGTTCTGACTCGAGCTCTTCTTGAAGATCCGCATCCGGCTCTTCCTTGATCAATTCGTACGTCAAGGCGACGTTCTCATGACCTGCTTCGAGTTCTTTGTATTTGTCGACCATTGCTTTTAAGCCGTTCGACTCATCGATGACTTTTTGCGCCGATTCCTGATTGTTCCAGAAGTCTGGGTACGTCATCTCGTTTTCAAGTTCTTCGATCCGAGCAATCTTCGACTCGAGGTCGAGTGATGCCTTATATTCGTCGAGTTTCTTTTCCATCCACTCGGCGGTGTTGCGAATTTCTGCTAATTCCATGTGTTCCACCTTCTCTTTCCGTGAAAGAGAGGCAGGAATCTCCTGCCTCTCTTTCAGTCGATTCATCACTTATGCCTGACGGCCGTGACAGTTCTTATATTTCTTACCGGATCCACACCAGCACGGATCATTGCGTCCGATTTGATCGTTAGGATTTTTCCGGACCGGCTTTTTCTTGACCGCTTTGTCTTCCTTACCTGAAACGGCGACTTCGTCTTGGACGACTTTTTCACGTTTGAGGTTTGGATCGAGATCCGCACGAAGGACAAATTGTGTCACTTCTTCTGCGATCGCAGCGTTCATCGCATCAAACATCATCGAACCTTCCGATTGGTATTCACGGAGCGGGTCGTTTTGACCGTATGCCCGGAGGTGAATCCCTTCACGGAGTTGATCCATTTGATCGATGTGGTTCATCCAGTGTTGGTCAACGGCACGAAGAACGATGACTTTTTCAAACTCATCAAATGCTTCGGCTGGTACTTCTGACCGTTTGTGCTCGTAGTGTGCGAATGTCCGCTCTTTGAGCAACTCGATGATTTCTTCGCGTTCTTTTCCGAAGAGGTCGCTTTCCGTGACCTTCTCTTCGATCGCAAGCGTCTGGTTTGCCCATTCTGCAAGCGCACCGATGCTCCACTCTTCCGGTACGAACTCGACCGGTGTGTACTGATGGACGCCTGCTTCGATCGTCTGCTCGATCATCGGACGGACGATATCTGACACGGAACCCGCATCGAGAATTGCTGCCCGGTCCGCGTACATGACTTTCCGTTGGTCCGCCATGACGTTATCGTAGCCGAGGACTTGTTTCCGCGCATCAAAGTTATTGCCTTCAACGCGTTTTTGAGCCGATTCAACGGCGCGAGACACCATTCGGCTCTCGATTGGTTGTGAATCATCCATTCCGAGACGATCCATCATCGATTGCAACGAATCGGAACCGAAACGACGCATCAATTCATCTTCAAGTGACAGATAGAATTGTGATGCCCCTGGATCCCCTTGACGACCAGCACGACCACGGAGCTGGTTATCGATCCGGCGTGATTCGTGACGCTCTGTTCCGAGGATGAAGAGACCACCTTTATCTAAGACACCTTCACCAAGCTTGATGTCGGTACCACGACCAGCCATGTTCGTTGCGATCGTGACTGAGTTCGCTTGACCCGCGTTCTCGATGATTTCCGCTTCACGTGCGTGGTTTTTCGCATTCAAGACTTCGTGACGGATGCCACGTTTCTTGAGGATGTTGCTGAGCAACTCTGACGTCTCGACGGCAACCGTACCGACGAGGACCGGCTGTCCTTCGCGGTGGGCACGTTCGATTTCGTCTGCGACAGCAGCGAACTTCCCGTTCATCGTTTTGAAGATCAAGTCCGGCATATCGTTTCGGACGACTGGTTTGTTCGTCGGAACCGGTACGACGTGCATGTTGTAGATATTACGGAATTCTTCTTCCTCCGTCTTCGCTGTACCGGTCATCCCAGCAAGCTTTGTATACATCCGGAAGAAGTTTTGGTACGTGATCGTCGCAAGCGTCATCGATTCGCGTTGAATCTCGACGCCTTCCTTCGCTTCGATTGCTTGGTGCAGACCTTCCGAGTAACGACGCCCTTCCATGACACGACCTGTGAACTGGTCGATGATCATGACTTCGTCTTCACGAACCATATAGTCGACGTCGCGATGCATGACCGCGTTCGCTCGTAGTGCGAGACTCAAGTGATGGTTGAGTGAGACGTGCTCGAGACCGAACAAGTTATCGATGCCGAAGTATTTCTCAGCCCGGTCGATCCCTTGCTCCGTCAACAGAACACTTTTCGTTTTGATGTCGACTGTGTAGTCTTCATCTGCTTTCATGATTTTTGCGAATGCATCCGCTTGCGAATAGAGCGCTGTCGATTTCTCGGCAGACCCTGAGATGATGAGTGGTGTCCGTGCTTCATCGACGAGGATCGAGTCGACTTCATCGACGACAGCGTAATGGAGCGGTCGTTGTACACGGTCTTCTTTATAGAGGACCATGTTGTCACGCAAGTAGTCGAAACCGAACTCGTTGTTCGTTCCGTACGTGATGTCACAGCTATAGGCTGCTTGTTTCTCCTGACGCGACATGCTTGAGAGGTTCAAGCCGACCGATAGACCAAGTGCCGCATAAAGAGGCTCCATGATGTCACGGTCACGTTTTGCGAGATATTCGTTGACGGTAACGACGTGAACGCCGTTGCCAGCGAGGGCATTCAAATAAACAGGGAGTGTCGCAACAAGCGTCTTACCTTCCCCGGTTTTCATTTCGGCGATGTCCCCGTTGTGCAGGACATATCCACCAATCAACTGAACGCGGTAGTGGCGCATGCCGAGAACGCGTGTCGAAACCTCGCGACAGACCGCGAAAGCTTCCGGTAAAATATCATCTAAGTCTTCTCCGTTAGCAAGACGCTCACGGAATTCAACGACTTTTCCTTCAAGTTCTTGATCCGATAACGCACCGATTTGTGTCTCGAATGCTTCTACAGCGTCTGCTGCTTTTTCGGCTTTCTTCAGGACACGTTTCGTTGGTGCAAATAATTCTTTTAGAAAATTAGCCATGCCTTACAGTCCCCTTACTTCGAACGATTCTTTGAACGAACAGAATTCCGAGATTTTTCCTTTATTCAGTGTACCGAATACGACGTCAAATTTCAACAAGCGGACCAAGCAGCGGTCTCGGTCTTTTGTCATAAAGCAAACGTATCGTGTTTAAAAATAGTTTTCCATCATATCAAAAAGGGACCCGCCCGTAAGAGCGAGTCCCTGTTGCATTCATTATTCTGGTTCAATCAAACCGTAACGACCATCTTTACGACGGTAGACGACGTTCGTGTTGCCCGTTTCTGCGTCTGAGAAGACGAAGAATGCGTGTCCGAGCATGTCCATCTGAAGAATCGCTTCTTCCGTGTCCATTGGTTTGAGTGTGAAACGCTTCGTCCGAACGAGTTCGAGTTCTGCCTCGTCCTCTTCATAGACTGGCGCTTCCGCTTCCGGTCCTTCGAGCGTTTTGAAGTACTCTCCGATGCCGCCTTCTTTAGCGCGTCCTCTCCGGTTCAACTTTGTTTTGTGTTTCCGGATTTGACGTTCGAGCTTATCGACGACGAGGTCGATTGCTGCATACATATCGCCATTGATATCCTCTGCACGGAGCAAGAGGTTTGGCATTGGAATCGTCACTTCGACTTTTTGCTTCTCATTGTTGACTTTGAGATTGACATAAGCCGTTTGCGCTTCCGTAGGAGTTGTAAAATAACGAGTTAACTTTTCAAGCTTTTTCTCGACGTAATCCTTGAGAGCATCTGTGACGTCCAAGTTTTCACCGCGAATGTTGTAGATCATGTAAACTCCTCCTTAAGTAACCGGTTGAACCTATGAATTCGAGATGCTTCAGTCGTTTCCTTCTGAATATTCGAAATTCTTTGGTTCGTTTTTATTATAGCACGATAAGTGAAGGAAGACCATGAAAACGATGACATTCTCATGAACGTTCCCACCTGTTCTTAGCGTACGATAATATTGAAGCATGTTGATGTTAACGTATATACCCGTTTTATTCGAACTCAAAACAAAAAACCGCTTTTAGGCGAATAGCCTAAAAACGGTGGCGGCTGCTATTGGATTAGATCTTTGAAACGTTCGCAGCTTGTGGACCACGATCGCCTTCAACGATTTCAAATTCCACTTCTTCGCCTTCTTCAAGTGATTTGTAACCATCGACTTGAATCGCTGAGAAGTGTACGAATACGTCTTTCGCGTCAGACGTCTCGATGAAACCATAACCCTTTTCAGCATTAAACCATTTTACTTTACCTTGTTCCATTCGAATTCACGTTCCCTTCGCAAACCAGAGTTCGAGAGCAAGCTCTCTACGGCTTAGTCTATCAAAAGAAGGAATTATTGACAATTAAAAATTCTGATTAATTTGAATTCATTCCGAAAAATGAATAATATTCCCTACTTATTGGTCTATATTTTAAAAAATTACGTTGTCATTACAGTTGTATTATTGTATTATATCGTTAGTAATTACCTATTTTATCCATTGTCCTATCTTAAGGAGGATGTAGTCGAATGCGACCATTCCATAATGACGAAAAGTATCGAATCACGAAACGGACGGTGGCGATTCTCCCGTGCTACGACATGATGAAGCAATCCATCATCGTACTCGAGGATGGCTCGACCATCATGACACCGCTTCGGCCGTATCAACTACTGCAGCTTTCCTGCAGGCAATACAACAGTTCCATTGAGGAACGCATCGTGACAGCAAAACGTGTCGCATCTGTGAAAGGAAAAGTCCCAGTTGTTATTGAACCGACACTTGGCCTCGTGTTTTTCCCAACGAAATCACCGAAACGTGATGATTGCGAGTGGTACGCTTGGAGCCACATGTCCGAAGTCATCGAGGAAGACGGACAGACGAAGCTCAAGACTCGTAATGGCATGATCCTTCCCGTAAACGCCTCTCCTTACATCGTCCGCAACCAAATGAAAGCAACTGGCGAGCTGATGGCTCGTTATCAACAATTGAACGCGATGACATTAGAGGAACGCTTTAATGCAATCAAATCTTAAAGATTAACCGTAAAAAAATCAGGGTTGGGCGATGAATTCGCTCAATCCTTTTTGGTTTCTGCCGATATATAATGAGATGATAGTTTTAAAAAACAAGGAGGCTTCTCGATGAACATCCAATTGAACCCGGCACGTCCGGCGCAATCCCCTGGTCAGACGCCGCTTTCGGAGACGAAGACCTATAAGGGAACGGTCCTTGAGCAGACCGGACCACATACGGCTCTCGTCCAGGTCGGTCGGGATAAGATCGAGATGACCTTCACGGGCGACGTCCCGACAGGTGATTTTCAGTTCAAGGTCAAAGGACAGACCGCAGAAGGTTACTTGATCGAACAACTGACACCCGCGACACCGGATGCGGAAACCCCACCTGTCCTGTCCGTTCCGTCAAACGTTGATCCTGCTTTGCTAGAAGGCGTGCCGGCTGAACTAAAGCAAGCTGTTGCGAAGTTACTCGCAAGCGGTCAACTGCCGCAAACACCGGAAATCGTCGCTCAGCTCGTGACGGCATTGCAAGGCACGTACAAGAACTTAGCACTCGAACTCGTGTCGCGACCGGACACGACACTGCCCATTGACGCTGACGTCTTGATCGCAAGTCTCCTCGCGACGACGGAAGATTATCCGGACGTCCTGCCGGAACGAGACGCCTTAAAGGAGCAGCCGACGTTCGAAAAAGCCGTCGCGCTTGACGTCGCTCGCGTCACACTACCGACGCAACGCGAGATCGAGACAGCGTCGCCCTTGCATATCCGGCAATACATTGAACACCTTCCAGCGGAGAAACGCCCGGCACTCGTCGCTACGCTTGAACGAGGCGATGTTGAAACAGTTCGCAAACAGCTGACGCCCTACTTCCCGCAAGCGCCGCTCGAGCCAAAGACGAGCGTCCGCGAGCAACTGATCGGTCTGACGGCACGGGCAAGTCAACCGGAACCAGTAACGGGGCAAACGGCACCGGTCCGTTCTGCTTTGACGCTCGTCCGCGAAGTAACACCACGTCTCGCTGAAATCACCAACGATTTCAAGAGCCAACAGCGAACGATCGTTTCGCAACTCCGGCAGATCGAACCGCTCGTCGAGACACGTCCTGTCCAGATGGTCGCCGTCATCGAGAGTACCGCACAACGCTTAAAACAAGTCTTCCAACAAACGGATGCTCTGTTGCATACCTCGATGAAAGATGAAAAACAGCTGATTCATTTCTTATCGAAACTCGAACGGGGCGCGGAACTGGCGCTACTCGGACGCGGCACGGAAGCAAAAGCCGTCTTACAGGAAGTTCGCATTGCGTTTGAAGCATTCCGTTATGCGCCAGCAAACATTCGTCCGACTTACTTACCGGAGATGCAAGGATTACCACCGCAAGCACCAGCGTTACCGGTGCCGGTCGCAACAAAAGCTGTTCCGTATGAGCCGCAACAGAACAGTCCACGCCTTTTGCAGGAGACCGTCCAAAAGACGCTTCAGCTCCAGACAGCGGAACTGAAACTCAGTACGCCGGCAGCGAATCCGGAAGCCGCCAAATTGCAGACGTTCCTCGCAGCACAACAGCAAGTTAATAAACCGGACAGCCAGCAACAGTTGAACCAGATTCTGCTGGCGTTGCCGGTCCAACTCGTCGAAGCGACGGAAGGACTACATGTCCATTTACAGAACAAACGCCCGGACGAAGTGATCGACTGGGAAAACAATACGTTGTATGTCCAGCTCAATACGCCACGCCTCGGTGAGATTGGTGTCCGCGTCGAGACCGTCAATCGAAAGATGCAGATCACGATTGAAAATGATTTTCCCGTTCTTGAACAACTGGCGACCCCGTTCCTCGAGCGGACGACGGACGCCTTACAAGCAACTGGTTACCAAGATGTCCGGATCCAGTTCCGTCCATTCACGCGCGAGCAAGTGACGGAGACCGTCAAACAAGACGAGACGCCACGTGGCTACGACTATCGTATCTAAAAAGGAGAGACCGTTATGTATCAGAAAATCGATTTAACCGGACGCAAGACCGCTGCCGTCCTCCGCTACGATGAAGCATCCGGTCAAGCACCGGTCGTCGTCGCTCGGGCCAGCGGACAAGCCGCCGATCGAATCCTGCAAGAAGCACGGGCGAACGGCGTCGCGATCGAACACGATACGTCCTTGCTCGGTCACTTGCTTGATCTCGATCTCGGGACAGCGATTCCGCCGCAACTGTACGACGTAATGGCAGAACTGCTCTTATTGATCGAAGAACTCGACAACGCGAAAGGACGGCAGACATGATAGAACAAGAACTTTACGCGATGACCCCGCAACAGCTGACGGAAGTGATGTTGACGGGACTCGTCCTTCAATATGACCAGGCTATTCTCGCACGTGACGCGAACCGCTTTGACGAAGTCAACGAACGCTTACAAAAAGCCTATCAGTTACTCGACAAACTGCAGGCAGGGCTAAACGACGACGGTGGTATCATCACCGCACAACTCGATGCGCTCTATTACTATCTTGCCGAGCAGACGTTACAGGTCTATAAGACACCACGTACCTTAGACGAACTACTCGAACTGGCAGAAGATTTACGCGTCACTTGGCAAGCGGCACAGACCGTCGATCGACCGCTCGTGCGCGCCGCACATCATCAACGATACGAAGGGATGGAATACGAATGAGAATCACGAATAACGTCCAAGCCTTAAAGGCTTATCGCAATCTCAGCATCAACCAGACGAACGTCAAGACGACGATGGATAAACTGTCGAGCGGTCAGAAGATCAACCGGGGCGCGGATGATGCAGCTGGTCTCGCGATTTCAGAGAAGATGCGTAATCGCTTGAAGGCGCTCGATAAAGCGGAACAGAATGTCCTCGATGGTATTTCGATGGTCCAAACGATCGAAGGTGGACTCAGTGAGACACACAATCTATTACAACGGATGCGCGAACTCGCCGTCCAAGCGGGCAACGGCACGCTCGCAACGGAAGACCGGACAGCAATCCAAGAAGAGATCAACCAGCTGACGAACGAAGTTTCACGGATTGCGAAGACGACACAGTTCAACGGCAAGGAATTACTAAGCGGTAAGTTCAACGATGCCGATAGCGCCCTGTTCATCCAGACGAACGCAGGAGCAAACGAAGGCATCTCGATCACGATTGACGACATGCAAGCTCTCGCGCTTGATATCAGTTCAACGACACAAACGAATCCGTCGATTCGTCCACTTGATTTTCCGAGTGGGAATGCACCCGAGTACGCCCTTAGCGTCATGACGGCTACGGACGCAAACGACGCGATCAGCCGGTATACGAAAGCAATCGATACGATTTCCCAGCAGCGAGCACAGCTCGGCGCAATCCAGAATCGATTTGAAGCGACGTCATCCGTCCTCAGTGTCAGTGTTGAGAACTTAACAGCATCGGAATCACGAATTCGCGATACGGATATGGCGCGTGAGATGATGGAATATGCGAAGTACAACATCCTCAATCAATCGGGGATGGCAATGATCGCTCAAGCAAACGCCTTGCCGCAAGGCGTCTTACAATTACTCAACTAAGGAGGCAGACCCGATGGATATCCGCCGCATCCAAGAAACGCAACGACTCCAGTCCTTAAAAGGTGGTCCGCGTGAAGTCGAGGCGTCGACGACGTTCTCTGCCTTGATGCAAGAGAAGCGCGACCATAAAGGTTACGAGCGCCTGCAACAGAAGCTCGCCCTCGTCGAAGAACATGGACAACTGCTCGCTGAAAGTCAGACGATCGAGCATCTCGAAAGCTATAAGGAAAAAATCAAGGACTTCTTAAAAGACGCCCTCGACCAATCGCAACAACTCGAAGAGAAGCGCGGCTTCAACCGCCGCGGTCGGACGAAGATTTATAAAGTCGTCGAGCAAGTCGATGCGAAGCTCCTGCAGTTGACAGATACGGTCATCTCTGGCGAATCGCGCCGGCTCGATATCCTCGACCAAGTCGGCGAGATCAAAGGCATGCTCGTCAACGTCTTCGTGTAATCTAGAATTAGAGGAGTTCCCCTACATGCCAGACTTATACCTTAAAAAATGCACCTGCCCCTACTGCTTGAAGACGACCGAGACGAAACGTGTCCTGTCACGACATATCCGTGTCGCCTCGACCGACTTTGATGGCTTCATCCGCCATCAAGGCGTCAATGTCTATCTGTACGAACCGGTCCAGTGTAGCCATTGTCGATTCTTCTTCCACGAGTCGTTCGGAAAATTATCGCCGGACGTTCGGGCGACCTTGCAAAATCACATCCTGCCGACGCTTCCCGTCTTGCCGTTTGTTGGCACAGAACGGACGATCGAGCAGGCGATCCAGCTCTATAAGCTGTGCCTCTACACGGCTCAAGTGACAGAGCAAAAGCCGGCGATCCAAGCAATGCTCGGCGTTCGTCTGTCTTGGTTGCATCGCTTAACCGGTCAATCAGCGGAAGAACAACTCTGGGCCAACCGAGCAATCGAGAAGTATGTCTCGCTTTACGAAAATTACACATCCGTTAAAGAAAGTGGTATTCCAGAAGATGTTCTATGGCTTCGGATTGCTGATTTATATGCTGTGACAAAAGACAAAGAACATGCCCGTTTATGGTACAGCCGTTTGTTCCAAAGTCAAACGGCGACCGACAAAGTTAAAAAAGACGCACGAACCCACTGGGAATGGGTGCAAGAGCAGGATTGATCCTTGTTCGTCAATAGACGCAACAAGGATTTTTTTCACCACTCGTCGAAAGGAGCCAACACACCGCTTCAGGAAAGGAGGTCCGCGATGCGACCGACGTTACCACTTCTTTATTTACTCATCACCTATGGGGTGATGTTGCTCGTTAGCAGAACACCATTCGTTCCAATAATTGCCGTTCTTGCGACGCTACTTGCTGTGACGTTCGTCGCTGTTAAAGCCAGGCGTTGGTTCTTTCCAAAACACCCGGAACGTTCGGTCGGCATCGCGATTCTCTTGTTCGCAAGTGGTCTCTGGATCAACTTTATCCTGACCTTCTTCCCGCACCCACCGGAAGTTGACTCTGCTGCGAACCTGACATTGACCGCCTTTTTAATGTTGACGGCCATCGCCTTTTCCCGATTGATCGACTGGTCATCGATCCGTCATGCGCGGCTTCTCTACGTCGACGGTATCCTCTTATTCGGGATGGTCTTCGTCTTCGGTTACACGGTCATACTGCAACATGTACCGATGTTCGCTCGCTCCGACATCGAGTTCGTTGCCATGCTCGGCTACGCGATTAGTTTCATTGCGCAGTTGTTCTTCTTTCTGGTCTTATATGCGACAGGACTTCGTGGACCAGCACACAGACGACTGATTCGGGCGATGATGGTATTCATCTTGGCGAACTTCGGTTATTACACATTCTTCATTCGCGATCAATTAACGTTTGCCGCTTGCTTCTTCCCGCTCTATGCAGTCAGTTTGTTTGAGCTAGCTATCTACTTTAAAGATGTTCCACCGAAACAGCCGGCACGCGATCGGCTCGGTCGACCGTATTTGCCGTACATCAGTCTGCTCGTTCTGTTGACGGGCATCACGTTCCTCCCGATGGCGCAGGATGTCTACTTCCCGACCCTGATCATTTTGTTCTCGTTGTTTACGTTCCGGCAGTTTTTCTCCGAACGTCTCAATCGTCAGTTACTAACGGAACTCGAGACGTTCGAAGTCGATTTGACACACCGGATCGACCGCCATACAATGCAACTCGAACTCCGGAAGGAAGAGTATCGCCGCCTGTTCCTCGCCCACCCACAACCGATCATTCGCTTCGACGGCAATGGGCATGAGAAAGCGATGAACCCGGCAGCAGAACGTTACTTCCCGCACGGGTATGTTCCTGATGCGTTAGTCGATCAATTGATCGCGGCATTTCTGAAACTCGAGACTGGTGAAAAGCAATTATTGATGCGTCCTGTCGATGGACGGACGTTCGAAGTAACCTTGATTCCGATTCCGGGTGAAGCGGATTTATACGTCATTCTGTCCGATTTAACAGAAGCCTTATCGCAAGAAAAGTGGCTTCAAGAGCTCGGCTATCACGATGTATTAACGGCACTTCCAAATCGCCGTTATTTCGAGGATCACCTTGGAGCGCGGCTCGCAACCTTAACCGAAGGATCGCTGCTTTTCATCGACCTCGATGGCTTTAAGCAAATCAATGACCGCTACGGCCACGACGCCGGAGACTACGTCTTGCAGGAAACAGCACGTCGGTTGCAGCTTGATTTAACGCAGGATGATTTAGCGGCACGCCTCGGTGGAGATGAATTCATCGTTTTCCTCGCTCGCAGTCGCGCGGAGACGATCACCTACGCTGAGAATGTCCTCCTTCGCTTGAACGATCCCTTCTTCTTTGACGCGACTGCGATGCAGGTCACGCCGTCAATCGGCATCGCCCGTTATCCAGACGATGGTCGGACGACGAGTCTACTCTTGATTCGCGCCGACGAAGCGATGTACACCGTCAAGCAAGAAGAGAAGAACGCCTACCGCTTTAAATGAACGGCAAAATGCCCCGTCCACAGAAATGGACAGGGCATTTTTTGTCATGAGCTTACGACTCACGACGATATTTTTCTTCTTCGTAGGCATCCGGTGCATCGGAGACAGGGCGTTCGAATTCTTCCCATGATTCCGATTCAACGTCCGGTTCAATGAACTGATCGTACGAGCCGTCCGATTGGAAATACGGCTGCGGTACGGGACGCTTCTTGTCTTCCCGCTTGGTCACGAAAGATCCCTCCCTCACACAAGAAAGTTACTGACGAGAATCAAAATACGGTGAAAAACTATGATCGACTTCTTCGTACGGATCAACGTACGATTTACGACTCGTTTGCGTCTGACGCAACTGACTGATTTGTACCCCTAATTTAGCCGTTTCCGCTGATAATTTCAAGTCGATTTTCCGACTATCAGCGACGAGCTCCTGGATGACGGCTTGATTGGCACCAGCAAGCAGATTCGAGTGCGCCGCGATGAATGCTTCTCGTTCGTTCAGCAGACCTTGAATCTTCTCGATCCATTCGTCATACGTCTCTTCATTCGGCGTTTGATCAAGCAGTTCAATCAGTCGTTTCGTCTTCAGGCGAAGCGGATCGAGCGGACTCATCGTTGCCGTGCGAGTTTCATCGCTTCTTTCCACGTTTCGCGGAATTCTTCCGCAAAACCGATCACTTCGTCGATTGCAACGAGGTCATTTTTGACATTCGCATCAATCAGGCGTGTTTGCATGTAGTCATACAGGCTATTCAAGTCTTTCGATAGCGCAATCGATTGATTGAGCGTCAATTGTAACTCCGAAATAATTGCTTGTGCTTTTTGGATGTTCGTATTTTTTTGTTCGATCATCTTCTGTTCGATCGCTCGTTTCGCAAGCATCGAGAATTTGATCAAACCTTCGTATAACATCAGTGTTAAATCTTGAGGTAACGCTGTCGTTACCGAGTTCGTTTGATACGTCGCATAAGGGTTCATCGCGTTTCCTCCTTTTTATTGTCCTTGTCCGAGATAGCCAGCAAGCGTTGATGACTGACTGTTTGCTTGGTTCATCGCTTGTTCCATCGCCGCGAATCGGCGATAGTAACTGTCTTCTTTTCGTTTTAGCTTGTCTTCCCACGACAACATACTCTTATCGAGATCAGCGAGTGATTTTCCGAGCCGATATGTCGTTGAAACTGCACCGTCCCGACCGGCGACTCCAGAAATCTTATCGCGGAGTGTCGTTGCGAAGCCTTGAATCTGACGAACGAAACCGTCAATTCCGTTTTGACTTGGAACTGGATTACCTTGCCCATCCTTCGTCGGTTCCGGGGCGTCAGCAGTAAACAGTTTAAAAACACCTTCCGGCTGTTCTTCAAGCATCTTCTTCAGTTTCGTCTCATCGATTTTTAGCTTCCCACCGTCACGGAAATCACTCGTTGAAGTAATTCCGATTTGTGACAAGTACTGGAGTTGAATCGTATCCGTACCTGACGTATACGAGTAACCCGTATCGATTTTCGACGAGATCGCACTCCGAAACTGATTCAGTCCGTCCTGTAAGTAGCTATCGTTCTTCAAAACACCACTCATCGCTTTTTCTTCCCACTTCTTGACTTCATCCTCGCTCAGTTCCTTGCGTTGCGCATCCGTCAATGGTTGGTAATCACGGTATTTTTCTTCACGGACTTTTTTGTTCATCTTATCGATAACGTCGTTGTATTTATCGACGAAGTTTTTGATCGAATCAAAGTTTTTCTGTGTATCGAGCGTCGTATTGATCGTCGTCGCTGTCGTCGTGACATTGTTCAAGGTGATTGTCAGACCGTTCTGCGTAAAGGTATTCGTTGTTTGTTCGAGTTGTTGTCCACCAATCGTGTATTTAGCGTTCTGACCTTCACGACCAAAGGTTTTGTCCTCTGAGTTAATCTTTACGGTGTTATTTGAAGCATCAACAATCGAGATGTCGGCACCGTTTGGATTCAAGTTACCGGTACTCGTTTTCGTTAAGACCAGTTTTCCTGTTAAATCGTTGAAGACCGCGTTCATACTAAGACTGGTTTTACCGTTGATTGCTACTGTCAAATCCGAGATTTTTTGTGTTGCATCCAGTTGTAAAGTTTCCGTCACCGCTTTGCCTGTTGCATCGAAGGTATTGATTTGGACGTTGATTTTTCCATTTGCGTCTTTCGTGAACAATCCACTCTCTTCAAGTGTGGCATCACTTTTCTTCCCACTTGCTGCGACCATAGTTATCGAAGCCGCACTAGCCAGTTGATCAATGCTGTCAATCGTTACACTACCTGCTGCCGCAACTGGACTTGCCGTTACCGTCAGCGCAATCGGATTAGAACTCGTGACGGTTTTCGATTGATAGTTCTTCGACAACAGCATATCGCTTGCCGCTGTCCGAAAATCAAGTAACGCCCGGTTCATCTCTCGGTACGCATCACGCTGCCATGTCAGTGTCTGCTTTTTTTGCGATAATCGATCGACCGGCGCTCGTTCCGCCTGCATCAGTTGTTTAATCATCGTTTCTGTATCTATGCCACTTGCAAGACCACTCAGTCGAATACCTGCCATCCAATCAGTCCTTTCCGTTAAATCCGTTTATCGATTAATTGATTAAATTCCATGAAGGCCGCAAAGAAATCGAGTTCCTTTTTACTCGGTATTTCCTGAACGACGTTATTGTTCGTATCGACAACTTGAATATAAAATTCGTTTAATTTTTCATGCTTGACGAATTTCAATCCTGTTCGTTGAAGCTCAAGTTTGATGTTTGCTTGTTCCATTGCTGTTTCAAGTTTTGTAATATGCTGTGGTGTCGGTAGGACAACGACTCCTTCTTCTGCTAGCGCTTCCTGATTCGCTTCCACAAACACATTCCGTGTCGCTTCGTACGGTAGGACGTTCGAAGGTAGATGAAGGCGAATTTCCGTATTGATGGAATTCATAGTCGGTCACTCCTTAAATATTCTCTATGTAGTATATCGGTCAATTCATCTGATTTGTTAGAGTTCTAGTACAACAAAACAAAAAAGGCCACGGAACGAGTCCGTGACCTGAACAATCGATATGTTCCAATTACGATTAACGGAGTAATTGGAGAACGCCTTGCGGCTGTTGGTTCGCTTGCTACGCGCATTAGCTTTCGCTAATGATAAGACTATATCTTCATCCTAGATATACTAGGAGCTGGGCACTTCCCCCGCCGTTTACGGAGTACGGATTTCATAACCATCGGACAAGTCCATTAGGTCGTCTATCCTAGTCGTTGAACCTTCACCAAGGTTTCCCTACAGGTGCTTGGCTGCTGATTGTCCAATCCTCAATGTTTTTCAAAACGATCACGCTCGCCGTTTCCAGCCACGTTGTCGTACATCAAGGCTCTCAGGAGTTCCAGCAATTCACCCAGTCATGATCTAATCCGTTACCAGATTAGACGCCCGGTAGTATCAATCATCGGAGGAGTTGAAGAACGCCCTGCGGTGTTTGATTCGATTGAGCCAACATCGCTTGTGCAGCTTGTCCAAGAATCGAGTTTTTTGTTTGGTTCATCATCTCTTTCGCCATATCAACGTCACGGATACGTGATTCCGCAGCTGTTAAGTTTTCAGAAGAGGTTTTGAGATTGTTAATTGTGTGCTCGAGACGGTTTTGGTTCGCACCAAGTTTTGAACGTTCAGCTGAAACCTTCTCAATCGCTTTATTAATTGTATCGATTGCAGCCGTTGCAGTTGCTGAATCTTTACTAATATCTAAAGCACCAGCAGTAGTTGCTGCAGCGCCGGGAACATCATCAGCTGTTCCAAGAATTGTATCTGTACCTGCAGTAGTTGCTGTAGCAGCTGTTGCTGTAGTATCACCTACACCTAAAGATTTAGCATCCATTGCCGAAATGCTAATCGCCATTGTTTGACCTTTGTTAGCACCAATTTGGAATGTAAGTGCACTAGCACCTTGACCATCCAGTAATTTTTGGGTGTTAAATTCAGTAGTATTTGCAATCCGTGTAATTTCTTTTGCTAGTTCGTTAGATTCTTTTTGCAATTCTGCACGGTCTGCTCCAGTGTTCGTATCATTCGATGATTGAACTGCTAATTCACGCATACGTTGAAGGATGTCATGAGTTTCATTCAAAGCACCCTCAGCAGTTTGAATCATTGAGATGCCATCTTGTGCGTTACGCGAAGCTTGATCCAAGCCTCGAACTTGTCCGCGCATTTTTTCAGAAATTGCAAGACCTGCTGCATCGTCTCCTGCACGGTTAATGCGAAGACCTGAAGCGAGTTTCTCCATTGATTTGCTTTGCGCACCAGTTGCAGCTGAAAGTTTGTTGTGCGTGTTAAGTGCTGTTACGTTGTGATTGATAATCATTGTAATTTCCCTCCATAGGATAAGTTTTTTGTCTCTTTGAAGATCCGTCTTCTCCGAGATGTGCCCCCTGGCCGGCCCAAGGGTGACACGGTAGAATTAGTCGATGACTGCTTCCACCTTATATATCGTCGCCCATTCAAAATATTTAACAACTTTCTTCAAAAAAAATGCAAAAAAAATCGCACATCCATGTCGGATGTACGATTTCTAATTAATTACAGACGCGTTGCACCTGTCTCTTCTTGTAATTGTTCTGCTACTGCTACAAGCTCTTCCATCGCCCCGTTCACTTCGCCGAGTGATGCTGCTTGATGGCTTGACGCCTGCAAAACTTGCTCCGCGTGCTTCGATGCTTCCTCAACCATTGCAAGGATATTCGCTGTCGTTAAGCCAACTTGATCGATTTCTTGATCCGATTTGACAACGAGTTGATCGACCGATTTAACGCGTGAGTAAACATTTTCTGTAGAATGATGAATCTCTTCGAACGACGATCCTGCTTGTTCTACGAGTCCGACACCTGTAGCGACTTCACTCTGAACATCCGTCATCGCGTTCGCTGTATCGTTGACGAGACGCTTGACGCCAGAAATCAAATCGGTGATTTCTTTCGCTGATGTTGCCGTCTGTTCAGCGAGTTTTTTAACTTCTGCTGCAACAACGGCAAATCCACGTCCTGCTTCTCCTGCTCGTGCCGCTTCAATCGATGCATTCAAACTGAGTAAGTTTGTTTGTGCCGAAATATCACTGATGACATCCGTGATTCGTGAAATCTCACCTGTCATATCCGTCAGACGACCGTTTAGTGTCGCCGACTGTTCCATCTTCTTCGAAATCATGTGCATCGCTTCGACAGAATCTGTTGCGAGTGTCTTCCCGTTTTGGGCTTCCGTCTGCATGACTGTCGCTGATTTCAAGGCTTCGTTCATTTCTTTTGCTACTTCATCCATCGTCCGTTTGACGGCACCGAGGGCATCCATTGATAAGTAGGCTTGATCGACATTTTCGTTCATCTTCGCGGACAGTTCTGCCATTGCTGAACGAATGCTTTCACCCGACGCATTGCCTTCCTGGACTGCTGCTGCAATCTCTTGCGCGGACGCTGTCAGCTTATCGCTCGAGCTTCCCATCTGTGTCGCTTGTTTACGGATATGTAAGACCATCACTTCTAGTTCGTGCATCAGTTGGTCGACTTCATCCCCGCGCTTCGCTTCTTCAAAATCGACGTTGAAGTTGCCGTTCGCGACTTCGCGTGCCGTCTCTGTCGCCTTTTCGATTGCTTTGATCGGTTGACGTAGAATCAATTGCGTCAACGACGTCCCAATCAACGATAATAGTAAGCCAATCCCTGCTCCAATCCAGATCGCGTTCGTATCCGCGACATCAAGTCCACGGTGGAGATAGAGCACGAGCTGAGCTGAGATGCCGCTCGTGATGACTGAGATCGCCAAGACCCAAAAGAATAACCGTACCTTCAAGTTGCTTCGTAATTTACGCATAACCGAAACTCCCTTTCCTGTATCTTCTTTCACCGTCCTCTCTATCGGTTTCTTTTGTAACCGTTTTAAGTCAGTTGACCCGATTTTCAAAAACGATTCCCAGTGAACTGACAAAAACACATCAAAAAGAGTGATGGATCAAATCTTCCATCACTCTCTTTTTCTTATTTCCGCTCAATCTCAACATACTTATACGAGATATCCGTTCCGACATTATGACGGGCGAGATTCTTCACTTCCGTATTTTGCAGGAAAGCATTCTTCCGTTGGTAGACAGGCGAGATCGCTTGATCGTCGAGCAACACACTTTCCGCTTTACTGAGTAACGCGAGACGTTTGTCTTGATCGAGTTCACTTTCAGACTGCTTCAAGAGACGATCATATTGTTTATTCGAGTAATCCATCATGTTGAACGGGTTACCTGTCGTGAACAAGTTCAAGTATGTCGTTGCATCCTGATAGTCCGGCGCCCAGCTCGCGAGCGACAGATCGTAGTCCCCGCGCCCTTCACGGGCGAGACGTTCTTTCTTCGGGAGTGACAATAGTTTGACGTCGACGTTCTGTTTCTTCAACGCCCCTTGGATATACTCACCGATTTTTTTCGAGACGTCGTCATCTTCGATCAACATCGTCAACTCAAGATTTTGCTTCGCAAGCACTTTTTTTGCCGCTGTTGCATCATATGATGATTTGATTTGACGCGCATTATCGTATTTCGGATCAAGTTCTTGCGGCACGATGTAATCCGCTGGGAGTGATCCATTTCCGAGTAATGTTTCTGTCAGTGCCTTTTTATCGTATGCCGCGTCGATTGCTTGACGTGTTTTCTTATCCTTTAAAGCATCCGTCTTTTCGTTCATCCGGATGAAGAACATCCGCGAATCGCTGAACGTGTTGTACTCTTTTTTCCCTTTGTACGTGACGACGTTCTCTGAGTTGAGTGGTGCGACATCGAGATCGCCTGACTCGAACAAGTTGATCGCAAGCATCGGATCCTTGATGATTTTGACGTCGACTTCGTCAATCTTGACGTTTTTCCGGTCTGCGTACTCAGCATTCTTCGCAAGCGTATACCCTTGCTCGGCTTGATATTTCTTGAACGTGAATGGTCCGTTGTAGACGTTCGTCTTTGGATTTGTTCCGAACTGGTCGCCTTCTGCTTTGACGATATCTTCCCGGACCGGCATATAGGTGCCGAACGTCGTCATGCTAAGGAAGTATGGTGTCGGACGTTTCAGTTCGATTCGGAGCGTCTCGTCGTCGATTGCTGTCGTTTTTTCGACTGGCTCGAGCAAATAAGCGAACGGTGAGTTCGTTTTGATGACGCGCTCAAATGCATAACGGAAGTTCTCTGCTGTGACGGGCTTTCCGTCCGACCATTTGGCATTCGGGTCAAGCTTGAACGTATAGACTTTTCCGTCTTCAGACACACTATGTGATTTCGCTGCCGCTGGAACAAGTTCGTTGTTCGCGTCGAAGCGATAGAGTCCTTCATAAATTTGGTTGAAGATGTTTGACGTGATAGCGTCTGCCGGGTCGACCGACAGGAGGTCGTAACTCTCCATCGTATGCAGGACCTTTTTGTCCGCTTGTTTGTCTTCTGCTGGTTCTGTCGTTGCACATCCTGCGAGTAAAACTGCCGTGCTCGCCGCTGCGATCAATGTCTTTTTCATGTGTAGTGCCTCCTGAGAAATGTGATGAGCGTTGGATGATTCGGCATTTGACATACAACAAAAGGCGCCCTCTACGCATAGCTAACAGCTAATGCATAGAGGACGCCTGTATCCGCGCGGTGCCACCTCTGATTAAGACGAAAAATCGTCTCCACTTGTCGCTGGTCCAACAACCAGCTAGCCCGGTAACGGGGGCAACCGTCCTGTCTACTCGAAGGTTCAACAGGCTCTCAGCGGTCCATTCTCGTTCAGCTTACCGTGTCAGGCTCTCACCATTCCTGACTCGCTTGGTCGGCAGTGTTGACGTTACTTACTCCGCGTCGTCGATGTAATTGATATGGCTTAACTTGTTGTTTACTTTACACGGCTTGTTTTTCGCTGTCAACGAAAAAAACTCAGAACGGGTGGTCTTCTTGTTTTTCTTGTTCCCGACGGACCGGTCGTGGTTGAATCGGTTCGACGTGTTTGACATGTGTTCGTGTAACGATGCGGTTACTGAGTGCTGCATCGACCAAAATCGTGATCGCTGCTGCCATGTGCAAGAACATCCCGACGACGGGAATGACACCGACCGTTGATGCGACAATCCCGACGATGTTCCCTTTTGAGACATTCCCGGCACGTGCCGTCAATACGACGACGACGATGTGAAACGCGAGCATCAACCACAGGGCATTATAACCTGAGAAAATGACGATCGAACCACCTAAGAGCGGAATCCCGAGCACCGCTTCCATTCCACCTGATACCCACTTCAACGTCCGCAATGAATTCTGTCGACTCTCCATGACGTCGCCTCCTCTTTTTTTCCATATGTCTAGTATACGACGGATTGCAGAAAAGGTTCCAACGTTTTTGTTTAGTTTCTGTAATAACAACTAAAAAAGAACGATCCGCAGACCGTTCTTCGATGATGCATCACACGTCCACTCGACTCCTACAGGAAAAAGCGCGTTCGCGCTGTCAGAGACGAACAAGACCCGGTTCTGCGTCGAAGACGACAGAGTCGCGGCTTGTGTCTCGCCTGAGGAAAGCGAGTGGAAAAGTCGTGATGCTCATTTCAATTAAACCGCCAACACGTGGAACTGATAGCCACGATGCACGACGAACCCTGCCTCTTTGTAAAGATCGAGTGCCCGGTCGTTATCCGTCTCGACGTCAAGTTCGAGTTGTGTCCGACCTGTCCGGAACAACGCTTGAACCATCAATTTCAGCATCTTTTTCCCGTAACCATTACCTTGCGCTTCCGGACGAACCGCAAACGCATGGATGCTCGCTTGTGTATCGGAAGCGAGATAAGCACGGATGACGCCGACCGGTTTGCCGCTTGCGACACCGATGAACGTAATCCGGTCATCGGATTCGATCGCTTGATAGATCGACTCTGCTTCTTCGTCCGTGTTCCCGAACGATTTGCCGAGCGTCTCAACGATGAACGGACGGTCGTCTGCTGTCGCTTCGCGTAATTCGAAATCCGGATCGGCTTTCAAGAACAACTGCGCCTTTTTCAAGATCATGTTGTACTCGGTCATCCGGTACTCAGCACCTAATCCTTCGAGGACAGCTTGACCTGACTCACTTGCACCGTCAATAACGAACGTGAATGCTTCAACGCCTGCTTCCGTCGCCCGCGCCCGTGCTGCTTCAACGAGTGTCGTGAAAATGCCTTGTTTCCGGTAATCCGGATCAACGAAGACATTCAATTCCCACTCCGTCGGTAAGTACGCGAATGCTTGTAAATATCCAATCAATTGTTCGCCATCATAGATGGCGAAATCGTTCTCGCCGACCCAATCGGCTGCGACTTTTAATTCAATGCCATCGTGATCGTTGACACATTTTTCGAGTTGTAATACATCTGTTGTTTGTTTGACGTCTGTGACGTTCCATTCCATATTCATTCACCTCATTTTCAACTATACCGAACGAACAAAAGAAGCACTAGCAAAAGCTAGTGCTCATTGCAGTTTGAATGTCTTCATCATCTGCGGGACGTCCTTGACGATCAAGTTCTCGATCGCTTTTTTGCCGACAGCACCTTTGACGGCTTCCGTCGGTAAGACGTAGTAATACGTTTTACTACCTTTCGTCCCGAGATATGTACCATATCCGATTTCACGGTCGAACTGTTTTTTCGAGAGCTTCTTCGGCTCGTAGTTCAAGTTAACGAGCAGCTGATCCGCTCCCTTAACTTTATAGTACAACGCGAACGTGCCGCTCCGCGTGACGACACCGTATTTCGATTTAACCGTCTTGTTCTTAACGAGCTCGACTTTATCTTGTTGGATCGCCTTTTTTAACACGTCCGTCGTCTTGACGGTATAGCCGAACGTCTTATTTTCGACGACCCCTTTACTATACGTCACGTTGCTTGCAGCAAAACCCGTCACCGGAGTCAGACATGCTCCGAGTAAGACTCCTGTCATTGCGATTCGTTTCATGCTGACTCCCCCTAAAATGATTGATAGTAATGGATTCCCTTTTGTGAAATAGGTAAACTCTATTCTCGAAAAAGATTTGACGGAATTGTCTAAATTTCTTACGATAGGGATAACGAAACGAAATGGGGTTAAAGCGATGACTGAACAAGAACAATTAACGCAAGAACAGCTCGATAACTTGCTCAAGAATGCGTTTGCAATGCAGGTTCCGATCCTCGAGAAGTTCATGAAGGATACACACGATCGTTACGCACTCGCAACGACGTCATTCAAGCGTGACATGGAAGCGATGAAAGAGACGGAATGGCATCAGTTCTTCGCAAGTAAACTATTACCGCACTTCTTCCTCGAGCACCTTGGATTTGGTGCCTCGTTCCGCTTCAACGGACACGATAAGGAAGTCGATCTTCCAGAAAACGTCGTGCCGGTCCGTAATGATGCTGATGAGCAAATCGACAAGGTCGTCCTCGGGGTTAAAAAGGCGATGCAAGATGAGCACATCAAGAATCACGATCTCGTCGCGAACTTCTATAAGGAAACACTCGAACTCGCTTGCCAGATGGGCAGCCGTGTCGGGATGAGCGATGAGTTCTATACTCTCGTCAAACCAAGTCTCGTTCATGCGAACGAAGGCGAATGATCTTTAACTTCTACCAACATTAATAGGAGAACAGTTTCTGTGTGATACGGAAACTGTTCTCCTTTTTCGTGTCCCTATTTCAGAACGAAGTAGCTCATCCGCGACTCCTACAGGAAAAGAAAGTGCCAATAGCACTTTCGTCAGGGACTAGTAAGACCCGGCAGATGGTACGGAGTGCAAGATGCCGCGGCTTACTCCCGCCTGTGGAAAGCAAGGATGACGGAATCGTTCGTCAGAATCCCCTACCATTCTATCCCATCAAAATCGAACGTAGAACACCGCTCCCCCACCACTTCGGTCGCGAACACCATAGTCGAATTGATGACTATCGAGAATCATCCGACTGATCGCAAGACCGAGTCCATGCCCGGCACTGCCTTCTTGTTTGACGTAGACGTCCCAGATCGTCGCCCGGTCTTCTGTTCGGACACCCATTCCTTCATCCTCGACCGTCAATTCGTCATGCGTTAAACGAACGGTGACCGTTCCACCGACAGGTGAAGCAAAGCGGGCGTTCATCAAGAAATTGATCAGGACACGTTCGAACATCCGTGGATCAAGGGATTGCCTCACCGGTTGCAGCTCCATCGCCAGCGTCAGTCCTGCCTGTATGAACGTTCCACGCAGACGTTCAACTGTCCCAAGCACGAGTTCATCGAGTGCCACATCCGTCTTTTCAAGCGGCATCCGTCCACCGGCAAGCTTCGAATAAAGTAACGTCTCGTCAATCAGATGACCGAGTCGATCCGTCTCCTCGATGATGCTCGTCGTCACGTCGGGCAGTTCGGCGACGGGAATGACACCTGCCGCGAGCGCCTCGGTCTCGTTTCGAATGATTGCGAGCGGCGTCCGCAAGTCATGGGTGATACCGGCGATGAACGTCTTTTGCAGATGATCCTTTTGTTTGAGTTGTGTCTGCATCTCATCGACGGCGTCAATCAACTCCCCGACTTCATCCTTCGGTCGGGCTGGCAGGACGACGTCCGTTTCGCCAGCACCAATCTTTTGGGCAACGGAACGAAGCGTGACGATCGGTCGTGTCAAGTGTCGTCCCATATAGTAAGCAAGTAATGATGCGAGTAACAGCGTCACGAGTAACGCAAGTCCGATCGCGAGATAAACACCACTCAGCGCACTACTCGCCAGTGGTGCTTGTCGGACCGTCGTGATGCGCGTTCCATCAACGGTCAGCTGATATGTCAGCAACCGTTCGTCTTGCACTTCGATGACGTCTTTTTTCTTCAGCCCATCTAAAAGTGGTAACCGTCCCGCTGGTCCACGCGCACCGATCCGTTGCGTTAATCCATCCGTCGTCAAAAAACCTTGAATGTCACGTGGAATCGGCGTGTCAGCTTCAAGCGCTTGTTTGATGATGTTCGCTTCCCGCGCGAGTTGATCGTACCGTTCGCCTTCCGCGAACCGATTGACGAGGAACGCCGTCAAGACGAAACTGAGGACGCCCATCACGAACAGCGGACCGACGACAGCGTATAAGAACTTACGCATCAAGGGACGTCGTTTCATTCAATCGCCTCCAATCGATAGCCGACCCGGTGCACCGTCTTCAATTGTTGTTTAATGACGGGTAGCTTATCCCGCAATTGTTTGACGTGCGTGTCAACCGTCCGGGTATCGCCACCGAATGCGTAACCCCAAACGTCGTCAAGAATCTGATCCCGGCTCAGTGCCTCATCGAGATGTTCGATGAAGTAGAGCAACAGTTCGAATTCCATCTTTGCGAGACTGACTGCCTGTTCTCCCAACTTGACTTGGCGTCCCTTCTCATCGATCGTCAAGTCACCGAACGCATGGCGTGCGACCGGACGGACTTTTAGTGCCCGTTCAAGCCGGATCGTCAACTCCTTCAGGACGACTGGTTTGACGAGATAGTCATCGGCACCGAGTTCGAGTCCGAAGACACGGTCATCGGCTTCCCCACGCGACGTCATCATGAAGACGACCGGTGGCTGGACTTGTGATTTGATACTTGGCACGAGTGACCAACCGTCACCATCCGGTAAGCGGACGTCGATCAAAACGGCATCAAACGCCCTCGTCAGGCACTGCTTCGCCTCCGCTAATGAACCGGCAATCGTCACCTCATACGCATGATGCCGGAGGAAGCGTGCCGTCACCTGCGCTAATTTTTGTTCATCTTCAATCAATAGTACGTTCATGGTCATCCCTCCACTCTTAGTGTAGCGCCTTTTTGCCTACATTTGCCTTTCTTCGCAGTTTCTTTGCAACTTCCTCACAACTTCTCTTTCGTCACCCTCTACCATAAAAGGTGAAAGGAGTGATCATCCCATGACATTCAAAAAACAATGGATCACTGCATTGACAATTAGCGCATTAACCGTCGGAGGCGCATCAGCATACGCTGCGACGAACGACGACTCGAGCACAACAAAACAAGCGAAACACGGGCACCACTTCGAAGGTATGAAAAAGCACGACATGACGTTACTCTTGAAAAAATTGAACCTGACACAAGCCGAGGCAGATGCTGCCCGTGAGAAAGGACAATCGATCGCTGATCTCGCAAAAGCAAAAGGCATCTCGTTCGCTGATTACAAGAAGGCAGAACTCGCAGCAGCGAAAGAACAACTCGCAAGTCTCGTCAAATCAGGCGACTTAACGCAAACGCAAGCAGACGACATGTTGAAGCGTCAAACGGAACGCTTCAGTGGCGTCAAGAGCTACGATGAACTCAAAGACAAGATGCCGATCGGTCGCCACGGTGGACCTGGTTTCTTCAACGAATCGTTGATTGCTGACGTCCTGAAAGCACTCGGACTGAGTCAGTCGAAATTCGATGCAGCGAATCAATCGCTCGCTGCTTATGCGAAGGCACAATCGATTAAGTTCGCTGACTACAAAAAAGCGTTGCTTGCAGCTCAGACGAGTGAACTCAATCAACTCGTCAAAGACGGGAAGATGACGAAAAAACAAGCAACAGAAATCAAGTCTCGTCTGACAGAGGAATACAAGGACGCGAAGAGCTATGATGATCTTCCGGATCGCGAACACGATAAGCGCGGTGACCATGGACCAGGTGGTGTCTTCGGTGACGCGACATCAGCGATTCTAAAAGCACTTGGACTCGATGAAGCGAAATTCAAAGCAGCGGATCAATCATTGCCTGAATTTGCGGAAGCGAACAAGATTGCTTACGCGGATTTCGAGAAAGCTGTCCTAACAGCGCAAAACGCTGCGATTGATCAACAAGTCAAAGATGGCAAGCTGACAGACAAACAAGCGAAACAGATCAAAGAACACATCCAGTCTCGCGCGGATGAAGCCTCAAGCTACGCTGATCTCAAGAAAGGACCAGAGCGCGATGGTCATGGTCGCGGACACGGACATGGTCCGGACGGTGACATTTCAGGAGCACCGGATCAAGGAACGGATGTCGATCCAAATGCCAGTGACACGTCCATCGATTTAGCGATTTAAAATTTCGACCGAAGCTCCTGCATGAGAGCTTCGGCTTTTTTGTGTTCGATTTAGGACAGATGTCTTTTAGTCGTGATTTTCATATACTGGTTCACTTTTTTGAAAAATAAGTCTATTTCTTGAACGAAGGTTGCAATTTCCATTTCCTACACCCGATACTAGTAAAGAGAACGCTAGTATTGTAAGGAGGTGACGTGGATGGCTTTTCATGAAGCGATGAATCGGATTCGTCAATCCGACACAGCCCCACTCTATATCGGTGGACTTGAAGTGTCCCGTCCGGAAACGGCGGAAGCCTTCTTTCAGCAACAGACAGATGCAATCTTTTTATTCGATGCCTCTGGAACGATCATCTATTTCAATGAACAGTTACCAGACATGCTCGGTTATTCCGCTGAGACGCTCTATGAGCATTTCGCAGTGTTCAATCCGCCAGATCAAATCGAAGCGGTGACTGCCTTTTTCACACGTGCCTTAAGTGGCGAGACCGTTCATTATACGGCACAAGGACTCCACGCTGATCAACACCGGGTCACATTGAAGATCACGAACATGCCAGTCGAACAAGATGGACAAGTCATCGGTGTCTATGGTGTCGCGCGTGATATCACACGTGAGACACAACTCGAAGAAGATGTCACGTCGATTCGCTCTCAACTCGAACTGACGGAACAGATTCCGGAACTCATCGTCTTCCATTTTGATGTTCAAAAGCAGACGATCGAATTCTCCCCTGCCTTACTGCATTTTTTAGGCCTTTCAGAAGTCGATGCGACGACACTCGATCAAGCACAACTGTTCAGTCGGATTCATCCACGTGACTTCGATCCGCTTCAGTTCGAGATGGAACGTTTGATTGCGGGTGAAAAGGAACGCTTTGAAATGGAAGTCTCCCTGCTGACGGCTGACGATACCTATCAGCTGTTACGCTTGAAAGCCTTTCACCGTCCGCACCATCCGAATCATCTGTCGGTCGTCCTGTATGATTTATCGGAAGTCGACGAGGCACGACGTCAACTCGTCACGGAACGGGCGCAGGCGCGTGAAATCTACGAAGCCGTCAATGCCGCGATCTCGCAAATTGACTTAATTTCGGGGCGAATTCTCTTTCACTCACAAGGGTTCCTGCACATCTTCGAAGAGTTACCGCAGGACTTAATCCTTAGTCACGAATGGTTATTCGAACGATTAGACGTTCGCGATCATGCGGCGATGAAACAGTTCATCGGACGGTTAGTCGACGGTCAGGCGGGAACGATTCAGTACCGTCTTCACTTTCCAGATGGTCGTATCAAATGGATTGAGGACCAACAGATCCCGGTCTTCCAACTGGACGGCACGATTGCCTATACGAATAGCATCATGCATGACATCACGCTTCAAAAAGTGTACGAGGAACAATTACGACAGCTCGCTTTGCGTGACGCCGTGACGCGCCTGCCAAACCGGCAAGCGCTCATCGAGACAATCGACGCGTGGCAAGAAAAGAATCAATCGTTCTTCGTTCTCACCGTCTCCTTCAACCGAATCGCTGAGATCAACAACGCCTTTGGACACGGTTCCGGTGACCAATGGTTACAAGGAACGGCAGCTTTATTACAACAAACGAAACCGGACGAGACGTTTCTCGGGCACCTTGGCGGCGATGAGTACGCCTTGCTCGTACCGACGAGCTATAAACAAAACGTGACGACATGTGCGCAGTCATTGCTCGACTTATCGGAAACACCGATCTCAATTGAACCGTATGCCTTGTTTGCGCGGATCTCGGTCGGGGTCAGCCGGTATCCGGAAGACAGTACGGACGCCGTCGAATTATTGAAGCATTCCTATACCGCCTTACGTCGCTCACGTCGTGAAAACCACAGCACGATGCACCACTACGCATCGAATCTTGATATCGATTACTATCGTCGTTATCGCCTTGAGCAGGACTTGCATTATGCGATTGAACGTAATCAGCTGTTCCTTGAATATCAGCCGAAGGTCGATAGCTGGACCGGAAAAATCGTCGGTCTCGAGGCGTTAATTCGCTGGCAACACCCGGAATGGGGACGGATTCCACCGAACGACTTCATTCCGCTTGCCGAAGAGAGTGCCTTACATGTCGCAATCGGCGACTGGGTCGTCGAGACAGCGTGTCGTTCGATGCAGCACTGGAAGACGACAGGGGCAGAGCTCGTTCCGATTTCCGTCAACGTCTCACCAAAACGATTCTTGATTCCTGGTTTTGAACATCATATCGAGCGGATGCTGTCGACGTATCAGCTCGCACCTGAATTACTCGAACTCGAAATCACGGAAGCCGCCTTGATCATGGATGACCCGATGACGAGTCGGACGCTCGAATACGTCAGTCGGATCGGCGTTCGAATCGCACTTGACGACTTCGGAAAAGGCTACTCCTCGATGGTCTACCTGCAACGGTATCCGATCAACGTCATCAAGATTGATCGACAGTTCGCGACCCACATTACGGATGACGCCAAAGCCCAAGCGATTGTCAAAAGCATTCTCTACATGGCAGGTGAGTTCAATCTAACGGTCGTCGCAGAAGGCATCGAGACGCTCCGTCAGCTCGATACGTTCCGGACGCTCAATTGTCCGAGTATCCAAGGTTACCTGTTTAGTCACCCAGTGTCAGCGGACGTCATGGAATCGTTTCTCCTGCGCGAGATCTTGTATCCGATCGAAGCCTGTTCCTTATCGAGCGATACGGTTCCTCGCTTCTCTGTCTCAGGAAAAGTTCGCATGTTGACACATCACACCCAGTCGTTTGAACTACCCTTCTCCGATATCGAAGCCCATCGGACGAGCACGCGTGCGATCTACTTTTCGACGAAGACGTCGTTGCCGTTGTCAGATGCGACGTTTGAGATTCGATTGAGTGAAGGATTACAACTCGTCACTTGTACAGTGACGATCAACGGACAGGAAGATGAACAATATATCGGCGAATACACGAATCCGACAGAAGCGGAACAGATCATGCGCTTCTTCCAGTCGTTACGCTATCGCCCTTGACCTCTCCACGAAGACGTTCACACACGTCTTCGTGCTTTTTTGTTATAGTAATCGTAAAGCGTTTTACTTCAGAAGGGAGGAATGGCATGCAGTCACCACTACCTACGAAACATCATCGCCGTTCTACGAAAGGTCAGCTTTTTCGACGATTCCTGATGCTGACGATCGGTGCCATCATCTTCGCGCTTGGACTGAAAGGATTCCTTGTTCCAAATAACATCATCGATGGCGGGATTGTCGGAATCTCGATCATCGGCTCAAAAGTGACCGATACGACGCTCGCCTTATGGCTGTTCTTCTTGAACATTCCATTCATCTTTTTTGGCTACAAACAAATCGGAAAGACGTTCGCCCTATCGACGTTATACGCAATCTTCGTCATGGCGATCGCAACGAAACTCCTCGAACACATCGGTCCGCTGACGAGCGTGGATTTGCTCGCGACCGTCTTCGGTGGCTTGATTCTTGGAATCGGCGTTGGAATCGTCATCCGTTCGAGCGGTTCACTCGACGGAACCGAGATTCTCGCTGTCTCCTTCAGCCGCTCGACACCGTTTTCAGTCGGTGAGATCGTGATGTTCTTCAACGTCTTCATCCTCGGCGCCGCTGGATTCGTCTTCGGTTGGGACCGGGCGATGTACTCGTTGATCACCTATTTCGTTGCCTTCAAGACGATTGATGTCGTCATCGATGGACTCGATCAGTCGAAGAGTGTCTGGATCATTTCGGAGAATTATGAAGAGATTGGTCTTGCAATCATGGACCGACTTGGTCGAAGCATGACGTACTTAAACGGAGAAGGTGCCTTCACCGGCGACGGCAAAAAAGTCATCTTTTGCGTCATCAGTCGCCTCGAGGAATCGAAACTCAAAGACATCGTCCGCGACTTCGATGAGCAAGCCTTCATTGCGATCGGCAACATCCATGATGTCCACGGCGGTCGCTTCAAGAAAAAAGATATCCATTAACCGAACGAAAGGAAGGAACACGGGTGTGGAAAAAACATCGTAAGAAAATCATCGGCGGGGTGATTGTCATCGTGACGCTTGCCGTCATCGTCGTCATCGGGATTTCCGCTTATGTCGGCTCATCGTTGACGCAACCGGAGCGCGAAGCATTGACGACGACACCGAAAAAAGCGGAAGGACTCGACTATGAGGACGTCACCTTCCGCTCCTATAAAGACCGGACACGTTTGTCTGGCTGGTGGATGCCTAGCGAGGACGCAAAACTGACGGTCGTCTTCGCCCATGGTTACGGCAAGAACCGGGAGCAAGAAGATGTTCCAGTCTTCCCGTTATTCAAGAAGTTCCACGACGCCGGCTATAATGTCCTGACGTTTGATTTCCGGGGATCCGGTGAATCGGACGGAAAACGCGTCACGGTCGGTGCAAAGGAACAAGATGATTTGCTGACGGCCGTTCGCTACGCGAAGTCACGGTCTTCAAAACCAGTCGTCCTCTACGGGATCTCGATGGGTGCTGCAACATCACTCGTGACCGCTCCAAAGGCGGACGTCGTCGGTGTCATCGCCGACAGCCCGTTTAGCGATCTCGAGAACTATCTCGCAACGAACCTGCCTGTCTGGAGCGGATTACCGAACTTCCCGTTCACCCCGATCATTCTGGAGATCACGCCACCTCTGACGGGTCTCAATCCAGAACGGGTGAAACCGATTGAAGCGGTTCGACGGATTGAGTATCCAATCCTGTTGATCCACGGGAAGGACGACGATGCGATTCCAGTCACGGAAAGCATGAAGATTCAAAAGGCGGCGCCGCGCTCCGAGCTCTACGTGACGGAAAACGGTGGACACGTCCAGTCGTATGCGCACGACCGAAAAGCGTATGAAGAGAAAGTCATGACGTACTTGTCAGATCTGCATTGATGAAAGGAGATTGACATGCAACAGTTATCGTTGTTCCTGACCTTTTTCGTCGCACTGACAGTCATGACGATCGGACTGCTCGTCTCCCGCCGTGCCGGCTATCGTTTACCGTACGGACGAACGATCGCCTTGATTTGGACCGGCTCTGCCCTGATCGGACTCACCCTCTACTTATTACGTTAAACGAACAGCCGCCCGCTTCCTTGACGGAAACGAGCGGCTGTTGTTTGTGCTTATCGTTTTAGTACGGCAGCGCCGACGATCTTCAAGACTTCCGGACGACTGAGTTTTTCTTTCCCTTTTGCAAGGGCATCCAGCGTTCCATGTGCGAGTGCAAGTGGAATGTGACAGAATTCATAAATCGTCGTCTCCTTCGGAATGGACGCAAGGTAGGCATCGGCTTCTGCGAGATTCTCACGCGCATAAGCAAACATCGTATCCGTCGTCCAACCAGGTGGGAAGTAACCGACACCACGCTCCGCATCCTCCTGTTGGTTACGCAGGATGTTGACGGCTTGTAAACCACGACCAAATCCAATCGCTTGCTGTTTATCGGTAACGATACCAGCCTTCCAGTACCAAATGTCGGATAACATGACACCGACGAGTCCCGCGACATAATACGTATACTCGTCAAGATCCGCTTCCGTCTCGACCGTCCAGTCACGCTCTGCCCAGACCGCCATCCCTTCTGCCATCTCCGCCGTCGAATCGAGGACCTTCGGACGAATCGCGGCCGGACAATAGGCGATCCACTCCGGTAGACGGAGTGTTACTTCCGGTAGATGCGCTGTGTAGGGCGCAATCAACTCGAGATAGGTCGTAGCGGAGAACGTGCCCCGCATCAATAACGCCGTCTCGCGAAGTAACATCGTCTTGACGTCCGTCGCCAAGTCCTCATGGTCTTCAATCTCATCGATGGCACGCATGCATAGATAAGCAGCACCGACCGCTTCCTGTAAGTCTTGCGATAGTCGACTAATCGGGATATAGAAGGTGCGACTCGTCGCTTTTAATACACGGTTCGCGTCTTTTTTCAGCTGCTTCGTCTCATTCATTCCTGACAACTCCCTCTTTGGCTCAAAAGGTTTCTTTTCTCTTCATTACTATACACGATTCAACGCGTTTCAGCATTTGTTTCATGATAAGAAAGACTCCCTTTGCAGCACATTCGGGCAAAGGGAGTCTTTTCGTCCTCGTTTGAAGCGCATCGTTCATCAAAAAGATACGTTCCGATGACATTCAAATGGAATCATTTTTCCTGTTGTTTCAAGAGTTGTCCGATCAATCCAGTACTACGAGACGCTTCCGTGTTCTCTTCTTGAATCGACAAGTAGACTTCCTTACGATGGATGTCGACTTGCCGTGGTGCCTTGATACCAATCTTGATTTGGTCACCTTCGATCGCAAGAATCGTCAGTTCGATGTCGTCACCGATTTGAATCGCTTCTCCCGTCTTTCGTTTCAGTACGAGCATCAGCGACCACCTACTTCCGTCAGACTACCAATCAGATGACGATTCGTGTATGTATCGTCTAGGATGATTTGTTTTGCGAGTCGTTGTTTCGTTTCCATGACGAAAGGTGCTCGTAAGTTCGTCGTCGACGTCGTGAATGGATCGCGTAATGTGACCGTCGTATAGACGGCGACTTGCGCCGTATCCTCGATTCCGAGTTGCTCTTTTGCTGCTTCCGGCAACTCGAAGACGTATTCTGGATCAATCCAGAACGGGTTCGTCACGACGAAGGCACACTCCGGCTGATCAATCGATTGAAACGACCAGAACGGAACGCCTTCTCCGAACGGGAGCAAGATGAAGCGTTTTGCTTCCGGAAAACCTGGTAATTCGGACGCGAAGGTGATGATTTCCGTCTCGTCAATCGTAATGGTTCCAAAAAAATCCGTTTCGATCTGCATGTCGTTATCCTTCCCCATCGAATATGCCACCAACCGGCCACATATTCAGTTGATTTTGTTCTTGTAGATAAATGTCGACCTGACCTTCTTTCACAGTCAGTTCCGGTCGATGCGTTTCGACATCGATTTTCGGACGATTCGCGGTATAACTTAATCGTACCTCAGCCGGTGTATAGGTCGTCTTGACTCGATCGAGGCTCCGCGGAATGAATCCGAGAGTCGCCACTTCAGCAGGTGGTGTATCATTGGCTTTCGCAATCCGCGCGACAGTTCCACCGCCCTGCTCGATCCGCATCAGTTGATCGCCTTCAGAGGCTCGTTTCGCGACAGCTTCCTGCCCTTTTTGTCGTCCATAAGTAGCATACTGCCGAACGGATTCGAGCGCAGGAACGCGCCCCATCTCGATCCAGGCTTGCGTCGAATCGATCTCAAGGCGTGCCGCGACGGTTTCAATCGATAGTTCCCCACGTGGTTGTTCGATCGACAGGGAGGCAGGTGTCTGCTTCTGCTCGATTTGCGGACGCGTGATGTTCATCCCGATTCGTGCCGCCGTCTGACGTATTTCAAGATGCGGAAGATTCATCTGCCTTCACCCCTTATCGTAGGAAATCGAGTAATGTCGGCTGAATGATTCGTGCCCCGGCGCTGAGTGCTGCGCGGTGTAACGTCTCGTATGACTTCAGCTCCATGATGACTTTTTCTGCCTCGATGTCTTCGTTATCCGACATGACCGTCTTCGCGATGATTTCTTGGTCCTCGAGCCGTGATGTGTTCAAATCCATCCGGTTGACCCGTGCTCCGAGATCTGCACGTGTCTCGACCGTTCCATTGACCATCTCATCGATATCTTTCAACATCCCGGATAAGGTAGCCCCGTTGTTATCAGCGTTCGTACCGAGTGCATCATAGACTTTTTTCAACGTTTGGAACGTTTCCGGTCCAAAGACGCTGAGTGGTGAAATGTTAACTTGGACTTCGATACCAGAAGAAACTTCATAATTGATGGATTCCGTCTCCTTACCTGTCGGATCCCCATCCGTGAAGACACCGTCAACAGGACCAGTTGTACTCGCTAAGTAATCACGCAATCCGTCCATCGAGACGAATGCCGTATCCGTCTTCGTTCCGTTGAAGATGCCTTTTTCATTGTATTTCGTATTCGCGAGCGTTCCGATGTGTTCAATCAATTGACCGACTTCGCTTTGGATCGCTTTACGTTGTGTTACATCATACGTATCCGTCGCCGCTTGTGTCGTCAACTCACGAATCCGACTCATTGCTGATGTGACTTCGTTAAGGGCAGAATCCGTCAAGTCCATCCAGCCCGTTGCTTCGCTGGCATTTTTCTTGAACTGTTCGACTTCTCGTACTTCCGTCCGGTAACGCACGCCTTGCATCGCAACGACTGGATCCTCAGACGGACGTTGAATCTTCTTCCCACTGATCAATTGTTCCTGAAGCGTGCTCAAGCGCTGATAGCTTGAGGATAAGTGCCCGATATTCGTTTTCGTCAACATCGTTTGTGTTACTCTCATCTATTCATCACCGTCCTACGAGTCCCATACCGTTGATGATTTTATCAAGCATCTCATCGACGGTCGTAATATTTCGTGCTGCTGCATTATAAGCGTGTTGATACTGAATCATCATCGTCATCTCTTCATCGATCGAGACGGCAGACATCGACATGCGGCGCTGATCCGCACTTTCCATCAAGACAGCAGCACTCTTACCAAGGCGTCCGACCTGATCGGTCGAGACCGCCATATCGCCGATGACGTTTTGATAGAACGAGCCGATCGTCGTCGTCGTTTTCGACTCCGTGAATTCGATGCTCGCTGTCTTCATCTTCGCCAGTTTCAATGCCCCTTGACTATCCCCGATGTTACCGTCCGTCGACGTCGCGATGTTATCAAGACTAGCCTTGATGTCCGAACCGACGGAGATCGTTGCTGCCGTGATGTCACCGCTTGTTGATGCGAAGAAGGCGTTTGATCCCGCTGTACCATCTTTCTTCAAGTTCGTCGCATGCGCAGCGTTAAAGGCATCCGCGAATGTCTTTGCCATCTCATTGAGTTGACTTTCCATCTTGACGTATTCCCCGACGGCTTTTCCGTCTCGCTCTTGCCCGTACATCTCAATTAGTCCTGATAAACGTCCTGTTGAGAAGCCGCCGAGCTGATCAAACGTATAGGTTTGCGTCTCCGATTTGAAGCCGGTGTACAGTCCTTGGTCGTTCGTCGTGAACGTCAGTGTGCCCGCTTTCGGTAAGTCGGAGTCGACAGCAAGTAGCTTGTCCCCGTTCGGAAACTTGATGTTGACGTCGATGCGCCCTTCCGCATTGCGCAACGCATTCCCCATCTGTCCTGTTTCGATCGCCTGAGCATCTACTGTCACTTTTTCGAAATCGACATATTGAGCAAGCTCATCAAAGTAACGATCTCGTTCATCGTAGAGTGCGTTTGGTAAAGCACCAAGTGGTTCGACAACGTGGATTTCCGTATTGATGTTATGGATTTTTTGTAAGAGGTCGTTGACTTTTTTCGTCGAGACCTCGATTTCACTTTTTAAGTCTGTTTTGACTTGATTGATCGCTTTTGCCATGTAATTGAAGGTCTGCGTGAGAGTCTCCGCCTTTTGTCGGACGACACTGCGTGCACCTGAATCTTGCGGATTCGTCGACAAGGTCTGGAGTGATTCCCAGAATCCATCGAATGCTTTTGCAAGACCGGTGTCAGACGGTTCATTGATGATATCTTCCATCCGCCCGAATGCCGCTTGTTTCGTACCGTAATAAGAGACCTTCGTCACTTCATCCCGGTACTGCTTATCGAGCATGACATCGCGAATTCGCTCGAGCATTTCTCCGCGGACCCCAGTTCCGACTTGTCCATTTCGTCCAGATCCAAGTGAAATCGAAAGTTGTTCCGTCGTTCCCATGACGAGACGCTGGCGAGAGAATCCTTCCGTTCCGGCGTTCGCAATATTATTTCCAGTCGATTGCAGAGCCCACTGGTTCGTCGTTAATGCCCGACGTCCTGTCTCAAGCCCCATGAAAGTCGATCCCATCCGTATTCCTCCTTACGCGTTTCGATTGAAGTGTGTCTGGTTCAGTGCGGACTGTCCGTATGTGAAGTCGTCCGCTTCTGGAATCAAGAGTTGGAGATGCCAATCCAAATAATACAGGGATTGCTCCAGCAACTCCGCGTTTAGTGTGTTGAGCTGTCGCAATTGACCGATCGTCTGCAACAACGTTCGGAGTGAGTCGACATCTTCCGGATGTGTCGCGATCCATTCCGTCATCGTCACACTCCCCATCAGTGCGAGCCGTTCTTGTTCTAATCCTTCGATTCGTTTGATATGTACGGGTTCTTCTTTGACGATTTCAGACAAACGACGCATGTCATTTGCAATCAAGACTTGCTTCTTTTCTTCTGCGAGCGCAAGTAAATGAGCATGCGCCTCGTCGAGCTGATTGATGAGTTGCATTCGGTTTCTCCTTCCGAATTGAAAAGGTTCCATTCATATAAAAAACGACCCGCGCATCCGTGCCCCGAGTCGCCTCCATTGTCTACGATGTCCAACTTACAGGTTCAAGAAACGTTCCGCGATTTTTTTCGCATCCGGTTTATAGGTTCCATCCTGGATCGCCTGTTTGAGGGATTCAATCTTTTCAGTCCGTGACGACTGTGTCTCGTTGAAACGCGCACGCGCTTCTGTAGAGATACTGACTTCGTCTGGACGATTCGTACGTTGGTTTTTTGTTCCTTCTACTGATTGAGTTCTTTCGTACGTTTTGGGCATGTTCACCCATTTCGTAGAATCAATTCGCATGTGAACACCTGCTTTCTAGACTACAAGATTCTTAGTTCAAGTCCGATACGTCCTTGGTTTCGAAGAGTCAGAAGAGTCAAGCATCGCCTGGGCGAGGTCACGTCGTAAACGATCACGACATGTGGCACAAATCGTGCCTTCACGGGAGGGCTTCCCGCAACTCTCACACATGATTTCCATCTGGGAAATCTCGGAGATCAATAAGCGCCCTTCCTTGATGTAACGGAAGACGGTATCTCGACTAACACCCGTTCCGATCTCGACATCTTTAGGTGAAGTTCGGATTTTTCGTCGTTCTCGCAGAAATTCGCGTACCTTCTCAAAATCCGTATGATCCTTTCGTATGCAATCAATACACAGTTCTGAAGATTGACGCACGACTAACTTCCCGCAAGATTTACAATTGATGACATCCATTTCCTTCACCTCACATAGAGTATCGGCAGGAATGTTACTTTCTTAAACACTTCGAAATAAAGTTACAGCAGAAATTTCTTTCGCTCCCGCTTCCTTGAGTCGAAACATCGCTTGGCGAAGCGTCGCACCTGTCGTATAGACATCATCGACAAGTACGATGTTCTTCCCCTTGACGTCACTCGTTATGCAAAACGGATTGCTACGCGCAAGTCGCGCTTGTCGTCCTACCTTACTTTGTTCTGGACCATCTAGACGACTTAAACATGGAGCAATCTTTCCACGCATCCGACGTGCGATCAGCTCCGCTTGATTGAAACGGCGATCTGAGAGACGTTCCGCGCTTAACGGAATCGGCACAAGAACTGCTTGCTTGATTTTTACCTTCTTCAAGTCATCGGTAAACATCTCAAGCAACGCAGTATCACCGAGAAACTTGAAGCGATGCATGAACTCCTTCGCTGCATCATTGTATAGATAAAGAGGTACTGTTTGGAGCGTCAGCCCTTGCCTTCGCCATTCTGTGCAGTCTGAACAGCACACTGGACCCGGCTTTCCACAATCGACGCATTCCCCTCTTTTTACAAACTTTATTTTACAGGTCGGACAGGTCGCTTGCCTAGTCCAGAGATTTCCGAGTTCCCAACTAGGTAAATAGACCTCTTGACAGAATAGACATCGATTCATGGTCGTACAGCGTTCGCTTTCTTGATGTGATGGATCGCTTCGTACATCGCATCACTCCGGTCATTGGCGCAAAATAAAATGTCACCATCCGGGTATGCCGCCGATCGTCCGACTCGTCCGCTGATTTGAATCAGGGCTGCCGTGCTGAAACCTTGATCCGCATCCAGAATCGCGACTTGAACGTTTTCGATCGTCACACCCCGCTCAAGAATCGTTGTCGTCAGTAAGATTCCTGTCGACTGTCGAAAACGCTGGACCTTCTCGACTCGTTCCGAGTCTGCAGCATGGACGGTCTCGACGTCATAGCCTGCTGTCGCGAATCGGTTTTGCCATCGCTCGAGCTCCGCGATTCGTGAGACGAAGACGAGCCGTGGTACAGCGCTATGACGCGCCAACCAATCGAACACGGTCTGTTCGCTATACGGTACGACGAGCTTTGGGACCGGTAACGGATAGCCATGATAGCGTCGCATCAGCCGAACCGTGGGAAACCGTCGATGCCAAAACGAAGGCGTTGCACTTAATAAAATCAGCGCGGCATCTTTCGTCATCGCGCGCTTGACGTATCGATGTAACGTCCGGTCGAGCCGGTACGGAAACGCATCGACCTCATCCAAAAAGACGACGTCGAAACAATTCCGGTAATGAATCAATTGATGTGTCGTACTGACCGTGATGTCACCCAGTTCAAGACGGTCCGATGAACCACCATACAAGGAGACGATGGAAGCGTCAGCGAATGCCCGCTTCAAATGTCCCGTCAATTCCCGGACGACGTCTGCCCGTGGTGCTGCGACAAGCACACGGCGTCCGCTAGCGAGAGCGTCTGCGATTCCCGGGAAAAGAATCGGTGTCTTCCCGGCACCACACACGGCATGAACGAGAAGCCGTTTGTTAGTTAGAACCGTTCGTTGGATCGCTTGAGCAACACGTAATTGTGCCGGCGTCAACGTCAATGGTCCATGTTGTGCCGGTGTCACCGGATCAAGTGCCCGCTGATCCGTCACGAGTCGTCCACAGCTTCGTAGTTTGCCGTAAGCGAGACATTTCCGACAATAATAACAGGCTTTACCACATGTACAGTCTCCTCGCACTGGAAGCGCGCCACATCGTTGGCAACGCCATGTCACGGCTGGTCTGAATCGGTATGTCACTTGTGGTGCGTCGATCCATTCAACAGGTACGAGTCGTCCTCGAAGATCCATCGTCATCTCTCCTTTTCTGTTTCGTCTCTTTCTCGCGGACGTCCGTCATCTCCTTGTGAGCGTTCCACTACTCAACTTGAGCTTTTGACTCGCAGAATTTCGAGGTAACGCCATACGGTACGGTTTCAACAGGCGTTTCCATATAGTCATCCATGATTTTTGAGGATTTTGACAAAACAAAAGCAGCAGGTATCCTCATGAAGAGAATTCCTACTGCTTCCGCTCCTATCTTATTCTGCTGCGTGATACCATGTGACACCGATTGCCCCTGGTCCGAGGTGTGTACCGATGACGGGTCCAAAGACACTCATCTCGATGCGTGCCTGCGGGAAAAGTGCCTTCAGTTCAGCAATCTCTGCCTCTGCTTTCGCAGAATCCTCGGCATGGATGACACCGATGACATAACCTGTACCATCACCGCGGATATCTTCCTTCATCATTTCCTCAATCCGATTGACTGCCCGCTTAAACGTTCGAATCTTTTCAAACGGAACGATTTTTCCATCAACGAAATGAAGGACCGGCTTGATTTTCAGGAACGAGCCGACGAATGCCTGCGCGACACTCAAACGTCCTCCGCGCTGGAGGTGTTCGAGATCGTCGACGACGAAATACGCACGAATCTGTTCCTTTAATGTCTCAAGACGCTGGACGATCGTCTCTGCCGTCGCTCCTGCATCTCGCAAACGAACGGCTTCTTGGACGAGAAACGCTTGCGGCATACAGGAAATACGTGAATCGACTGGATGGACGTTGACATGATCCACCATCATGTTGATCGTATGTAACGCTTGGTACGTTCCGCTGATCCCACTTGATAGTGTAATACCGATGATATCTGTTCCTTCTGGCAACTGCTCGAACGACGACACGAGATCACCGATGTTCGGTTGTGAGGTCGTCGGGAGACTGCCCGTCTGGATGCGTTCATAAAATTCAGCTACTGAGATATCAAACCCTTCCCGGTAGGCGTCACCGTCGAAGATGACACTAAGTGGTGCGACGTGCACTTGATGTTCTTCACAATAGGTAGTTGGCAGATAGGCTGTGCTATCCGTTAAGATCACAATCTGGCTCATCCGTGAATTTCCTCGCTTTTATAGTTCCGTCGTGACGCTGCCAAATGTGACACGCCACAATCGCTTTTAAGTGTAGCATTTTTTACTGGATAAAAAAAGAAAGACGGAAGCGAGCGCTCCTGTCTTTCGAGATATTAAACGACGACCCATCCACGACGGATGGATTCGACGACAGCACCGGTCCGGTCCGGCACATTCATCTTCCGGAGGATCGATGAAACGTGGTTCTTGACCGTCTTTTCACTGATGTATAACGTATCACTGATCGCACGGTTCGAGAAACCGTCCGCTAACAATTGCAAGACTTCACATTCGCGACGCGTCAAGACGTGGAGTGGTGCTTCCGCGACTCGTTTTTCAACAGGTTGTGACGCCATCGTTTGTTTCATCTTCATCAAACGACGGTATTCCTGCAATAAGTTCGGTGTGACTTTCGGGTGGACATATCCACCTTCGCGGTACACGGAACGAATCGCATTGACGAGTTCGTCCGTTGCCATTTCCTTTAAGAGGTAACCGACTGCACCGGCACCTAGGGCGTGCATGACATACGTCTCATCATCATGAATCGATAAGATAATGACACGTACGTCCGGATAGACTTCCATCAGACGTTTTGTTGCTTCAACACCGTTGACTTGCGGCATGTTGATATCCATTAAGACGATATCCGGTTGATGGGTTTCGACGAGCGAGATGACTTCTGCTCCGCTTTCCCCTTCCGCTACGACAACGAATTCTTCTTCGAAATCAAGAATTCGTTTAACGCCTTCGCGGAATAACTGATGATCGTCGACGATGACTACTTTCACTTGCTCGTTGTTCACAGTGTTTCCCCTCTCCCTTCGGATTCCTCGATTGGAATCTTGACCTTGATGACCGTACCTTTTCCGGGATGCGTCTCGATATCGAATTCACCATCGATCAATTCGATCCGTTCACGCATACCAACGAGTCCGAATGACTCGTCGCATGATGCGACGATGGAATCGAAATCAAATCCAACGCCATTATCCTTCACGTGGATTCGTACGGAATGTTGATATTGTTCTATGATAATACGAATGTCACTCGCTTTGGAATGCTTTACTGCATTTTGGACGGCTTCTTGGACGATTCGGAAGACAGCAACTTCATACGTCGAATCGATCCGTTCACCGCCTCCTAGATAATTGAAGTGAACCGGAATATTCGAAATTTCTTGAATATGGCGAAGATAGCGTTCGAGCGTCGGAACGAATCCGAGATCGTCAAGCGTCATCGGACGTAAATCGTATATGATACGGCGGATATCGGCAAGTCCATCCCGAATCAACGTCCGTAAACGGTGAATCTCTTCAAAAGCTGCCTCTGCCCCATTATGCTGGTGAATCTTTTCAATCAAATCAGCCCGGATCAAAACGTGGGCAAGCGTCTGCGCCGGACCATCGTGCATGTCGCGCGACAAGCGGCGGCGTTCATTTTCGGCGGACTGGAAGACTTTTAGACCCATCTCCTGTTTTTGCATCGCCTTTTCATATTTTTCATTCATCATCTGCATATCGTCCGTCAAGAAGTTGAGGACGACCGAGACACGTCCAATCAATTGATCTGCCCGTTCAATCGTCTCATCGAGCTGAATCAGTCGGCGTTCGAGCTCATCGCGGCGCTTTCGGCAATTCATCTCATCTCGTTGATTGATGAACGATTCGAGTTGCAACGCGTTTGCTGTCTCGTAGGCCGACCGGACATCCTGTTCCGAGTAGCTGTCGAAGTTCTTACTGACGACGACGAGTCGCGCCTTTGCATCCTTGATATGGCGTTCGAGTCGTTCTGCTTCTTTTATATAGTCGTGCACCCGAATTTTCAGGTCGCGCAGTTCTTGCTGGATTTCGGCATATTGTTCGCGAGAACTTTCCGTGATCCGGACGATTTCTTCCCGACTCTCTTCTACGACGCCGATGATGTTCTGTACGATATCATTCAAGGATAGCCGCTCCCTCATCTCATTCGTCATGGTATTCCCTCCATTCCTTGCCAGTCGTCTACGGTTGTCTCTCTCTTGGAACGTCGTTATGCTAGAAAGAACTAGTTAACGAGGAGGACATTTTTGATTATGACATTATCTAATTATTATACAGTAAAAGAAAACGGTTTCCACGAAATCATTATCCAAAAGTCTCGATTCATCACTTATTTAGCTCGCGCAACGACGGAAGAACAAGCCCAGGCGTTCATTTCCGATCTGAAAAAAAAACATCACGATGCGAACCATAACTGCTCCGCCTACGTCATCGGTGAGCGTAATGAGATCCAAAAAGCGAATGATGACGGTGAACCGAGCGGAACGGCCGGTGTTCCGATGCTTGAAGTATTGAAGAAGCGTGACTTACGCGATACGGTCGTCGTCGTGACACGGTATTTCGGCGGCATCAAGTTAGGCGGTGGTGGACTGATTCGAGCATATGGTTCGAGTGTCTCTGAAGCATTGAACGCAGTCGGTGTCGTCGAACGAATCGAGCATACCGTCGTTTCTGTCAACGTCGACTACACATGGCTTGGAAAGCTCGAGAACGAATTACGGGCGAGTGTTCATCCGATTGATCAGATTCATTACCTCGATCAAGTCCAGATCGACGTCCTCGTCAAGACAGCCGATGTCCCTGATTTTCTCGATTGGATGACGAATATGACGAACGGTCAAGCTGATTTGTCAAGCGGCTCTACCCGCTACCTCGAACGTGACATTATTTCCTGACCTGCTATACTGATTGTAAAGAAATTTAAAGTTTTTTTAAAATTCAGTTAATGTTAGGAGTTAATAAAAGTGGAAGAGCGAACCCGAAGTAATAAAAAAAAGATAAAGAAAAAACGTTCGTGGTTTAAAGTGTTCGTGATCAGTTTTCTTGTCGTGCTTGTGGGTGGAGGTGCAACCTTCGCTTACGTTGCATATAAAACGTTCCAGACCGCAAACGACTCAAACGTTGATTTAGCGCGCGGTGACAAGTCCGAGAAACGAGAAGCAGCCATTGATTTGACGAAAGATCACTTTTCCGTTCTGCTCGTCGGAACGGATGAACGACCTGGTGACACCTCATCGCGTGCTGATACGATGATCGTCGCGACATTCAACAAGGACGATCAAACTGTGGATATGGTCAGCATTCCCCGCGATTCACTCGTCGAGATTCCTTCTGTCGGTTACGAGGATAAAATCAATCACTCTTATGCCTTTGGTGGCATCGATTCAACGATTGAAACGGTCGAGACATTGCTCGATATCCCAATCGATTATTATGCATCGATCAACTTCAATGGTGTCGTCGCGATCGTCGACGCATTAGGCGGCATCGATGTCGACGTCAAGTTACCGATCGATACACTCGACTCGTCCGATAAGCGCAATGGCGTTAAATTGGAACCGGGACAACAAACGTTGAACGGCGAAGAAGCACTCGCTTATGCTCGAATGCGTTATCAAGATCCTGAAGGAGATATCGGACGGACAAAACGTCAACAACAGATTGTCGAAGCCATCGTTGATCAGTCGACATCGTTCGGTTCAATCACCAAACTAAATACGCTGATGGATGCGACCGGGGACAACTTCCGGACGAACATGTCGTTGACGGAAGCGTTCCAACTGCAACCGTTCATCAAAAAAATCGGTTCCATCAACCGGATTGATTTAAAAGGTACCGATGCGAAAATCAATGGCGCTTATTATTACCAGCTCGATCCAACATCACTGGCTGACGCGAAGACGACATTGAAGGAACAACTTAATTTGCCAATCGATGAGACGACAGACAGCATCACGTCGGAGGCTGTAGATGATTCGTTCACTCCAAGCAACTGATCATGTGTCACTACTGGAAGTACAACGTCGCGCTTATCAGATAGAAGCCGCATTACTCAATGCGACTGATTTCCCGCCATTACGCGAAACGATCGATGAGATCGACGTTGAAGAGCCAATCGGTTTCGTTTACGTCATTGATGACGACATTGTTGGTGCTGTCACGATTGCTGATGGAACGATCACGCGACTCGTCGTGGATCCGTCATACTTCCGTCAAGGAATCGCACAATCTTTGCTACGACACGTGTTCGAACACAGTCTCGCCAAACACGTCATGACCGGTGCACGTAATCTGCCAGCGCTTTCGCTTTACAATCGTTTCGGCTTTTCAGAAGTCCGGCGCGAGTGGCGTAGTGGAATCGAACTTGTCTTTTTGATGCGAACCTGACGTTTAGGAACAACAAAGAAGCAGTAGACACCGGGTCTACTGCTTCTTTGTGTCGTTTAGAAGAAAAGGAATCCGAGAGCGGCTCCGATTAACACGATTCGTAACGGCGACTGTTTATAAAAACGAAGTAAACAGAACAAACCGAATGCAATCAAGAAATCAAGACCACTCTTGATGCTTGATGTAAAGATCGGATCGTAGAGAGCAGCAAGTAGGATACCGACGACAGCGGCATTGACACCAATCAATATTCGTCCGACCGATTGATTCTTTCGAATACGATCCCAGTACGGTAAAACACCGATGACGAGTAGGAATCCTGGTAGGAAGATGGCAAGCGTCGCAAGAATCCCTCCAGAAATACCAGAGACGACCGTACCGAGATACGTCGCAAACGTGAAGAGTGGACCCGGTACCGCTTGTGCTGCGGCATAACCGGCAAGGAACGTATCCGTGTTCATCAATCCAGGTACAAGTGTTTGCTCAAGGAATGGCAAGACGACATGTCCACCACCAAAGACGAGGGCACCTGCACTGTACATGATACTCGTCAGCTGGACGGTTCCCGTCGCAGATTGCGCGAGAAATGGTGTGACGGCGAGTAAGACGAAGAATAAGACGAGTGCCGTGATACTAAGTAGGCGTGGTACGCGAATTGACAGGGATCCACCCGTCTCCGTCTCTTCTTTGAACCAGAAGAACGCAAAAAGACCTGCGAACAACAAGACACCGACTTGCGCCAGTGGATGTGCGATCAACAGTACCCCTGCTAGCGCTAGTAGCATCAACGTCATCCGTTTGACGCCTGTCGCAAGTTTCATTCCCATGCCAAGGACGGCGTCAGCAACGATCGCGACAGCGACAAGTTTCAAGCCATGAATGAATCCGGCTTCCGCGACATCAAATTGTGTCGCAAGAATCGCGAATAGAATCAAAGCGATACTCGACGGTAACGTGAAGCCGACGAAGGAAATAATTGCCCCTGCTACTCCTCCACGGATCAAACCAATTCCCATTCCGACCTGACTCGAAGCGGGACCCGGGAGGAATTGACAGAGCGCAACTAAGTCAGCATACGCTTTCTCATCAATCCATTTTTTCCGTTTGACATATTCTTCATAAAAATACCCAAGATGGGCGACCGGACCTCCGAACGACGTTAGTCCGAGCTTGAACGATACAAGAAAGATTTCGATTAGACGATTCATGCTTCACCTCCATCCTTCATTCTAAACAAAAAATGTTAAGTTCCTGTGAACTTCAACGGTTTTTCTTACCATAAGTCCCTTTTCGCCACAATTTCTCCATGGGACCTTGTGGATGAGACTGGAGATATCTGTTTGATGTAACCCCTTGTGAGATCAAAAGCAGGAAAACGAGTAACAGTCCTTGCCATAACGGTATCGTTCCATGTTGTCCACTGAAGAAGACAAATACGGTAAAGACGAGTGTATGCATCAAATAATTCGTCAATGCCATCCGCCCCAGTCCAGCAAACCATTGCATACGTCCAGCACGAACGAGTAACGCTACGGCACAAGCATAGGTGATCGCAAGCGTGCGCCCTGAGAGCCAAACGTAAAATAGATTGATTGATCCGTCCGGTACGTCAGCATGCGCTTGTATGATTCCAGCGAATGATGGAAGTGTCAGTAATAAGCTAATGCCAAGCGTCCACCACAGGAAACGATTCGTCGGGGGCGTTGCACTGAAGCGTTCCATCAAATAGGCTCCGATCAAGAACAGTGATAGAATTTCTGGCCAAATGACACCGGAATTCATGAGGGCTTCCGGCAATTGAACTGTCGCATGATGCGCTAAAAATCCGAGGAGATCGCGCGATGCGACGAACGACTGAAGTGTCTTATCCAGCTCGACGACGGGAGCGTCGCCGAGTTGACGAGCCCCAAAGAAAATAAGTAGATAGAGCAAAATGGCATAGATTTGAAATGCTATCGCAAACAAGAGCTTCGTGATTGGCTTTGTTTTAGCGAACAATAACAAAATGAAGCCCGTCAACGCATACGTATGTAAGATATCGCCCTGCCAGACAAGCAGGTGCAAAAGACCAATGATGAGCAGAATTCCGAGCCGCCTTGCGAAGATCGTCATCGGTAGACCACGTTGTCGTAACCGGTTGATGAACAGGTAAAAACCGGCTCCAAATAGAACACTAAACAGGGTATAGAATTTCGTCTGGATGAAGAGATCGAAAATGAGACGAATCGATTGATCCATCTCCCCCATCATCGCATTCGGTCGATCACCGAGAAAACTCGGCATGTTGACGAATAAAATCCCGCATAGTGCAAAACCACGTAACACATCCAAATAGACGATGCGTTGATTCAATGATTGATTCATTCCAACACTCCCTTTCTGAAAAAAGACCGCTCACACGGATGAGCGGTCTTTTTTGATATACGTTATTTCGGTGTAAAACGTTCCAACAAATTCAACAATGGTCGATAGCGTTCACCAAGCAAACCGAGTGACTCGACAAGAATGTCAAGAACGAGCAACAGCATGACGAGTGAGACGAGAGCACCAATCGAATTCGTCTGCGAGAACAGAATCGCCGTCATCCCGAAGATGGCACAGAGTCCGTAGATGACGAGCACGGCTTGGCGCATCGTAAAGCCGAGATCAAGCAACCGGTGATGCAGATGGGCCTTATCCGGCGCAAATGGTGGTTTTCCTTGCAATACCCGTCGAACAATCGCAAACAACGTGTCGGAAATCGGGATCCCAAGCAAAATAACTGGAACGGCAAGCGAGAACAGTGTCACGTTCTTGAATCCAAGAAGTGATAACACACCAAGCATATAGCCGAGGAACAAGGCACCGGTATCACCCATGAAGATTTTCGCTGGGTAGAAGTTATGAAACAGAAAACCGAACGTACTCATCAATAAGAGAATCGCGACGATCGTCACGTAGACGTTTCCTTGAATGACGGCAAGACTGATCAATGTCAACAAGACGATGCTCGAGACACCCGCTGCTAACCCGTCTAATCCATCAATCAAATTGACGGCATTCGTGATTCCGATGACCCAAAGGAACGTCAGCGGAACACTCCACCATCCAAGATATAACTGCTGATCGAACGGTAGATTGATGAACTCGATCCGAATCCCACCGTTTAGGACGATGACGGCAGCAACGATTTGCCCCATCAGCTTCAAACGGGCATTGAGTTGGAATCGATCATCCAGTGCACCGGTCAAAATAATAACGAACCCACCGACTAAAATATGCGTCGCGTACGGACTCGAAGGTTGTAAGATAAAATAACCGATCATAAAAGCGATATAGATCGCTAATCCGCCAAGTCGCGGCATGATTCGGACGTGTACTTTTCGCGCGTCCGGACTGTCAACGGCACCGACTGCAATCGCAAAGCGTTTCACGACGGGTGTGATCAGTAAGGCGGCGATAAAACAGACGATGGACGCAGTCCATAACATAGTAACATCACGCTCCTGCGCGAATTATATCATAAAAAAAAAGAGCCGACGAGCGGCTCTTACATGAAGATCGGTACTTCAGCAGCTGGATCATATGTATAGATACCGCGCCCGACTTTTTTAATGGCAGGGTTTGCCTGTTCGACTTTCGCCATCAATTGGTAGATGTTACTAATTTGGTGACGGTAACGCAATTCAAGCTCCATTTGGATGTCACGTGCTGTCATCGATTCACGCTCGCGCATCAAATCGCTGATTTGGTGCACGTAGACTTCTAGTGGATACCGCTGGTTGACACGACGTTGTTTTAACGGACGTTCATGCGTGACGGCGACTTCTTGCGAATGTTCCCCCGTTCCACGGCTTAATTCCGAGATTAAATACTCGGCACGTCGCTGTAAGCGACGGTATTCCTCTTCGATTTCCATTAGTTCGCGGTAGATGTGTTCACTGTTACCCATTCCTTGCCCCTCTTTCCTTTTTTATACATTAATGTTTCAATTGTGTTTCAGTTGTATGTATTTTGAAATATTTTAAACTATAATTTGCCTTGATAATATATAATTTCTTTAATTATTTAATTATCCTGTAATATTTTCATATCCTTACCGATAAATTGGCTACACCTCATATTAACAGAAAGGAGTGAAAACGGAACATATAATTTCTACATTTAACTATTTTAATAATACTTAAGTTCTACTAATCCAATATATATCTTTATTATTTTACCGAAAAGGAGACTGGAAATTTAATGGGCAAATTACCTAAAACACTTCGGACCGCTCTAGTACTTTCGTTGGTATCTGGTTGCTTCGCTTCTACTTCTACTGTATCGGCTGCTTCTGGAACAACCTTTACGAAAACCTCGTATCAGACGACGGATGCCTTGAATCTACGCAGTTCGAACTCGACGTCTTCTAAAAAATTGCTGACGATCCCGAAAACGACGAAAGTCACGTCGAGCTATCGAAAAGGCTCTTGGTATAAGTTGTCATATAAAGGAAAGACGGGATATGTGACCGGATCTTATCTGAAAAAAATCGAGAGCGGTACTTCTTTCACGAAGACGTCCTATCAGACGACGGATGCCCTGTCCTTACGCAGTGCGGCAACAACATCTTCTACTCGATTACTGACGATTCCTAAAGGGGCAAGCGTCCAATCAAGTTTCAAAAGCGGGAATTGGTACAAAGTGACCTATGCCAATAAGACGGGTTATGTTTCTGGTTCTTATTTAAAGAAAATGACCACACCAGCCAAAACGACTGTCTATACGACGACGGATCGCTTGAATTTCCGTTCGTCTCCTTCGACATCCGGAAAAGTCCTGACGACGATTCCAAGCGGGACGGCTGTCGATTCCCTCGCCGTTAAAGCAAACTGGCACACAGTGCAATACCAAGGGAAAACGGGTTATGTCATGGGTACGTACCTGAAGAAAGGATCTTCTGTCCCTGCCTCGACGACTGGAAACGTTGATTATAGTGGTTCGAAGATGTATGTGTTGATCCCCTCAGGCAATAGTGTCGCGCTTCGTGCGAGTGCGTCGACGCTCAGTGGTCAAATCGCTCGTCTTGGACGCGGTACTCCTGTCATGGTCACGAATCCACGTCATCAAACGAAAGGATTCGTCGCCGTCCGGACGGCAAGTGGTCAAAGCGGTTATGTCGATGCGACGTATCTGACGTTGTTCCAACCAGCATCATCGAATCGTCCACTTCTCGTTCTTGACCCGGGTCACGGTGGACACGACGCAGGTGCAGTTCGGTACGGCGTTGCTGAACGTGACATCGTCCTTGCAGTCACAAAACAAGTCGCCGAGCGTCTTGCTGGAAAAGTCGATGTGACGATGTCGCGCTACACGAACGACTATAAACCGTCACTCGGAGAACGGAGTGCCCTTGCGAACAGTCATGCAACGACTGCTTTCGTCAGTGTCCATATCAATGCTTCTACGAGTACGCAAGCATATGGTGCAGAGACCTTCTACTATAAAGGAGCCTCTTCAATCAACCTCGCTCGTAACGTCCAGCAACGTCTCGTCTCCTACGCTGGCATGCGCGACCGAAGCGTTCACTACGCGAACTACGCTGTCATTCGCGGTACACAAGCGCCATCGATTCTAGCGGAACTCGGGTTCCTCTCGAATAGCGCTGATCGTGCGAAACTGACGAACGCAACATATCAATCACGCTACGCGCAAGCAATCGCGGACGGTATCCTCGCTTCACTTTAAGTCAACGCCATATCAAAAAGGATCGCTCAGGGAAGCGATCCTTTTTGCATACACATAACTTTCAAGGAATGTCCTTCACCATCAGGGAATGGTTCAGACAAGGGAGCGACTAGCGAGGATTTGCTCAAGGGATAGCAAATCTGTCGAATCGACACGATAGTCTGCCTCATGGAGCGCCGACTCCGGTCCAACTCCGACGGCATACATGCCGGCAGCGTGGATGGCAGTGATGCCAGCTGTCGCATCTTCTACACCGATGCAACGGCTCGGTTCGACGTCGAGTGCTTCTGCAGCACGGAGAAACACTTCAGGGTGTGGTTTCGATTGTGCAACGGTCGCAGCGTCTACGATGTCATCGAAATAGTGTCGGACCTTTAGTGCCTCGACGACCATCAGCGCATTTTTAGAGGCGGACGCCATTCCGATCTTCAGCCCAGCGTTTCGGATTTCATCGAGGAATGCAGTGATTCCAGGAAGAAGATCCTGTTCAGAAATATGTTGGATCAATGTGACGTAGTGTTCGTTTTTCTTCGCAGCGAGTGCTAGCTTCTCCTCTGCAGAAAAAGCGTTCTGTTTTCCACCAAGCGCAAGGATACGCTCGAGTGAATCCATCCGGCTGACACCTTTTAATGTCTCATTGAATTCCCGGTCGAACGGGATATCCAAATCCTCTCCTAATTGTTTCCACGCTAAGTAATGATACTCTGCTGTATCGGTAATTACGCCGTCTAAATCAAAAATGACCGCTTCGATCGTTGGTGCCATCCGACATCCATCCTTTCTTCCATCGTCCATGAAAGGCAAGAAATCGAATGACTTTGCGCAAACGATTGCACTTGCCTTATGAATAATTTTACTGGTTCTTCCGAATCTTTGCAAGCGTTATCAAATATTTCTGATTTTCTATTTTTAAGCACGAAACACGTTAATTTTGATAACGCTTTCAATTTTAAGGGAATGTTTTACTTATTTCGTTCTTTACTATTCGTTTTACATTTTTTAACTGCTATAATGAATCTCATAGCATATGAGGGAGTGACGAAGATGTTTCAACGTGTCAAACAGTTGTTGAATGATCAAAGTCGAAGAATTCATCGTTATGAAAAAATCGTAACGACGATCAATAGCCTAGAACGAGAAATGGAACAAACATCCGATCAAGCGTTACGTGAATTGACCGCCTCATTACGTGAGCGGCTACAAACTGGGGAACGAATCGATGCGATCACACCAATGGCATTCGCCCTTGTCCGAGAAGCGAGTAAACGAACGCTCGGCTTACGGCATTACGATGTGCAGCTCATGGGCGGTCTGGCGTTACTTGAAGGACAAATCGCCGAGATGGCGACCGGTGAAGGAAAGACGCTCGTTGCTTCACTCGCGAGCTTCACTCAGGCGCTTCACGGAAAAGGTGTCCACGTCATTACCGTCAATGAGTATCTGGCACAACGCGATGCGGAGCAAATCGGTCAGATTCACCGATTTTTAGGGTTGCAGGTCGGAATCAATTCCGCTGAAGCTACGTTTGAGGAAAAACGGATCGCCTACGCAGCAGACATTACATACGGTGTCGGGACTGAATTTGGATTCGATTACCTGCGCGATCATCTGATCATGGAGCCGACGGAACGCCTGCAACGTCCGCTTCATTTCGCCTTGATCGACGAAGTCGATAGCATTTTAATCGATGAAGCGAAAACGCCACTCATCATGGCGGAACGAGACAGTGTCCATGAAGGATTACAGCAACTCGTCCGTCATGTCGTCCAGACGTTCGAAGACGAGCGGGATTATACGTTCGACGAAGAGATTAAAGCGGTCGCCTTGACCGACCATGGAATTGAGACGATCGAGGAGGCGTTTGCGATTGATCATCTGTTTGCAGCTGAGCACTCCGTCCTCTTCCATTACGTCATTCAAGCTTTACGTGCTCATGTCGTCCTCAAACGAGATGTCGACTATATCGTTAAGGATCAAAAAATCGCACTCGTCGATCTCTTTACTGGTCGTCTGATGGAAGGACGCAGTCTATCTGACGGATTACATCAGGCACTTGAGGCAAAAGAAGGTGTCCCGGTCACGGAAGAGAACCGGACGACAGCACAAATCACGATTCAGCACTACTTCCGCCTCTATCATCAGGTAGCAGGAATGACGGGTACAGCGGCAACGTCACGGGAGGAGTTTCAAAAGACGTACGGCATGGATGTCGTGACGATTCCATCGAACCGTCCGAAAATCCGAATCGATGCGGAAGACGTCATCTTTGCGACACGTGACGAAAAATTAGAAGCGATCGCGCTTGCGACAAAGTCGGCACACGTTACGGGACGCCCCGTTCTGATCGGTACTTCGTCGATTGAACAGTCCTTGCGCGTCGCGAAGACACTCGATGCACACGAACTCACTTACGAGATCCTGAACGCAAAAACCGTCGATCAGGAAGTCCGGATCATCGCGTCCGCTGGACAAGCCGGTCGGATCACGATTGCAACGAACATGGCCGGACGCGGAACGGATATCTTACTCGACGAAACGGCGCAACAACAAGGCGGTTTGTTCGTCATCGGAACCGAACGTCATGAATCGATTCGGATCGATAATCAACTTCGTGGTCGGGCAGGTCGTCAAGGCGATCCCGGATTAACGCAATTTTATCTCTCACTCGAAGATGAACTGCCACGTCGTTTCGCACGTGACCGTCTCGCACGCATGCAACAAAAAGTACGGGATGCTTCCGGTCCACTTGCTTCACGTGACGTTAGGGATCTATTGCAGTTTGCTCAGTCGACGTGTGAATCCGTTAATCGGAGTGTTCGGGATGAACTCGTCCAGCTCGAAGAAGTCATCAGTGAACAACGGCAAGCAATCTATCATCTCCGCAACAAAATCGTTGATGCGATGTCACTTGAAGACATCGTCCAACCGTTTGCCGGACGTGTTCTGCCGTCGATCATCGACCAAACACTTTCTGACGATCTCGTCCCGGAAGAATGGCCACTGGCTCTCGTCACGACGGAACTCGAGCAACTGTTGCATCAACCGGTCACGTTAGAACGACTGGAAACAATCGACGAGATGAAACGCCAACTTGAACCGCTGATTGCTGACACCGAAGCCTTGCTCGTTGCCCATGTCGAAGCTGAAAAAGAGACCGTCAAACGCTTCATCCTCCTTGCACTCGATGAGCAATGGACGCGCCACTTAACAGCCATGAACACCTTAAAAGAAGGAATCCACCTCCGAGGTTACGGTCAAGAACAACCCGTTCGCATCTTCGAACGAGAAGGCATGGATTACTTCGAATATGCCATTGCGAGTTTTGAAAAGCAGGTCCTTTCTGGCATCTGCCGCGCCGAACAGACACAGGATAGTGAAGGAGAACTGCACCATGCACACGTCGAATGAAGCGTTCCGTCCCCCACTCTATTTCACGGAGGACATGCCGATCGTCAAGGAAGATGAATACGTCTTTCGTCACGTCGCAAAACAACTACCTGAGTTACAAGTCAATCAGATGGCAATCCATCTGTTTCAAGTCTTATCGCGTCGCCCGCTTCACGTCATTGCCTTATTCCAAAACACGTTGAACCGATCGTTTCATCTGAATGATCTTGTCGTCCTTGCGCTCTCCGGTGACGAACTCGTTGCTCGCAAAGTCCTCAGTATTGAAGAAGTCCCGGTCATCCTTCCGATGGCGACGCTCCCGCTTTGGTTGACGTTCGAAGAAGACGACTGTTTCGTTGATCTCAAACAGTTGACGGAGCCGTTGCAACTCGTCTTCTCAAACGAGACGCTGACGGAGCTTTTCCTCGAAGATGACTTCACGGAACCGGAACGACGCATCATCCGTCAAGTCGCTTATTCGCATCCGACACCTCCAGCAGATGGCTGGTCGTTATTACCGGTCTCGATCATGCGCGAGCCGGGTACTGTGACGGCGACTGTCCTCGTCCGTAATGCGAGCGATCAGACACTGACGCTCGAGGCACTCACGTTTGAATTGATGGATGACGAGACGCCACTCGCAGACGTCACCCATCCTGGACTGTCTTTACCTGCTCATAGCCAACATGCGATTCGTCTCCGTTTCGCCTGCTCCGCAACAGATGTCCCGGCATTCGGTCTCCGTTATCTTCCTCCCTCTTCCTAAAAAAACGTCTCGGCACACAAGATGCCGAGACGTTTTGCTTATCCTTTTAAGAGTCCGATGACGCGGACGTTGATGGCTTTTGGTTGGAACGCGAGCATGTTTTCCATGTCTTGTGCGATCCGTTCTTGGACCTTCCCAGCTGTCTTGATGATTGACATGCCGTATTTGATATGGACGGACAGACTGACCGTAATGTCGCCGCCGACATCTTCGACTTTTACGAGTTTGACCATCTGTTTTTCCTGCAGTTTCGAATCATCTGCTGTAAAGGCGATGCCTTCCGTTTCTTGAACGGCTACCCCTGCGATGACCTCGATGACTTGTTGCGAGACGTTCACGACACCGTCCGCATTATTTAAATTATATGACATACCTTCCACGCCCTTCGTCTAGTAATCCATCTATCTTAAAGTGTAATGCATTCCGCCTTATTTTGAAAGGTCTTCCCGTTTCTCGACAATCGGACGAATGTCGATCTCAATCAAAGGACGGAGGACACGGACGACGAGCGGGTGTATGATGATACCAACGATCAACAAGGCGACGCCAATCATGATCAGTAAGGCGAGCCACGGTTGCGGTACGAATGCATCCGTCACGTACTGACGCCACGCCATGACGAAAAAGACATGGAGTAGATAAACGTAGAGACTGAGTTCTCCAGCGCGTGTGATGAGCGGGAGGCGACGCATCGGAACCAACATCATGAAACCGAGCGAGGCCGCGATCGACAAGAAATAGATGACGCTATGCTTGAGTACACCAATCCATGTATCGCTGTCATACTGTTCAGCGTACGGGAAACGGTGCTTGAAGGCATTCGCGAAATCGACGATTTCTTGCGGTGTGTCACGCCATGCCTCGAACAATAAGAAGCCCATGACGGCAGCAAACGTCACACCACCGATCAGGCGGACGTTCATCCGGCGCTTGAAGTTCTTCGGCATCTCGAAGATGCGGATGAATTCGTGTTCCGATAGATAGTTCCCGAGTAAGAAATAGGGATAGAACATGATCAGCTTCCGAAGTGCCAAGAATCCCGTATTTTCGAGTTCGAATCCATACAGCAAGGCGAACGCAAGACCGAACCAGACATAGCCGCGTAAATGGACAACGTAAGGTGTCACGATGTACCAGACGACCATGACGAACAGATACCAAAGCGCCCAGTAGGGACGTAGTAGATGCGTACCGATGTTTTCACCAGAAAAGAGTGGCAATCCTTCCCCAATCGTCGCCCACGATCCAATTAAGATTTGCCAGACGCAGTAGACGGCAAATAGTTGGATGACACGTAAATACTTGTTTTCGCGGAAGAAATAACCGCTTAAAATAATGAATAATGGCATATGAAACGAGTAAATCAACAGATAAACCGTCTCAAGCAACTTTCCGTCATAATCAAACCGTAAATCCGTCAGCATGTGACCGATGACGACAAAAATGACAAGAAAACCTTTGATATTATCAAACCACGGATTCCGATTCATGTTACACTACCCCTTATACTCCCTCGAAAGGAACGAATGTTTATGAAAAAGACACTCTTGATTCTATCTGTCGTCTTGAACGTCGTTCTCCTTGCATTGTTACTGGGACGTAAACCGCTCGAACTATTCGAAAGCGTCTTACCTGCAACGAGTACGACTCCAGTCACGACCTTCCAATACGATAAGAATCCAAACTATGTCCGTCTGAATAGTCTATTCCATACTTATCGATACCCAAAATCTGCGAATGCTGTCATGTTAGGCGACTCGATGACGAATTTTGCCGATTGGCGTATCTTGATGAAGGATCCGACGATCGTGAATTTCGGGATTCCTGGTGATACGACAGAAGGCTTTTTGACTCGCCTCGACTTGATCATTGAGATGAAACCAAAACGCGTTTTTTTGATGGGCGGTATCAATGATATTCGTCACTATACACCGATTCCGCAAATCACTGAGAACATGACGACAATCGTGACGACACTTCGAAAAAATAACATCGACGTCGTCATTCAGTCAACCGTTCCTGTCGCACCGAAATATTCGGACTCCGTCCGAATCAACCGGGACGTCGAAGCATTGAATCGGAATTTACAAAACCTCGCTCAATCCGTGGAAGTACCATTCGTTGATCTGCGACCTGTCTTGACGAATAAACAGGGGTACCTACAAAATCGGATGACGTACGACGGACTCCACCTCGTCGGTGGCGGTTACCTGCGCTGGAGTGATGCGCTGAAACCCTATGCACTCAAAACCGATTTGACAGCAAATAACTAAATCAAAAAACGGCTCATCCCGATTTCCGAGATGAGCCGTTTTTTGATTATTAATCTTCTTGGTTTTTGACACCCATGTAGGCTGCGACGCTTGATGCTGAGAAAACAGCAACGGCAACGATTCCGACAGCAATCCAAATCACTTGATCCATCATTTCTTTATATCCCCCTTTATGTAAACGCTCGCTTCTTCATTTAGCGTACACGAATTTCGTCAAGAAAGAAACACATTTTCCATGTCTAATGACTAGACGATTCGGGAAAAAGTAACTATAGTAGAAGGACAACTACAAATTGTCAGAAAATTCGATTATTTAACAAGGAGGTGTTTCTGATGGCCACTTCATTGCTTACGCCGAAAGTGACGTTACGACATCGAAGTACTCTCAACTTTGGATATTGGCTTGTCATCGGATGCATAGGATGGGTGATGCTTGCCCTCGTCACGAATGTTGGTACCGTTCTTGGTCGTCTTCCTTTATATGAAAGCATTCCCCTCGCCATCCTTGTACTTGGTCTCACGGGTGTCGTACTAAAAATGGCGCGTGACGAGTGGTGGATTCGTTATCTCGAACATCAGACGCAGTATTATATCGGACACGAGACCGTGACCGGTTGGTGTACGACGATTGATAGCATGTGGCTGATCCGTAAGACGATGCGCCGTGAACTTCGCTTGCTCTACCGACATCTTGCGCAGACGAAAGCATCGGAAGAAGTGAAACAGATTCTTGCACTCCAGCTCGTCGAGCGTGGTGTTCTGATCGTCTACTCCCGACCAAAAAGTGATCATCCCGCTTGAAACGAAAAGAGGACTGCCCCATCATCTTCTATGAAAGAAGCAGATGGGACAGCCCTTTTTTAGTGTTTTAACCAATCCGTTGCCGCTTCAATCGTTGGCATGACGAGTTGGTGACCGTAATTCGACCACGTGACGTCGACTGATGCACCGGCTTGCTTCAAGAGTGCTGATAACTCTTCCGTTTCCTGAGCCGGACAAATCGGGTCATTGCTTCCGGCGCCGATGAAGACGCGCACGTCCGATAAGTCAGGTAGCGTCACACCACGACGTGGTACCATCGGATGCAACAGAATCGCTTGTTTGAACAAAGCTTCTTCGAACAACATATTCGCCGCGATGTTCGCACCGTTCGAGTACCCGACAGGAATCAGACGATCGAGATCAAAACCGCGCTCCGCTGCCTGGTCACGTAAAAACTGAATTAAACGTGCTGTCCGTAAAGCGAGGTCTTCTTCATCAAAGACACCTTCTGCGAGTCGTTTGAAGAAGCGTGGCATCCCGTTTTCCGAGACTTCCCCACGGACGGACAAGTAGCCTGCTTCCGAATCGAGCAACGAGACGAGTCCAACGAGATCTTGTTCCGTTCCGCCTGTGCCATGTAAGAATAAAAAGATCGGTGCGTCTGCTGTTTTTGGTGCTTGGTATAAATGAATCATACGAGTCTCCCCTTCGGTACAGTAATAGGTGTTACATGATTTGTGATCGCCGTACGATGTGCTTCGAATTGTTCCGGTAACTTCAAGTCTTCTCCGAGCATCTCGAACTCTTCATCGATTGCGAATCCTGGATTGTCGGTCGCAATTTCATGGAGGATCCGACCGCGGTCATGGAAATAGATCGATGTGAAGTAATTGCGGTCCTTCACTTCAGTGGTCAGCAAACCGAACGCGTTGATGGCGTTCATCCAGTCGAGTTGTTCCTTTTGATCCGTTGCCCGCCACGCGATATGGTGAACCGTTCCAGTTCCCGGACGACCGACTTGCATTTGACCATGAACGACGTCAACGACATTCCCGAACTCGCCTTCTGCGATATATCGGTCAACGGTTTCCGTCCGTTTGCTGAGTGTCAGTCCGAATGTGTCTGTCAATAATTTTGCTGTGTCTGATGGATCCCGTGATAGTAACGTCGCTCCCGCGAACCCTTTGATGGCGACCTCATGTGTGATGCCGTCGATTTCATAGCGACTGTTCGGTCCCTTGCGTTCGACGAGTTCAATCTGGAGACCATGTGGATCTTCGAAGGCGATCTGTTGCTCTCCGAAACGAACCGTCTCTTCATACGAGACGTTTTTTTCTGTCAGTCGCGCTTTCCAAAAATCTGCTGCACCGACCGGAATCGCGTAAGCTGTCGTTCCGACTTGTCCGGCACCGACCTGTCCTTTTGCCATGCCTTTAAACGGAAAGAACGTGATGATCGTTCCCGGTGCTCCGGATTCGTTCCCAAAATAGAAGTGGTACGTTCCTGGATCATCGAAGTTGACCGTTTTTTTGACGAATCGTAGTCCGAGAATGGTTCCGTAAAAATCGAGATTTTCTTGTGGATCGCCGACCATCGCTGAGATATGATGAATGCCTTGCGTTTTCATATGATGCGTTCCTCCTTCAGTCATATCTATTAACACAATAATAGTAACTAATGTACAAAAAGTAAACCGATAAGCCTTTTCATTACTGCTTTCTGGAACCTTTACCCATTTTTGACCGTAGGACACTAAGTAACAATGATACACTTGTCGTGCAACAGACGTCTTTAAAGGAGGTTCTTATGTTAGAAATCAAACACATCACGAAGCGTTTCGGCGATTTTACGGCCGTAGATGCTTTGACGATCGAGGTGCCACGAGGGCAAATTTTTGGTTTGCTTGGTGCGAACGGTGCCGGAAAAACAACGACGTTCCGGATGCTGCTCGGTCTACTGCAACCGACTGAAGGATCGATCACCTGGAATGGAGAGCGCATCCCGACTTCAAAAATCGGATACCTTCCGGAAGAACGAGGGCTGTATCCAAAAGTTCGCGTCGATGAACAGCTCTTGTTCCTTGCTGAACTTCGCGATATGAAACGGAAGGATGCGAAACGAGCCTTGACGGAATGGCTCGAGTATTTCCAAATTCCGCAGTATGAAAAAATGCGCGTCGAACAACTCTCAAAAGGAAATCAACAAAAAATCCAGTTGATCTCCGCCGTCCTACATAAACCCGAACTGCTGATTTTAGATGAGCCGTTCAGCGGACTCGATCCGGTCAACGCCGAACAGTTGAAACGTGCTGTCAAAAAGTTGACCGTCGACGGAACGACGATCGTCTTCTCGAGTCACCGGATGGACCACGTCGAAGAACTCTGCGAACATGTCGCGATCCTCGATCATGGGAAACCCGTCGTCGCCGGTTATCTTCCTGACATCAAGGCAGGATACGGAAAAACACGTGTCCTTTTGACGACAGATGCTCCGCCACTCCTATGGGATAGCTTACCAGGTGTGCTCCAGGTCGAGTCAGATAACAATGGGCATATCGTCCAAGTCTCTTCGAAAGAAACGGCTGATCAACTTCTCCAACGTATCGTCAGTCAAGGACACCATGTCGATCGTTTCGTTTGGGATCAGTTATCCCTGCAGGATATCTTCATCGAGGAGGTCGGCAAACGTTATGAACCGTAAATTCCTGACTTTATATCGCTTCAATCTACTTCAAAAATTGCGTGCGAAAAGCTTTTTGATCTCGACTGTCCTGATGGTCCTGTTCCTCGTCGGCTTTGGTAATATCGAACGGATTCTCGACTGGTTTTCGGGTGACGATCCGAAAGTTGCTCTTGTCAGTGAATTGTCGACCGATCTTCGTCCAGCCTTGAAGAAGGCTGGTGTCACTTCAGACATCACGACGAAGGACTATACGGTCGCACAAGCACGAAAGGCAATCGACCGCGGTACATTCGATGCCGTGGCAATCGTTCAGGATTCGTATGACGTGACACTCGTCAGCGCTAGTCCTGAGTCTGAATTACAGACACAGGTCGCAACAGTCGTCAAACAAGTCCGTGACCAAGCCGTCATCACGGATGCTGAAATCGATCCGAACGTTCTTGCTTCGCTCGCTGAACCCGTTCCCATCAAGCAAGAATTGACGTCGACTGGCGGAAAAAGCGAGGATGAATTATTCGCTGCCTCAGCGCTCGTCTACGTGTTGCTGTTCTTGATGTACTTCACGATTGCCATCTACGGTGGAATGATCGTCACAGAAATCGCGAACGAAAAATCATCCCGTGTCATGGAGCTGCTGATCTCAGCAGCGAGTCCGATCCAACACATGCTGGCGAAGATTCTTTCGATTGCTACGGTCAGTCTCGTACAATTGTCGATTCTCGTTGGTGTCGGCTACTACAGTGCTCAAAGCAGCAGTTTATTCGATCAGTTATCACTCGATTCCCTGAGTGCCCGAACAATCATTTATCTGTTCGTTTTCTTCCTGCTCGGATACTTCCTGTACGCGACGCTCCTCGCGGCACTCGGTTCACTCGTCAGTCGGGTCGAGGATGCGCAGCAAGTGACGTTACCGGTCATCTTGTTGATCGTCGCTGCTTTCATGATTTCGATGTTTAGTCTGAATGCACCGACGAACCAAGCCGTCGTCGTCCTGTCATTCGTTCCGTTCTTTACACCGATGGTCATGTTCCTTCGCGTCATGTTGACCGATGTACCGCTATGGCAAGTGTCGATTTCGCTCATTTTGATGCTGATCAGCATCTCGCTTGCTTTGTTCGTCGGAACGAAATTCTACCGGGGTGGCGTTCTGTTCTATGGATCGAATCCACTCAAACAGTTGCGCCGGATCTTAAGCGGTCGCCGGTAACAGTTTACAAGACGAATCGTTTCCGCTATCGTTAGGTGAGAAAAATCCTTTAGGAGGAACTACGTTATGCGGTCTCGTTTTTGGGCAGCGATCCTTTTCACAGCTGCTGCCATGGTCTCGTCACTTGTCATGTTCACGAAATTCCCGCAAGCGAGTGCGACATGGGAACTCGTCCTTGCCTATGGAGGCATGGCGTTCGTCTCTAGCCTCTTTTGCTGGTCCTTCGTTGCGGTGCGCCGCCACTCTTCCCGTTTATACGGAAGCTGGGTCGGTGTCTTCATCGCCGGACTGACTGTCTTACTCGTCTGTATCGCGCGATTCGTCTTGCGTGGTGATGTGATGATGATTTTCAAATGGCAAGCGATGCTTGGTAGCTTAACTCTCAATTTCGGCTATGTCGGTTGGGTACTCGTCATTGCAAATGCGATCATTGGTTTTATCATCGGTCGGATCCGTCAAAAGACGCGTCGTCCACGCCCGATGCCACAACGTTAATAAAAAGTCGCTGTCTTCTGAACGTCAATCAGAAGACAGCGACTTTTTTATTTTCGGTGATAACGGGAGCGACTTTTCCGGTCACTGTAATCCGCATAATAGTTCGAACTGGATAAAGAGACACCATCCGTCATGCGGTCGAGGTATTCATCCAGTTGCATCATCGATGGTAACTTATCCTCGAACAACTCATACGTCTCTTCCGCTTGATCGCGTTGCAACTCCCCTGCTTCCATCACGGCTTCGACGAGCTCATGGAAGATTCGTTGCTCGGTCGCACTCATTGTCTGCTCGATCCGTTTGACGTCCTCGTCATACATTAAATCAAACAGGCGCATCCGTTCTTCGAGCTGTTCTTCGACCCACGTCCCGTCTTGTCCGAGCGTCTGTTCATAAGCAAGCTTCATCTCTTCAAGCGGTGTATTCTGTTGCATGATGAATTTCAATGACTCTCCCGTCCAGATATGCCGCGCCAAATAACTGGCGTCGATGTTCAAGACGTCCGCCAATGCTTCGATGTAGGGCTTGGTTGGATAGACTTCGCTGAGCTCCGTCCGGCGGATGAAGTATGGTGCGACGCCGAGTCGTTCAGCCAACTGTTCGATCGTAATCCCGGCACGCTCCCGTAAAATACGAATCCGGTCACCGTAACCCCGGTATGGTGAATGGTCTAGCATACGATTCCCTCCCTTATTCCTATGGTATCATCATACCCTTGAATCCGGTGTCGGATACATCGAACTTTCGGATGAATTCCGGAACAGATGCCGTGGGTAACGCAACCAAATCGGTAGGACACTTAAGAAGTACCCGACCGTGACGATACTGATCCAAAATACAGCTAAGTTAAGAAATGATCCCGTCTGTAGTCCGGCTTGTGTGACGACGACTTGGAACAATAAAAAGGCATGAAAGACAGAAATCAGATATGGTATCAGCAAAACAGCGCCATACTTCATTAACAAGTAGCAGCGGATGTTCCCCGAACCGAACCCTAACGCAAACAACGTCTTCATCCGCTTTTGTTCCTGTTCCGCCGTCATTTGCATCCACACATGCAGAAAACTCGCATTGATGACGAACAACCAGATCGTCAGGAGAACGACGACGAACGTGACGAGTCGTACGATTCGGATCCCGTCGATCTCATCTTCCGTCTCGTTGATTAACTGATAGGGAACCGGTTGCTTATCATCTAGCTTTGCTGCCGACTGGATGTTGCGGACGATTTTCATCCACTGTTTCCAGTCCTTCGTTCCATAATCATGATAGGCTGGCGTATCGAAGACGACGATTTGGCGGACGGGTTGCTTGAGTGTTTGAAAGACGGCATCACTGACGACGAAGATCGTCTCGATTTGATAATTGTAACCAAATACTAAATCGTGAGAAGCAGCGGGAAGTAATTCAAAGTCGGCTTTCTCCATCGCCTGTTTCGCTTTTTTCATCGTCGGTGTGTTCTCTTCGAGTTGTACCGGACGTGCAGGTACAAAGAAACTTTGGCGTCCCGTCGCTGTCCGCTCCTTAAGATGCAGTTGCCGCATCATCTTGTTGTACGACGAGATCGGTAGGAGGACGCGCGTTCCTTCTGCCTTCACTTGGATATCCTGCTGATAGCGATCCGGGAATGCCTCCGTCATCGTCTGCTTGATATCCTTCAATCGTTTCGTCGGTTGAGCGGATTCTTCGTAATAGACGAGACCGAATTGATTTTGGGATGATAAGTCGAGTCCAATCAATTGAAACAAGAAGACCAGTCCGACTGCCGTTAGCGCACACGATGTCAGAATCGTTCCGAGGGCAATGAGCGTACTATTCGTTCGCAATTGATTGGCGATTTCCGAGACGATCAGCTTCCGCAGCGACAAGCGACATGGTCGATATAACTTGGTCAACCATGGTAAGACATATCGACAAATAAAAAACGATCCGATGAAGATGACAAGTGGGAAAAATATATAAAATCCTTCCGTCCGAACAAATGCTAAGGCATAACCATAGATCAACAGGAGTAACGCTCCGATTTGCGTCAGAATCCAGACTCGTTTTCGAAATAGCGAACGGGAACGAGTCGGTCGATCGGGACGAAAGCGGTAGATCGCAAGGACCGTTGCCGTCAGCAAAACAAGGAAAGCGCCACCGATCAAAGCAAGAATCGCATAAAAGGATAATTCGAATTCGATTGCTGGTAAGAACATGACCTTGACAACGGACAGCAACAGCATCTTCGTCAAGACATTACCTAGAGTCATCCCCGCAGTGATGGCTAGACCACCAACGATCAAGACTTCAATTAAGAAATACTTTAAGAAGTGTGACAATCCACTGCCAAGCGTCCGCATCGTCCGCAAATCATTCTTACGGTGCTCAAGCATCGTATAGGTCGTCGAATAGATGAACAGGACACTGAAGAATAGGATGATCAGCTCCGCGATGAAGACGAAGAAAATCGTCATCTCGATGACTTGATTCAATTGACTGAGGATTTTAGCGACGTTTTGGAACGATCCATTCGTCAACAAGTTCCAATAACTCGTCACGATCGTCATCGCGATGATGATCGTCAAGGCATAGCCATAATACAACCGCTGATAACGCCGGATGTTACGTAGGGCGTATTGCAGATAATTGATGCTCATCCCCTCCTAGCAGCGATAGTGATTCGATGACCCGTTGGAAAAAGATACGGCGCGGTTCATCGCGGAACAACTCCGTTTGAATACTACCGTCTTTTAGGAACAAAACATGATTACAATACGACGCGACTTGTGGATCGTGTGTCACGATGACCATCGTCATCCCCGTCGCGTTCAACTCGGCTAGGACATCCATGACGTGTTTCGTTGCTTGGAAATCGAGTGCTCCCGTCGGTTCGTCCGCAAGCATCAGACGTGGTGTATGAATCAAGGCACGACCGATCGCGGTCCGTTGTCGTTGTCCACCACTGACCTCATCGACCTGTTTATCTAGCAGATCATCAATTTGTAGACGACGTGCCAACTCCTCCATCTCTTCCCGCGCGAGCTTCGTCTTTTTCCCCGACAGCATCAACGGGACGAGCATGTTCTCACCGAGCGTCAAAGAGTCGAGTAAATTGAATTCCTGAAAGATGATCCCGAGCGTCTCACGCCGGAAACGTGTCATCTCTTTTCGCTTGAACGTCGCTGTATCGACGCCATCGATCAGGATTGACCCCCAACTCGGTTCGTCGAGTGTTGCAAGCAAGTTGATTAGTGTTGATTTGCCGCTACCGGATGGTCCCATGACTGCGACCATCTCACCTTCTTCGACTCGGAAATTGATATCCGTCAACGGTTGTTCCGTCACCTTTCCGGGATAGACCTTCCCTAATTGTTTAACCTCAATCATGTGCGCGACCTCCTACTAATCGAATCCGGCATGTCGTACCGACCCCTTCTTCACTCTCGAGTTCAATCTCGTGCCCGAGCTTCAAGCAGACCTGCTGGACGAAATACAACCCCATCCCGGTCGATTCTCCGTAACGTCGTCCGTTTTCGCCCGTGAAGAACGCATTAAAGACACGTGGGACGTCTCGTTTTGGAATCCCTACACCGTCGTCTTGAACCGAAAGGACGACTTGCCCGTTTGTCACTTCTGCCGTCAGAACGACTTCTCGACCATGTCCCGTCGTGTACTTGATGGCGTTCGTCACGAGCTGTAGGACGAGGAAACGAAACCACTTCGCATCCGTGTAGACGTACACGTCGTCAGCGATATCGAGTTTCGGAAAGACCTGATTTTTAACGAATAATCGTTTCTCTTGATTAATGATACTCGTGACGAGCGGCTTCAGTGCCAATCGTTCCGCCTTCAAATCTGTCTCGATCGCTTCTAAACGTGACGAATAGAGCATCTGGTCGAGTCCACTGCGCAATCGATCGACCTCTTGACGTAAATCCGCTTGATAGTGTTCTCCTGGGTGTTCAAGGATCAACTCGATGACGGATAACGGTGTCTTCATCTGGTGAATCCATTGATCGACATACCGATGCCGTTCCTTTTCTTTTCGTCGCTCAGCAAACAGACTGTTTCGAAACAATGTCTGTTGCCGCTCTAAAAATTGTTCGACGGCAACGGAAATCGGTTCTTCACTATCACTGCGAATCGGTTCTGCGACCGATTGAACCGGCTGTTGCATCCGTCGTAGCAACGGAAGCATGCTGAAGAAACGATAACTGAGATAGATCAGAAGACCGATACTGTTCAAAAGTACGATATAAAAGAAGGCTGCTGGGCGATACAAATCATAGAGCCATAAGACGGCATATAAAATCAGCATTTGTCCGGTAAAGAAGATGATGCCTGGTATCGCGTGCCGTAAAAAGAGCTTCATGGTTCAAGAACCAGTTTATAACCGACACCTCGCACCGTCTCAAGTCCGGCGACACCGATCTCGGCAAGTCGTTTGCGGACACGCGTGATATTGACGTTCAACGTATTCTCATCGACGAACGCTTCGTCATCCCAAATCCGTTCGAGCAGATCGCCCCGACTGACGATCCGTGGACTTGCCGTCAGCAGCATCTCAAGGATCAACCCCTCTTTTTTTGACAGTTCGATTGACTGTTCCCCGTACTCGACGATATAACGATCTAAGTACAACGTGACACCTTCTTTCGTCACCGTTCGCTCATCCGTCTCGTTCGACAGCGTGCCATAGGCCCGGCGAATCTGACTTTTAATCTTCGCGATGACGACCGCTCCTTGGAACGGTTTAACGATGTAATCATCCGCTCCGTATTCGAGCGCCATGACTTGATCCATCTCCCCGACCCGTGCCGAGATGAACAGGATCGGTGCCCGTGTCTTCATCCGTAACTGCCGGCACCAATAGAAACCGTCAAACTTCGGTAAATTGACATCTAATAGAATAACGTCCGGATTCGTCTCTTCATAGACCGCGACAACATCCCCTCGCCCATCTTCAACGACGACTCTAAAATCATAGCGTTCGAGTAGTTCTTTCAATAGTGTAGCAATCTTCATATCATCTTCGACTAATAAAATCGTATGCATCGTTTCTGTCAACTCCTTCTCCCTTTATCATAACGAACTCAAAAAGGACTGGAAACGATTATTCCGTTTCCAGTTCTGTGTCCTCCTATTTAGTTCATCACGTGACGATGCGGCGATAAGCACGGACCGTGACGATATAGTAGATCAGATAGACGATCGTATAACAAACAATCGCAAATAATGTCGGACGAACGATGTTGTAGTTCAACAGTTTCTGCAAGACCTGCATCGCCACTAAACTATGAACGAGTCCGAGCACGTACGGTAAAGAGAAGACGAATCCAACAAGGTGACGGATGATGCCTGTCTGTTTTTTCTCATCGACACCAATCTTCTGGATGATGGCAAACCGTTGTTTCGATTCTTCTGCTTCCGCGAGCATCTTGAAGTAGATGATCGAACCCGTAGCAAGTAAGAAAACGAGTCCAAGGAAGCCAGCAGCAAACGCGAGTAAGCCGGTCGTTGCCGTCGTCATCGCGTAGACAGGATAATAAGCCGCCATCTCCGTGTCCGCTTGTTTTCCATATAGTTGTGTCAACTGTTTCATCAATCCATCGTCATGACGTTCATCTGAGAACTGATAATTCGTCAGCGTGAAGCCTTTTTCCGGGATCTTCGCGAACGCATCATCGTTTACGACCAAGGCAAGTCGCTGTTTCTCATAAAGTTGAGCGATTGGTAGATTCGTCGCAGCGGTGATACGAAAGGAATCATGAACGTCCTTGATTTTAACACCGACCGGCGATTTGACTTTCATCTTCAACAAATCGTTTCCTTTGAACGTCTCAAGGACGATCGCTTCGCCTTGTTTCGGTTCTTTGATGACCGTTTTCCCGTTCGCTTTCGCGAGCTTGACGTAGTCCGAATAGTTGACGTAGCTGAATTGTCCCGGCTGGTCTTCATATGCGTACGTCGCATAGTAGCGTGTAAACGTCAAAGGGTTCGGCAGATCGGTCATCTCATGGTCGACGTTCTTGACGTTGACCATCGTCCGGCTGTCGATCTTTTGGTCGGACTTCGCAATCAGCTGTTCCGCTTCTGCTTGTTTACTCGCAATCGATAGACTGTACGGAACTTGCTCCTCGACGGTCTGATCGATGAAATAATAAATCGATGTCGCTGTACCGACCGTCGTCAATGTGACGGCAGTGATGACCGTGATCGTCGACAGCATGACGGCATTCGATTTGATGCGTGACAACAATTGCCCGTGCAAAATCAAATTCGTTCCTTTGAAGTGTCGCGCTTGATTACTTAAGACGCGCAATAAGAAGATCGTAAAGTAACTCATCGTTCCGAATGTCCCGAGAATGACGCAGAGCATCAAGAGCGGGGCAACGATCGTAAAGTGATCCATCAACGGTTGTCCCGTTAAATAATATCCGACACCGATCAAGATGACGGAAAGCACGGCTAAGATCGGATGGACTTTCGGAAGCGATTCCGCTTGTTGTTCTGCCTTGAACAGTTCAATTAATGTAAAACGATAGATCGTCCGAGCCGAACGTAAGGCGATGATCAGGAAAATCAACAGGAAGACACTGATCGTCTGCATGACCGAAGCTCCGCTGATCGTAAACGTCGCATCGACTTGCATCGCCATGACAGAAGCAAGCAACTGCACGAAGTATTTCGAAGCGACGGTACCAATCGCAATTCCGAGAATCAGACCAATCACCCCATACCCCATCGTCTCAAGGAAGATCAGTCGGGCGATCTGCCCTCGCTCTAGACCGAGCAACGCGTAGAGCCCGATTTCCTTCTTACGGCGGCGTAAAAAGAAGTCACTTGAATACCAGATGAAGATGGCAGAAAAAAGCGCTAGAATGACACTTGCTCCCGTAAAGACCGTTCCCAGTTTCCCGTACAATTCGTTCGCCTGAAGCATCGCTTCATTCGATCGAATCGCGAGGAACGTATAGTAAATCAGAATCGCAAACGTGACGGCACCGAGGTACATCACGTTTTGACGGATGTTCTTCAAATTTTGAAACGCCAGTTTAGACAAGCTCACGGACGGCACCTCCAAGTTCGCGTTGGACTTCCATGATCTGCTCGAAGAATTCCTTCTGCGAACCGAAGCGATGGACTTCCTTGAACAGCTCTCCATCCTTGACGAACAGAATCCGTTCCGCATAAGACGCTGTCATCGGATCATGCGTTACCATCAAGATCGTCGCGCCTTCGTTGTTGAGCGATTGCATCGCTTCGAGTAACCCGGTCGCTGACTTCGAGTCAAGTGCACCGGTTGGCTCGTCGGCTAAAATGAGCGACGGATCATGAATGATCGCACGCGCGGCAGCCGTCCGTTGTTTTTGTCCACCCGATAGTTCGACTGGGCGTTTATCGAGTAAGTCGTGGATACCAAGTTGACGTGCCACACGATCGACACGTTCTAAAATTATTTTTTTATCGACGTTCGCGAGTGAGAGCGGTAAGGCGATATTTTCCCGAACCGTCATCGTATCGAGGAGATTGAAGTCCTGGAAGATGAAGCCGAGTTGTTCCCGACGGAAACGTGCTAATTGTTTTTCCTTCATCGCCGTCACGTCTGCTCCATTGATTAAAATCGAGCCATCCGTCGGCTGATCGATCGTCGACAGTAAGTTAAGCAACGTCGATTTCCCGGCACCGGATGGTCCCATGATGCTGACGAACTCTCCTTCATGGACGCTGAGCGTCGTCGGACGCAGTGCTTCGTGGCGCGCTGTTTTCGTTCGATACGTTTTTGAAATCTGTTCTGCTTGTAAGATTGCTTTCATCTGTATTGCCTCCTGTGTTTGATTCGTTACACTTAGTCTAGCCCTTCCCTGCTTTTCTCAAAATGGGCTTTGCTTTCACTTCTCTTACAAAACGGTAAGACACGGGAGGAGACGACAAAAAAGCCCCCATCCGCAAGGAATGGAGGCGTGTCGTATCTTATTTATGTGTTGCTTTGAAGAGCTCTGTGTCGCCTGCGACAACAGAAGTTCCTTCAGCTGGTACAGCTGAAAGCGTGAATTGATCGTGGTTCGTCACGATGATCGGTGTGATCGTCGATGGTGCGTTCGCACGGATGTAGTCAAGGTCGAACTCGACGAGGACGTCTCCTGCTTTGACTTTGTCACCTGACTGGACGTGAGCCGTGAAGCCTTCACCTTTAAGGTTAACTGTATCAAGACCAACGTGGATCAACAGTTCAAGACCATCTTCACCTTTTAGACCGATTGCGTGTTTTGTTGGGAAGATCGTTTCAACCGTTGCGTTGATCGGCGAGACGACTTTACCTTCAGTTGGTTCGATCGCGACACCGTCGCCCATCATTTTTTGAGAGAAAACTTGATCGGGTACGTTCTCGATGTTGACGATTTTACCTGTAAGTGCAGAAGCGATTTTTGCGTTTCCTGCGTCGTTACCACCAAACAATTTTTTTAAGAATCCCATGATACTATCCCTCTACTTTCTCGATCGTTTTTCTTCCGAATGGAAGTTTCGATTTTTTATAGGAGTAAGCTGTCAGACAGCTCGCTCACGTTCTCACAAAAAGCATACGTTTGTCCCTCTGGTTTTGCAAGTATTTTTGTGTGATAATAGTTAGAAATCATAAGGAGGCGCTTACATGTTACCATTTTCAGAAATTACATATGTCCGTCCTGACCTTGCCTTGCTTGAAACATCCATGAATCAAGCGATCGCTCGACTGACGGAAGCCACACAGGTAGATGAAGCAAACGCAGCCATCACTGAGATTAATACCCTCAGAAATCAATTTGAAACGGCAAGCCAGCTCGTCGAGATCCGTCACACGATTGATACACGTGATACCTTTTACGAAACGGAGCAAGGATTCTTTGATGAAGCGAGCGCGATTTATCAAGGATATGTCTCGAGTTATTATCAAGCGTTGACGACACACCCCCTTCGTAGTGACCTCGAACAGACGCATGGCAAACAGTTATTCTTGATTGCTGAAGCGAGCTTGAAGACATTCTCGGAAGAGATCATTCCGAAGCTTCAAGAAGAAAACCGACTCTCAAGTGAATATACGAAACTGATGTCTTCCGCTCAAATCGAGTTCGACGGCAAGACGCTCAACTTATCGCAGTTCGGACCGTACCTTCAATCGCCAGACCGCGATGTCCGTAAAGCGGCTTCTGAAGCACGCTACGGTTACCTAAGTGAGCATGGTGAAGCCATCGATACGATTTACGACAAACTCGTCCGCATCCGGACAGACATCGCGAAGACACTCGGTTTCCCGTCGTTCGTCGAACTCGGATACGCTCGGATGCTTCGCGTCGATTACAATCAATCGATGGTCGAACAGTACCGCGAACAAATCCGTGAGACGATCGTTCCGCTCGCGACACAACTTAAAGAACGCCAGCAACGACGCATTGGTGTCGATCACTTGTACTACTACGATGAAGGATTTGCCTTCAAGTCTGGTAATGCGACACCTAAAGGCGAAGAGTCGTTCATCATCGAAGGCGGCAAAAAGATGTATGCGGAGATGTCACCGGAGACGAACGAGTTCTTCAACTACATGCTCGACCGGGAAGCGCTCGATTTGACGGCGAAGCCTGGGAAAGCCGGCGGTGGGTATTGTACCTACATCGCAGACGAAAAACTCCCATTCATCTTCTCGAACTTCAATGGAACGGCAGGCGACATCGATGTCCTGACGCACGAAGTCGGACACGCCTTCCAAGTCTATGAGAGCCGTCACCTGACAGCTCCAGAGAGTGCTTTCCCGACGTATGAAGCGTGTGAGATCCACTCGATGTCGATGGAATTCTTCGCTTATCCGTGGATGGAAGAGTTCTTCGGTGAAGAGACAGCAAAATACAAATTCAATCACCTCGCAGGAAGCGTCACATTCCTTCCGTACGGCGTTGCGATTGACGAGTTCCAACACGTCATCTACAACCAACCGGAATTGACACCAGCTGAGCGTCGCGACGCATGGCGGAAGATTGAGAAGAAATACCTGCCGCATCGTGATTACGAAGCGAACGATTATCTCGATTCAGGTGCATGGTGGCATCAACAAGGACACGTCTTCGGTAGTCCGTTCTACTATATCGATTACACGCTCGCTCAAGTCTGTGCCTTCCAGTTCTATGCTTGGATGGAACAGGACCGGGAAGCGGCTTGGAAGTCGTATCTCGATCTCTGTCGTGCCGGCGGATCGGAAAGCTTCCTCACGCTCGTCGAACGTGCTGGATTGAAGTCTCCGTTCGCACCAGGTACGGTCGAGGCAGCAGTCGCGCCGGTCAAAGCGTATCTCGAACAAGCAGACGACCTCGTACTCGATCGCGTTTAATTCTTTGCGTGCAAGGTCATGCTTACACCGAACGTTTCTGTCACCCTCGCTTTCCACAGGCGGGAGATCAGCCGCGGCACCCCGCATTTCATGCGGTCTGCCGGGTCTTATCTAACCCTGACGAAAGCGGAAATCGCGCTTTCTTTTCCTGTAGGAGTCGAGGATGAAGATTCACGTTCTCTATTGATCAAATAAAAGGAGCTGACTCAAAAGTCAGTCTCTACAAAGAAAAGGGTGGCAGAATGATGATCTGCCACCCTTTTTTCGTAAAAAAATGACGCGTCACACGTAACTCCTACAGGGGAACAAGCGCATTTATACGCTTCAGAGACAAACAAGACCCGCTTTCCTGCTTCATTCAAGCAGGAAAGCGGGTCTTGTGTCTCGCCTGAGGAAAGGGCGTGAAAAGACGCGTCATTCTTTTTTTGAGTCAGTCCCTTTTTCATTTTAAGACACATACATATCAAGCATAGTAGACTCATGTCATTCAGATAAAAGCTTTTCATGGTACTTCCCGTACCAGACCCGAAACTCGTCAGCTGGAATCGGTCTTGAATAATAGAATCCTTGCGCATACTCACAGTCAAGCACTCGTAAATGATCGGCTTGTTCAAGTTCTTCGATGCCTTCGGCGACGACATCATACTTCAACGTATGAGCAAGCTTGATGATCGTCTCGATAAGCGGTGCGTTTGAACACGCATCCGGACCACTGATGAACGAACGATCAATTTTCAGCCGCTGGATCGGTAATCGACTTAAGTACGACAAGGAAGAATACCCCGTACCAAAGTCGTCGATCGCAAGACGATATCCCATCTGGTGTAACGTCTGTAAAGCATCAAATACGCGTGTATCTGAAAAGACACCAAACGATTCCGTGATCTCAAGTTCCATCCGTTGTTCAATCCCTGGATGAATCTCCCGGACATCGGTCAGGTAATCGACGATCCGACCGGAGACGAGCTCTTTGACGGATAAGTTCGCCGAGACACGCAGTACCCCAAGTTCCGTGTCCTTCCACTCCTCGACTTGCCGAACCGTCTCGGCAACGACCCACATCCCGATCTCTTCAATCAACATCGATCGTTCGGCAATCGGAATGAAAATTGCTGGACTGATCATCCCACGTTCAGGATGGAACCAGCGCAGGAGAGCTTCACAGCCATCGACTTGACCTGTCGCAAGATTGATTTGTGGTTGATAGAACAGTTGTAACTCGTTCTTTTCAATCGCTTCTCGTAATTCACCTTCGAGGACGACCGATTCAAGATACTCGGCACTCATCCAGGACTCGAACCAGACTGGTCCACCCTCTGTCTGTTGTTTCGCATGCTGCATCGCGATATCGACCGAGGACAACAAGGAAGTAACGGCTACTGCATCATCGGGATAACGGACCATACTCATACTTATGCTGACATTGACGTATTCTCCGTTGATCTCATAGACATGTTCGATGACTTGCTTTAATTTTTGGTAATCGACGATATCCTGTTGTGCGACTAATACGGCGAATTCGTCTCCACCGATTCGCGCCGCTTGTCCTGTTCCGATGAAATGATGCTTGAGGCGATTCGCGAGATCTTTTAGAATCTGATCCCCTGCACCATGTCCATAGATGTCATTGATCCGCCGGAATTGCCGGACGCTGATGGTGACGAGCTCTCCCGGTTGAGGTGCTTTTAATGCGTCTGCCATCTTTTGCTCGAAACCATTCCGGTTCAGCAAACCCGTCAACATATCGAAGAGTGCGAGTTGTGTAATCCGTTCTTCCCGCCGGAACTGATCCGTTTCATCATGACAGGATAAGTAGAGCGCAACACCTGTATCGTCCTCTTTATTGGTAACGTGGATGATGTTGACGAACATATTCAAAATTTCTTCATTGAAGAGCATCTTACAGCGAATCGTTTGACTATGTCCTTCAAGCGATCGTCTCAATGCTCGCCGCATCCGATTCAAATCAGCCGGATGGATCAATTCTTCAATCGTCCATCCTGCCGTTGCCTCCGTCAATTGTCGAAAGCGTTCGTTTCCGTTTAATATCGTATAGTCGGATGATAAGGCAAGAATCGGGTCGGTATTCTGCGAAAAGAGTGACTCGATTTCTGCTTTCTTTTGTTTGATTTCTTTTGTCTTCGCATCGCTATGGTCTAATAAACCAGCAATGATAGCTGTCATCGTTCGAAACGCTTGAACGACGGGTTGAAAATCATTTCGCTCCGGTACGTCATAACCAGATTGCCGACGGTCTTCAGCAAAGGTATTCGCTTCTCCCTTCAATAAAGAAAGATCTTGGCGGAACGCACGTAATAACGATAAGGTCAACATCAGTAATCCAAGAATCAAGATGCTGGTTGCGCCAAAGAGGAGCCAGGCATTACGAATGATTTGATTTCCCCGATCCTGCATTTCTTGAGCGACTTGGTTGAGTTCTTGATCATACAGACGATACATGCTGGATTCATACTGTTCAGCTTGGTTTGCTAACGCAGCATACGTCAAGCTTTCTGGAGCGCGCAATAGGTCATCGAGCGTTTGTGTATAAGCATCCATCTGTTCCCGCATGATTGCGATATCCTGACGTCCTGAATCGTTTTGAAGCGGAATCACATCATACAGGGATTTAATGAGCGATTCCTGTCGCAGTGGCAAATCAATCCGCATCTGTTGGATGCGTAACCGATCAATTGAGCTAGGTTCTTCTTTTTGTCGAGCATCCTTCAAGATTTCAGCGGACTTTCCAAGCTGTTCTTCCATCAGAATCAGATTGGAAAACACATTATAATAAGACCCTGTCTCTTTACTCAATACGAGCTGATTAAAGATGATTTCACTTTTGAAGTTCATCATCGTCGTGAAAAAGCGATGATTCGATTCGTATCCTTGTCGTTGTAGTTTCTTAATCTCTGTTAGGACTTCTTCGCGTGTCGACTCGGTCGCTTTCATATTCGGAAGTCGATCCGTTAGTTGTTCTAGTGCTTGGTCGGCCCGCTTTGAAGCTTGCGTCAAATCGGCGTCGTCATTCAATGATGAAAAATAATAGCGCGTCACTTCTTGTTCGGCATGATTAAAAGGTGTCACTTCAGCAATTGTTTTGCCCGATGCCTTGAAGCGATACCCTTCATCCAATGTTTTCGTCAAATGCTGACACGCGACGATCAATGCTAACAGACCTATGATCGCAATCATCCATGAGAACGTTTTATAGTAGGAGCGTCTTCGAAAAGCTTCTACGATGAAGACTGGTGATAAACGTCGCAACACATCGTCCTCCCTAAATTGTCATTATGTTTCTATATCGTCGCCTCCTCCCATTTCCTGAAGTCGTTTTGGGTCAATAAAAAGCACTTCTTTCCACATTTCTGTGAAAATCAGTGCTTTTTTTACTAGTTTTATTTTTTTTAATAACTGACGTTCTCACGCGCTACTTTTTTAGCAAAATAATCGATAATATCACGTCGACGGATGATCCCGATAAAATGTCTACCATCATCAATGACGGGCACGAAATTTTGATCCGTGATGACTTCAATCATCTCTTCCATTTGTGCTGTAATCGAAACTGGTTTATAACGGACACGTTGTTTAATATCAGTTAATCGTGTCTGCAAGACGTGGTCGTAATCGGCATGCTCGAGATTTGCTTCGAGCGCCCACAAGATATCACCTTCTGTCAGCGTTCCTGCGTATTTCCCTTTATTGTCAACGAGTGGGACCGACGTAAAACGATGATGTTTCATCTTTTCTAGTGCTTGTCTGACCGTTGACTCAGGATCTAAATATTTCACCTCATCTTTAGGTAATAAGAAAAAAGCAATATTCATTTCTGTTCCTCCCTAGCCACTCTGTGACACCCTTTTCATTTTATCATGAACCTTGCGTTGATTCATTTCTCAAATGATGAAAATCTCCACATAATTCTTTCATATTTAGTTATACTATATCCCAATATTCCAAGTAGACAGGAAAAACTGACCAGTGACGTTTAGGCACTGATCCAACACATGAAAGAAACCTCTGACACCGTAAAAACGATTTTCGCTTTGACGAATGAACTCATTGCAGAAATCATCTGTCCAAAACAATCATTTTTGCCTAAAGAAGCAACTAACACGTTACTGGATGTTGAACGACACGATTCAGATTCAAAAGACTCCTCAGTTCCATCCGATCGACTTGATAGTGAAGCCTTTTTCGGAAGGCTTCGTTTTTTCTTGGTTCGTTCTCGACTATCCGCGAAAGAGGACATACACTAGAAGCAATCCACTTTATTTCGAAAGGAGTCGTGTCATGAATCGCTTGTCAACATCCGACTTGACGCAAATCGCAGAGCACCTTTACGGAATGACCGGTTTTTTCGTCACGTACCGAGATCGTAATGGTACTCCGCTTGCTCTACGTCCAGAAGCTCCACCTCATCCGGGAACCTTGCCGATTGAGAATGAATGGCCCGTCCTTAAAAAGACTCCTTTACTCTATACCCTGAAAGACGGTACAGCCTACCTCTTTTTGGACGTTCCGGAACAAGGTATGTATCGAATCGGTCCTGTTCTATTACAATCTGCTCTCTTTCGGGCGCATATCCAAGATGAAGCCTATCACCAGTTTTATAAGGTCTTGCCGCGTACGACGGAGAACCGATTGATTGACTGTGCTCACCTGATGTATCGCTTGTTGCACGGGGAACCATTGCCGAAGCGAGAAATCGAACAACTATCTGATATTCAGGAAGCTGAAATCCCACTCGTTGCGGATGCACCGTCCCATACAGGGGTGACCGCATACCGAAAAGCATGGCAACGGGAGCAGCAAATCATCGACTGGATCGCGACGGGTCAAAGTGAGCGACTCGCAACGACCTACTCTTTACCTGCATACGGTGAGTTCGGCACACTCGCACGGCATCAACCGTTACGCGCAGAAAAGAATCTGTTGCTCGGAACCGTCCTATTGAGCGCACGCGCCGCGATTCGCGGAGGATTAGAACCGGACGAAGCCTTCTCTCTAAGCGACCGGATGATCGAGACGATCGAAGCAGCGACGAGCATTGCCGAACTCCGTAATCGTCATGTCCGCATCACGGTCTCGTTCGCGGAGGCCGTCAAGGAACTCCAAGCGCTGCGGCACTCGCCTCATGTACTCGCTGCGATTCGCTATATTCAGCAACACCTGTATGAACCGTTGTCCGTCTCATCAATCAGCCAAGCCATTCATGTCTCGTCCAATTACTTGTCCGTTCTATTTAAAGATGAGACTGGTTTACCACTCGCCCGGTATGTCATCCGGGAACGCATCCGGGAAGCAAAGCGTCTCCTACGCTCGTCCGACGACTCGCTACTAGAAATCTCAAACAAGTTGCACTTCTCAAGCCAAAGCCATTTCAGTCAAGCCTTCAAACAGACGACTGGTGAGACGCCGACGCATTACCGGCAACGAAGTGAATTTTAAGAGAGTCGTGCCTTTTTTTCGTTTTGTGATATCCTATTCAACAGGAACTATTTTCGTGAATCCGTTTTTGGCGGATTCTTTCATCAAAAAGGAGAATCAACATGAACTCAATTAGTGTCATCATTCCTGTCTATCAAACTGAATCACAAACGAAGACAGCCATTCAATCCGTTCTCGACCAAAAGGTATCTATTCCGGTGGAAATCGTCGTCGTCTTTGACGGTCCGAGCACATACATCGATGAGCTCCGTTCCCTCTATCCAACATGTACGATCGTTGAACAGGCGCATCAAGGAACTTACGCTGCACGTCGACGTGGTCTTGAAGTCGCGACAGGTGACTACGTTACCTTCCTCGATAGTGATGATATCCTCGCTCCACGTGCACTCTATACGTATATCAAAGCCTATGAGAAATCACGTGGTGAAGTCATCATCGGTAAGGTCTCACCCGTCTACAACAAGAAAAAATGGCTCATGCCGATCGATGATGATCGTTACTTCTTCTATACCCGTACGAAGTTCAATTCACGTCATTTGACGACGATTCACGGCTGGATGATCAAAAAGGACTTGCTCAATGATCTACCTGTTCTTGAGACACGATGGTTCGCCGATACGATCATCGCCCATACAATCATCTCGAAACTGACGAACCTGACATCGGTCAGTTATGTCGTCTATGGTCGAAACTCACGTAGTACGCCACTTGAAGGACAATCGCTCTACCAAGCGCGTGATATCACGACATTGTCCGATATCTCACGGATCTACGGTATGTTATCCGCCCATACGAAGGATAACGACGTTCAAAAATTCTTAAATACGTGGTACAAACGTTTCATCTCAAAACGTGGTCGAGCATTGCTTGAGCGCAGTACATCAAAAAGTCAGCAGACCGACGTCTTCCGTCATGTCGCTTACGACTTGAGACGGGCGAAGACACAAAGCAAGTATCTGCAAGCATGGTCAACGGGTTCATATATCATGTTCCGTTCATATATCACTGCTGTTAAGACTAAACAGACATTACGGACGGCACGACGTAAAAAAATCAAGAACGGTCTCATGCTCTATCGTCTGTTCCAAAAGATGCCGGTCAAAGAGAACCTCGTCTTATTCGAGAGTTTCCTCGGACGAAGCTACTCCGATAATCCGAAGGCTCTTTATCTGAAATTAAAAGAACAACGTCCTGAACTTGAACTCGTCTGGATTTTCGCGAATGAGCCTTCAGATGACGTCAAGGAAGCTTGCCCGAACTGGGTGCTCAAAAACAGCTTCGCGTATTACCAAGCGATGGCACGTGCGAAGTACTGGATCTTCAATACACGTCAACCGCTCAGCTTAACGAAACGCGAAGAAACGATCTACCTTCAAACGTGGCACGGCACACCATTAAAACGACTAGGTCTCGACATGGAAGAAGTCCACATGGCAGGAACGAACGCGACGCGCTACAAACGGAACTTCTACAATCAAGCGCAGGAATGGAATTACTTGATTTCTCCGAATGCCTATTCGAGCGAAATCTTCAAGAGTGCGTTCGGGTTCCAAAACACGATGCTTGAGACGGGTTATCCGCGAAATGATCTCTTGTATGCGGACGATCAAGCTGGTCTCATCAGCGAAATCAAAGCACGTCTTGATATCCCAGCTGACAAGAAAGTCGTCTTGTACGCACCGACATGGCGAGATGATGAGTTCATCGCGCGCGGAAAATACCGCTTCGATCTCCAACTCGACTTGAACGAGATGCAGGCCCGACTCGGTGACGATTATGTCGTCTTGCTCCGGATGCATTACTTGATTGCGCAAAACATGGATATCAGTGGACACGAAGGCTTCGCCTACGACGTCTCTTCGTACGGCGATATCGCAGAGTTGTATTTGATCAGTGATGTCTTGATCACTGACTACTCGTCTGTCTTCTTCGATTACGCCCACTTACAACGTCCGATGATCTTCTTTACGTACGACTTGGAGAAATATGCGTCGACGTTACGTGGATTCTATTTCGATTTCGAAGAAGTCGTTCCAGGACCACTCTTGAAGGAAACGGATCAAGTCATCGATTATATCGAACAAATCGATACGAAATCCGTTGCTTACCAAGAAAAGTATGATCGCTTCCTCGAACGGTTCTGCAGTCTTGACGATGGTACGGCAAGTGAACGTGTTCTTGCTGAGTTGTTCCCGAACGCAAGCTCAGCAGATGCTGAAGATGCTGAATAAGGGGACACAATGAAAAAGGAGAAAGATGCGCTTTTGCGCTCTTTCTCCTTTTTCGTATCATCGTCTACGATACGGTGCAATCCGCTCTTCAAATTCAGGGTGAACGAAACTAGGACGTAACGATAAGACGACCTCACCGAGGAGATGTTCTACCACGTCGTCCCATCGTTCGACGATCTCAGAAGAGGTCTTCGCAGATACATCCGCCTCTTCGAGCAATGCTGTCTCATCCGTCGTTCTCATGAAGACCCACGTATCATCAGATCGTTTGCGCCCCATTAAGGTGATACGTCCACCTTCCATCCGGTACAGAAGGATTCGCTCCCATTGACGCTTCCGACTCGGCACCATGACTTCACGATGTCGCGCGATGATTTGCTCTTTGATCGTTTCCCGGCTAGCAACGAGATTCGGACACAGATGATAAAAATCATCTGTTCTTGGATGCTTGATACCAAAGTGCGGAATACCCGACGCTTCAAGACGCTTCAACCATTCTACTTTCGCTTGTCGCAGATGTGTCCAGCGAATAAGATGACTCCGGACGCCCCATCCTGTGATCACGAAAGGATGTCGACGCAATTCTTCGACTGACGCAAACAACGTCTGCTTTTCAAAAGAGGTTTCCTGACAGAGTTCTTCGAAACGATTGATCGATGTGACATCATTTCCATGTTGCATCGGGAATAAATTGTATAGATGAAAGCGTCCCGATAAGGCTTGTCCTTCGTAGATACCTTCTACGATCCGGATGATTTGTCGCATCGTCTCATCCAATCGACCAATTTGACCCGTCGCTTGCCCTGCCGTATCAAGTTGCTGACGTAATGTAGGATCCACTGTCGCAGAACCTGGATTCAACATCAGGCACGCACCAAGCGACGTTTCACTCTCTCCCCACTGGATATATGTATGATAGCGATACAATACGTCTTGCTCTAGCCGGAATGTTGCATACACTTGAACATCGTTAGTCGTCATCATGAACCCTCCTATACTTTTATATATAACTTGATTATTTTACCATATAGAGGTTCTTATTTACTTTCGTTTATGCATCAGGTCAATCAAAAAATGGAGCTGACTCAAAAGTCAGTCTCTACAAAGATAAGGGTGGCAGAATGATGATCTGCCACCCTTATCTCGTAATAAAAAGAATGACGCGTCACACGCAACTCCTACAGGAAAAGCGCATTTATGCGCTGTCAGAGACGAACAAGACCCGCTTTCCTGCTTGAATGAAGCAGGAAAACTGGCTTGTGTCTCGCCTGAGGAAAGGGCGTGAAAAGACACGTCATTCTTTTTTGAGTCAGTCATATGAACAATTTAGTTACGGACGAACAAAGCAACGCTCTCGACATGTGTCGTATGCGGGAACATATCGACCGGCGTCACTTCAACGAGTGTATAACCGAGTTCTGTCAACAACTTCGCGTCGCGCGCTTGTGTCGACGCGTTACATGAGACGTAAACAATCCGCTTCGGTGCGACATCTGCTGCTGCACGCAAGAATTCTTCGTCACAGCCTTTACGTGGTGGGTCGACGACGATGACGTCCGGTTGAATACCGGCTTTAACGAGATCCGGCATGACCTTCTCAGCTGCACCGTACTCGAACGTCACGTTCTCGATACCGTTCGCTTGTGCGTTCCGGCGTGCATCATCGATTGCTTGCGGTACGATTTCGATGCCGTAGACGTGCTTCGCTTGTTTTGCGAGTGACAATGAAATCGAACCGATTCCACAGTACGCATCAACGACTGTCTCATCGCCTGTCAACTGGGCATACTCGAGTGCTTTCGCGTAGAGTTTCTCTGTTTGCAACGGGTTGACTTGGAAGAACGAATGCGGTGAGATCTCATACGTCAATCCAGCGATTTGATCGCGGATGACAGACGGACCGTACAGGACGACGTTCTTTTTCCCGAGAATGACGTTCGTATCATCCGGGTTGATGTTGTGCTGGATCGAAGTGACGTTTGGTAACGCCTTTAAGATTCCTTCGACGATCTTATCGATCCCACGAAGTTGTTTGACCTTCGTGACGAGCACGACCATCAATTCGTTCGTATGATAACCATGACGCGCCATGATATGACGGATGACGCCTGCTTTTTTCTTCTCATCGTATGCTGGGACTTTTAAGTCGGCGAGGACTTTACGCACCGCTTGGACAGCTTCGTCGTTTTCTTTGTTTTGAATCAAGCAGTAATCCATGTCGATGATCCGGTGACTTCGTTTTTGATAGAAGCCAGCCATCAATTTGTTCGATTGAAATGCAACCGGTACTTGTGCCTTGTTGCGGTAACCCCATGGATCTTCCATACCAATCGTCTCGTGGACTGGAATTTCAAGACCTGCTAGGCGCGCGAAAGCGTCACGGACACGGTTGTGCTTGAACTTGAGTTCTGCGTCGTATGACAAGTGTTGCAATTGGCAACCGCCACACTGGTTGTAAACCGGACAAGGCGGCTCGACACGATCGACACTCTTCGTCTTTTGACGGATGATACGACCGAATCCGTAAGACTTCGTCGTTTTCGTAATCTTGATTTTGACCTGCTCCGTCGGCAATGCGCCCGGGATGAAGACCGTATATCCATCGATGCGCGCGACCCCTGATCCTTCATGCGTCAGATCGACGATCTCGACGACGTGTTCATCGTTCTTTTGTACTGGAATCATGAATATCCTCCTTAAAAACCTCGCTTCACGCGAGGTTCGTTTCTGCTTCTTGTAGTTGTGTATTGATTTGTTCCATCTCTTCGATCCGGAACTTTGGTGTCATGACTTCGAAATGAGAGCGAAGATTCGTCATCTCGCCTTCGCAAATGCCGCCAAATTCACCATCGATGTTCAAGCTCATCTCTGATGTATTCTTCATGCGGACGAATGAGGTCGTGACATGCTCGATGCAAGGGTCCGAGAAATGATCCCCTTTTAAGGCAAGACGCATGACACGAATCAGTTCGACGAGGTTACATTTCTTGAGAATGAAGAGATCGAACCGACCGTCATTGAGTGACGCGTTCGGTGACAATTTCTCGAATCCGCCGACGGAGTTCGTATTGGATGTCAAGAACAGCATGACTTCTCCTTTGAATATACCCTTTTCATGCTCCAGTTCGACATATGTCGGTCGGATTTGCGGAAGTTTCTCCATCCCTTTGACGTAGTACGCGAGCTGTCCGAGTGCCGTCTTCAGCTTCGAAGGCACTTCGTACGACAGTTCTGTCATGATGCCACCGCCAGCGATGTTGATGAAGTAATGGACGCCTGTCGATCCTTCGATCTTACCGATATCGACCGGCATCGTATGTCCTGTGCAAATGACATCCATCGCTCCTTCGATCGTCAATGGAATACGCATCGCCCGACCAAAGTCATTCGTCGTTCCAACAGGTAATACACCAAGCTTCGGACGTTTGTTGTAGGCAGCCATTCCGCTGATCACTTCGTTCAACGTACCATCGCCGCCTGCTGCGACGACGAGATCAAAGTCTGCTTCGCATGCTCGTGCTGCTTCATACGTCGCATCTCCGACCGCTTTCGTCGAGTAGACAGATGTCTCATAACCCGCTGCTTCGAGTCGGTCGAGGATATACGGTAAATTTCGTTTAACCATCTCTTTCCCGGAAGTCGGGTTATAAATCACGCGCGCTCTAGGTCTCATAAGATTTTCTCCTTTTTGACTCAACCGTTCATTTGATACATAACTGTTTTATTTTACATGAACTCTCGAGACATTACAAAGCCAAAAAAGACAGCGTCCGTTTCCTCGCAGAAGTAAAGGAGGAACGAACGCTGTTTGATCAGGTACTTATTTTAATTTTTCAAGCTCTTCATAGAAGAGTTGATCCAGGAGGGCAGGGTTCGCCATTCCTTTTGTTTTCTTCATGATTTGACCGATGACGAAGCCTTTCTTCCGGTCACGTCCACCGAGTAATTCCTCGACAACGGCTGGGTTCGCTTCGAACATCTCGACGATGAGACCACGTAGCAATCCTTCGTCTGAAATTTGTGCAAGACCGTTTGCTTCGACGTATGCACGTGGCTCGACACCTTCTTCGATGACGGCTGTGAAGACTTGTTTGGCGATTTTCGAAGAAATCGTACCGCTTGCGATCAAGTCGATCATCTCTGCCAGACGAGCTGGTGTCATCTTGACTGTTTCGAACGTTTCCGTCGATTTATTCAAGTGACCTTGGATCTCACCGATCGTCCAGTTGGCTGCTGCTTTTGGCTCTGCGCCTGCTGCCAGTGTCGCTTCGAAGTACTCTGCCATCTCACGTGTAACTGTCAATTGCTTCGCATCATACGCCGAAAGACCGAGTTCTTCTTGGTAACGAACGCGACGTGCATCTGGAAGTTCCGGGATACCGGCACGAATCGCTTCTTTCCAATCGTGATCAAGTACGAGCTTGACGAGGTCAGGCTCTGGGAAGTAACGGTAGTCTGACGCCCCTTCTTTGACACGCATGAGGACGGTTTGTTTTTTCGTCTCATCGAAACGAAGTGTTTCTTGGCGCATCACACCACCAGCAAGCAACAACTTGCGGTGACGATCTTCTTCGAACTCAAGTCCTTTTAAGACGTTTCCGAACGAGTTCAAGTTCTTAAGTTCCGTTTTCGTACCGAACTTCTCTTGTCCGTATGGACGGACCGAGATGTTACAGTCACAACGAAGTGATCCTTCTTCCATCTTGACGTCCGAGACGCCTGCATATTGCAAGACTTCCTTGAGACGTTCGAGATAAGCGACTGCATCTTTTGGTGAACGCATGTCCGCTTCACTGACGATCTCAATTAGTGGTGCGCCTGTCCGGTTGAAGTCGACGACCGAGTGGTTGGCACCCGTGTGGTTCATCTTACCAGCATCTTCTTCCAAATGGACACGTTCGATTCGGAAGCGTTTCGTTTCGCCATCGACTTCCGCATCAATGTAGCCATCGAAGCCGATCGGTTGATCGAACTGTGAGATTTGATACGCTTTTGGCGTATCTGGGTAGAAATAGTTCTTCCGGTCGAATTTCGTTTGATCGGCCACTTGGCAGTTGAGTGCCATTGCTGCACGCACAGCGAGCTCAACGGCTTTTTCGTTGATTTTCGGCAAAACGCCTGGGTGTCCAAGACAAATCGGACACGTTTTCGTATTCGTCTCCGCGCCGTATTCCCGCGCACAACCACAGAACATCTTCGTGTTCGTGCTCAGCTCGGCGTGGACCTCGATCCCGATGATCGTTTCAAAGTTCATGATACATTCGCTCCTTATAACTTCGGAAGCGCGAATCCACCTGTCGCAAGCTCAAACGCATGCGCAGCGCGATAGATCGTCGCCTCATCGAAATGTTTTCCAATGATTTGTAAGCCGACTGGAAGACCGTCGACGAATCCAGCTGGAACCGAAATCGCTGGAACACCTGCTAAGTTGATCGGAATCGTCAAGATGTCATTCGCATACATCGTGACCGGATCGTCGAGCTGTGCACCGAGTTCGAATGCTGGTGTCGGTGCTGTTGGTCCGATGATGACGTCATAGTTCGCGAGGACATCGTCGAAGTCTTTTTTGATCAACGTCCGAGCTTGTTGTGCTTTTTTATAGTAGGCATCGTAGTAACCTGAGCTGAGCGCGTACGTTCCGAGCATGATCCGGCGTTTGACTTCGTCTCCGAATCCTTGTGAACGGGAATACTTGAAGACATCTTCAAGTGCATCCGCTTCCGCACGGACTCCGTAACGAATGCCGTCAAAGCGCGCGAGGTTCGATGATGCTTCTGATGAAGCGAGTAAGTAGTACGTCGCAAGCGCATATTTCGAGTTCGGAAGTGACACCTCATCGACCGTCGCACCGAGTGCTTCTAGTTTTTGGATCGCTTCACGGATGTTGGCTTTGACGCCTTCACTGACACCCTCACCGAAATATTCTTTCGGAACAGCGATCTTCAACCCTTTGATATCACCTGTCAACGCTTGTGTGTAATCCGTTGTTGCGACGTTCGCAGACGTCGAATCCATCTCACAGTGTCCTGCGATCGCGCTCAAGAGATACGCGTTGTCTTCGACTGTTCGTGTCAACGGACCGATTTGGTCAAGAGACGACGCAAACGCAACGAGACCGAAGCGTGAGACGAGACCGTATGTCGGTTTCAACCCGACGACACCACAATAGGCAGCCGGTTGACGAATCGAACCACCTGTATCCGAACCAAGGCTGAACAAGACTTCACCTGCTGCGACAGCTGCTGCTGAACCACCCGAAGAACCACCTGGAACGTGTTTCGTATTCCATGGGTTACGGACTGGTTTGTACGCTGAGTTCTCGTTTGAAGAACCCATCGCGAACTCATCCATGTTCAATTTCCCGATCGTGATCGCCCCTGCTTCATGCAGACGCTCGACGACCGTCGCATCATGAGCTGGCACGAAGTTCTCGAGGAATTTCGAACCACATGTCGTCGTCATCCCTTTCGTGACGATGTTATCCTTGACGCCGATTGGAAGACCAAACAATGGATTTGCTTCATGTTTCGCGACATCATCCATTCGTTTTGCTTGCTCGAATGCTTCTTCGTTCAATGAAAGAAACGCACCGATTTTTCCATCGACGCGGTCGATTTGATCAAAGGATTCTTGGACGAGTTCAGAAACTTTGACTTCGCCATCCTGAATGAGTGTGTGTAGTGTTTTGACACCATGTTCAAAAAGTGACATCGGGTCATTTCCTCCTTATTCGAACACCGCTGGGACGCGGACTTGTCCGTCTTCCCAATCGGGTGCGAGTCGTTCTACTTCCGTACGCGGAAGTGATGGACGTACTTCGTCCTTACGTAGGACGTTCTTTAAATCGAGGACATGAGTCGTCGGTTCGACGCCTGTCGTATCGAGTTCATTTAATTGTTCAGCGAACCCAAGAATCTTCTCGAGTTGTCCTGTGAATTGTGCTACTTCTTCATCTGTCACGGCAAGGCGTGCCAAATGCGCCACGTGGCGGACTTGCTCCTCATTAATCTTTGCCATGTCATTCCACCTCCGGAACTTTTGCGATATATTTTACACTATTTCTAATCATAGCACTTTTCGTCCAGACAAAAAAGACGATGGTGCATCGGGGGGAGGTCCGCACCATCGTCCTTATAGGGGTAGCAAAGCTTCCGGGCGGAAAGCTTCTAGTTATGAAATACCCGCTTTAAATCAGACGAAACAAAAATACTGAATATTCATACTAATACATCGACGAGCAGATAGACATTGAAGACGATGACAATCGAGACGATCACCCAGGCCAACGCGTTCATGAACCGACTATTCCGGTGTTCTCCCATGTACCGCTCACTTGCTGTCGCCCGAATCAAGGGGATCAAGGCGAACGGAATCCCGAACGATAAGGCGACCTGGCTGAGAACGAGTGCCCGTGTCGGATCAAAACCGGAGAACAGCAACAAAATTGCCGGCAACATCGTCACGGTCCGTCGAACGAACAACGGTAATTGGAGATGAAGGAATCCACGCATGATCGCGTCACCTGACATCGTGCCGACGCTTGAAGAAGCGAGACCCGAGACGAGTAAAGCAATCGCAAACAGATACGGCGCAATGCCACCAAGCGTGACATGAAGTCCCTCGTAGATTGCTTCAAGCGAACCCGCTTGATACTTCGTGCCATAAAAGACACTTGCCGCAATGACGAGCATCGCCCCGTTGACCGCTCCGGCAATCAGCATCGCTCCCCAGATGTCGAAGCGTTGGATGTGTAACATCGAAGCTTTATTCGCAACGTGCCCCATCCGCCGTTTCGTTAAATCGGAATGGAGATAGATCGCGTGCGGCATGACAGTTGCCCCAAGCATCCCGGCAGCGAGGACGATGCTCGATGTGCCTTCGAATCCCGGTAACAAACCTGCCGATAGATCACGGAATACAGGATGAACTTCAAATACTTCAATCGCAAAAGCAGCCGCGATGATCAGGACAAGAACGGCGATGACGGCTTCAAAATGCCGGAGTCCCTTTTGCTCGAAGCCGAGGATGACGAAGGACAGTACAGCTGTTAAAAGGGCCGCCATCCGTAAATCAATCGCAAACAATAAATGAAATCCGAGTGCGGCTCCGACGAACTCAGCGAGATCGGTTGCCATCGCGACAAGTTCCGCTTGTACCCAGTAGAAGAAGCGTGTGACCGGCGATAACTCTTCCCGGATCACTTCCGCTAAACTGAGATTGCTGACGATTCCGAGCTTAGCTGACAGGAACTGAATGACGACGGCCATCAAGTTCGAGGCGACGATGACCCAGAGCAGTAAGTAGCCATATTGGGCACCTGCCGTCATGTTCGTCGCGAAGTTTCCCGGATCGAGATACGCGACGGCAGCGACGAACGCTGGTCCAAGATATGTCCGTTTTCTTGGTAAATCTTGTGTAAGTGGCTGTGTCGCCATCTCGTTCACCTCACTTTTGGTTTTTATTATACGCTCATATTGCCCAAGTGCAACAAATATGTTTATGGTAAATAACAACGTATGAAGTGAATTAAAAAGGGATGTTTCCTGTAATCAGGAAACATCCCTTCTGTTAGTTAGACGATTTTCCGCTCTGGTTCTGCACCTTTTAGCTGTGCTTGCACTTGATCGAATTCATCATAGATCGCTTGACTCGGTTCCTTCGTCACGAGACTACCGACGACGAGCGCAACAGTCGAAGCGAAGAAGGCTGGAATCATCTCGTACATCTCAGAAATGTAGAATGGCAACCCTTCGACATTTTGTTTGATGAGAATCCAGGCGATGACGACGACAGATCCCGTAATCATCGAAGCAAGTGCTCCTGTCTTGTTCATCCGGCGCCAAAGCAAGCTGAACAGAACGACTGGTCCGAACGCGGCACCGAAACCAGCCCACGCATAACCAACGAGAGTCAAGATCGACTTCTGTGCACCGAACGATAAGAGAATCGCTAGAGCAGCGACGACAAGGACCATCACGCGCCCCATGACCATCAATTCACGATCAGAAGCATCACGCTTGAAGAAACGTTGATAGAAATCATTCGTTGCCGCACTCGAAGAGACGAGTAGCTGTGTCGAGATCGTCGACATGATGGCAGCAAGTAAGGCTGCAAGCAACAGTCCCGTAATGAAACCAGGGAAGAGATCGCGTGATAATTGAATGAAGACATTCTCTGGTTCTCCTAAAGGACTATTTTGTTGCGTGAAGTAGGCATATCCGATCAAACCTGTCACCATCGCTCCAACGATCGAGAACGTCATCCAGATCATCCCGACGCGACGTGCTGACTTCATCTCGTGTAAGTTCCGAATCGCCATGAAACGAACGATGATATGCGGCTGACCAAAGTAGCCGAGTCCCCATGCGAGTAGCGAGACGATTCCAATGACCGTCGTACCTTTGAATAACTCGAGCTTTGAACCGTCCGTCGACCGAATCGTTTCGAGCGTCTCGTTGATCCCACCGCTTAAAGCGAGGGCAACGCCTGGTACGATCAGCAACGCGATGACCATGATCATCCCTTGGACGACGTCCGTCCAACTGACGGCAAGGAAACCACCGAGGAAGACATAAGCGATGACGACGCCCGCTAAAATCCAAAGACCTGTCGTATAATCCAGTCCGAAAACCGCTTCGAACAAACGACCACCAGCAACAAAACCACTGGATGCGTACATTATAAAGAATATTAAGATAACTCCAGCTGAAACAGTACGCAAGACACCACTTTTATCGTGGAATCGTTTTTCGAAGTAATCGGGAATCGTGATCGCATCCCCTGCATGTGCCGTATACGCACGCAGACGCGGCGCGACGAGTAACCAGTTGGCGTATGCGCCAAGTAACAATCCAACGACGATCCACCCACTGGACAGACCAGTTGCATACATCGCACCCGGTAATCCCATCAACAACCAGCCACTCATGTCACTTGCTCCAGCAGAGAGCGCCGTGACGACGGGACCAATCGTACGTCCCCCAAGCATGTAGTCATTCATGTTCTTCGTCCGATAATACGCAATGACGCCTAGTGCGACCATCAGTCCGAGATACAACAAAATCGCAAACCACATTCCGTTCACCCTTGCTCCCCCTTTTTCCATGATATAAGAAAAACGGGCATGCAGGTCGCACACCCGTTTCATCTATTAAACACCATTTCAGAACATTTCTGAAGTTGTTTTTGCTTGAAGATGTAAAGTCAAGTAATCTGGTCCGCCCGCTTTCGAATCCGTTCCAGACATGTTGAATCCACCGAATGGTTGGTAGCCAACGATTGCGCCTGTGCACCCACGGTTGAAGTAGAGGTTACCGACGTGGAAGTTCGCACGCGCGTACTCTTGGTTCGTCCGGTCTTGCGTGATGACAGCACCTGTCAATCCGTATTCCGTGTTGTTCGCGATGTCGATTGCTTCTTTGAAATCTTTCGCTTTCGTGAAGGCGACGACTGGTCCAAAGATCTCTTCTTGCATCAAACGATCCGTTGGTTGAACGTCCGCGACGACTGTCGGTGAGACGAAGAATCCTGTTGAATCATCCGCCGTACCACCTGCGACGATACGTCCTTCTTCTTTTGCGACGTCGAAGTACGACGTAATTTTCTTGAATGCTGCTGCGTCGATGACTGGTCCGACATTGTTTGAGACATCCGTCGGGTTACCGATGCTAAGTTTGTTCGTGTTCGCGACGACTTTTTCGAGCAACTCGTCATAGACAGAGTCGAGTGCGACAACACGTGAACAAGCTGAACATTTTTGACCCGAGAATCCGAATGCCGCTTTCGTGATCATGTCCGCTGCGTAATCGAGGTCGGCCGACTCATCGATGACCATCGTATCTTTTCCGCCCATTTCCGCGATGACGCGTTTGAGCCAGATTTGACCTTCGTTTAGTTTCGATGCCCGCTCGTTGATGCGAAGACCGACATCACGTGATCCCGTGAAGCTGATGAAACGTGTTTTCGGGTGATCGACGAGGTAGTCACCGACTTCTGCCCCTGAACCTGGTACGAAGTTCAAGACGCCTGCCGGAAGACCAGCCTGCTCCATCACTTCGACGAATTTCGCTGCGACGACCGGTGTCGTCGATGCGGGTTTCAAGAGGATCGGGTTCCCTGCCACGATTGCTGCAACAGCTGTTCCAGCCATGATCGCGAGTGGGAAGTTCCATGGTGAGATGATGACACCGACACCGAGTGGAATGTAATCGTAACGGTTGTATTCGCCTGGACGACTCTCGACTTTTTTGCCGTCTTTTAAGACGAGCATCTGACGTGCGTAGTACTCGAGGAAGTCGATCGCTTCTGCTGTATCGGCATCTGCTTCGTTCCAAGGCTTCCCTGCTTCTTTGACGAGGTAGGCAGAGAACTCATGCTTCCGCTTACGGATGATGTTCGCTGCTTTGAATAGGACGTCCGCACGTACAGACGGATTGACGAATTTCCATGTTTCGAAGGCTGTGACCGCTGCTTGCATCGCTTCTTCTGCATGTTCCTGTGTCGCTTTCGAGACACGTCCGACGATCTCTTCTTTGTTAGCCGGATTGACGGAGACGATTTTATCTTCCGTCGTCACATGTTTTCCACCGATGACGAGCGGATAATCTTTGCCGAGTTCTTGCGTGACGAGTGCAAGTGCCTCTTCGAACGCTTTCTTGTTTGCTTCTTGTGAGAAGTCCGTGAATGGTTCGTGTTTGTACGGAATCATCTCTATTCCCCCTTTAATCTCTACTTTAAATCGCTTACATTCTCCATTGTACAGAAGCATGAGTCCGCTTACAATTATTCTAGTCAAAAAAATAAAGGAGCGACGGATTTGGTCGCTCCTCAGTTCTCGATTATTCCTTCGCTTGTGAAAAGACGATTTCTTCGTGTTCAATTGAAACTTTGACGTCTTGCCCTTGGAATAACCAGTCATCTTGATCCGAAACGACGAAGTGGATGCCGTCGACGACCTCTTCGACCGCTGCGCGTTCGACTTCTTCCATATGAACGCCGACCGAGAAACCTTGTGTTAAATCCGTTGAGCCACCATATTTTGCGAAGAAGCGAATCGTATCGCCTGATTTTGCTTCCATCTCGTCTTTAAAGTATTGCAATGCCTCATCTGTAATATGAATTTTCATATCTATCACTCCCCTTTCGTTTAGTGTACCGATATCCTACTCAAAAAAGCGAATTTCCTGTATGGTAGAGACAAGATTAGCTATGGAAGCACCATGAAACATTCATCTTAGGAGGAATTCGAATGAAACGATCGCTCGTAGTGCTGCTTGCGACCAGTCTCGTACTCGTCGGTTGCGGAAACGATTCCCCGTCTTCTACAGATACCAAATCCCCGAAGACGACGGAAACAAAACAACAGAAGGCTGAACAAGCCGTTCTTGACGTCTATCAAACATACGAAAAAACGCTCGGTCAATCCGGGCGAGCATATGCAAAAGACCTTGCATCGATTGAATATACGGGTGACGAAAAACAACTTGAGCCGCTCGCCGTCGGTGCGAAAAACTTGAATGTCGTTCCCGGTAAGGTCGTCAAGTCGTTTCAAAAGGGCGACGTCGCCTATATCATCCACGAATTCAAAGATGCGAAAGGATCGATTCTCCCGAACCGGGGATCGAAACTGTTATTGAAGAAAGACGATGAGTGGAAAATCGTCCTGACACCGACGACATTCGATCCGTCCGTCTTCTCGACGCTTGGCGACATGTTCACTGGATTTAACGCTGATGAATATGGTGTCAATGCGAAGGCGGCTGACGAGATTGGAAAAACCGATGAAAAAGAGCAGGATGCCGTTTTTTCTCGTGTCAATGCGCAAACCGATTATATGGCGCTTGAGATGAACAGTAACATTCTGATGATTTACGGTGAGGCGCTGAAGAACGAAGGAAATCCTGAGACGCTCGTTGATTACTATCAAGACTACGCAGACTGGTATGAAGAAGAACAGCCACTCCTCATGAAGACGGCGAAAGCCGGTACGGATTATGAGAAGTACTTGATTGCCCTCGATCCTTTAAAAGAGAGTCTTCAAAAGAAGCTTGAGAAATATGCGGATCAATTAAACATGGAATTAGGATAAGGAGGAATTTTTCATGCAAGCACCTACATTCACCCTTCCGAATGCACAAGGCGAATCGATTTCCCTCGAGGATTATCGTGGAAAAAAAGTCGTTCTCTATTTCTATCCGAAGGATTCAACGCCTGGTTGTACGACCGAGGCATGTGATTTCCGTGATGCGACGCAAGCGTTCGAAGAGAACAACACCGTCATTCTCGGTGTTTCTGCCGATAGTCAGAAACGGCATCAAAACTTTATCGCAAAATATGAATTACCGTTCCAATTGTTATCAGATGTCGATCACGAAGTGTGTGAGCAATATGGTGTCTGGCAACTGAAAAAGAACTACGGTAAGGAATATTTTGGAATTGTTCGTTCGACGTTTTTAATTGATGAATCTGGCGAAATCGTCAAAGAATGGCGCAGTGTAAAAGTAAAAGATCACGTTGCAGAAGCACTTCAGTACGTCCAAGAGCAGAAATGAGTTCGAGAACCAGTTGTTTTATACAACTGGTTCTTTTTGTATTAAAACCTTGTAAAAACTCCTAATTTTATCCTTACACAAAAAAATTTTTCGTGAAAAAACGTTGGTATCACACATAAATTTAATGTTTTTGAAATAATCTGAAAATATTCTATTGATTTTTCTGAATATTTTATTTATTATTGATAACAAGTTGATCCGGTGCTTTCCACAGCTTAAGAATAAAAGGCGATGACCCCTCTTATTTTTAGTCGGACACCGGATCGCTATCCTATCGGTTCTTATCGTTTCACCAGATATATCTATTTCTTTTGGGAGGGATTTACTTTATGGAAAAGAAAAAGGCACTTGCACTCGTCGGAGCACTGACAATCGCTGGATCAAGTCTTGCTGCATGTTCGACGACAGATGAAGGTTCAAAAGAAGGCGGTTCGACATCTGGAGAAAAATCTTCAGACAAACAAGTCTTGAACATCATCAGCGGTTCGGATATTCCAGCGCTTAGCCCAACGGTCGCGACGGACTCTGTATCCTTCACAGTCTTGAACAACGTTCAAGAAGGACTATTCCGTCTTAACGAGAATCAAGAAGCAACACCGGGTGTTGCGGAGAGTGTTGATGTTTCTGAAGATGGACTTACATACACGTTCAAACTTCGTGATTCGAAATGGTCGGATGGCAGCGATGTCACAGCAAAAGACTTTGAATATGCATGGAAACGCGTCCTTGATCCGAAGAGTGGTTCGCAGTATGCGTACATCATGTATATCATCGATGGCGCTGAAGCATACAACACAAGCAAAGGAAAAGCAGACGATGTCGCAGTCAAGGCAGTCGATGACAAAACGCTTGAAGTCAAGCTGACTCAACCAGCTGAATACTTCAAATCACTAACTGGTTTCGGTTCATTCATGCCACTGAAACAAGAATTCGTCGAAGAACAAGGCAAAAACTTCGCATCGAAGCCGGATACATTCCTTTACAACGGTCCATTCGTTCTCTCAGAATGGAAGACGGATGTTGGCTGGACATACAAAAAGAATGATCAGTACTGGGATAAAGATAATGTCAAACTTGAAGAAATCAACACGAAAATCGTTAAAGAAGTCTCGACAGGCGTCAACTTGTACGAAAAAGGTGACATCGATCTAGCTGGCTTAACGAGTGAGTTCGTTGATCAATACAAAGACAAAGAAGACTTTGATACACGTCTTGATGCAGCAATGTACTATATCCAAATGAACTTCAAGAATGACCTCTTGAAAAACAAGGATATCCGTAAAGCGATTGACTCAGGATACGATAAGAAGCAGATGGCTGAAGTTCTCTTGAACAACGGTTCGATCCCTGCTTACTACTACGTACCAAAAGACTTCGCAAAAGGTCCAGACGGTAAAGATTTCCGTGATGGAAACGAAGGCTTTGGTTCGTACGACGCATCATCTGCAAAAGCATCATTCGAAAAAGGACTGAAAGCTGTCGGCAAGAAGTCTCTCAAACTCGAACTTCTTTCATACGATGATGACAACTCGAAAAAAATCTCGGAGTACCTCAAAGGCGAGTGGGAGAAAAACCTTCCAGGTCTTGAAGTCACGATCAAACAACAACCATTCAAGAACAAGTTGGATCTCGAGTCTAAAGGTGAGTTCGAGCTATCGTTCGCAGGATGGGGACCTGACTACCAGGATCCGATGACATTCCTCGATATGTGGGTAACTGGTGGACCATACAACCGTGGTAAGTACACGAGCGATAAGTATGATTCACTCATCAAGTCAGCTCAAAAAGAAGTAGATGCTGAGAAACGTTGGCAGGCCCTCAAAGATGCTGAGAAAACACTCCTTGAAGAGGATCAAGCGATCTCAGTCATGTACCAAAAAGGTGTTTCGCTTCTTCGTAAACCGTACGTCAAAGGAATCGTCAACCACAAAGTCGGTGCCGATACTTCGTACAAATGGGCTTACATCGAAGGAAAATAAGTCATACCTCAAGACCAGATTCGCTGACGAGCGTGTCTGGTCTTTTTTTCCATCTAAGCCATTTGTCCTATTTTTCTGAATAGCATTAAAATTTCGTGTCATTCTGTTTTCATTTCCATGACTTCCATTTATACTAATCAAAGAATCCGATTCACTTTATTTACAATATTTTGCGGGAATTATTCATAATTAATGGAAATGCACCGATATATCTAATACAGAGGACTTTTGCCTCAATACTACATCGAACTGGGAAGGAGGACTCACTCATGAAGCAACGTGTACTTACGAGTCAACAGAGTTATACAGAAGAGCAGCTTGAGATGATTGAAGCCATCCGTGCGGTCGGTGAACTCATCCAGGACCGTCCACGCCGTACTGTCTATCGCCGGTATGCTTTAGTGAATGACTGGCCACAACCGGAAAACATCATTCGTCAATTTGGATCATGGCCGGAAGCCTTGTCTGCTGCTGGATACGAGTGGAATGTCGATCAACAGCCGGAGGAGCTCGAGCGGGCACCGAAATATACGAAAGACGAAATCTTAAAGTCATTCGAACGGTACGCACAAGACGTCGGTTCTACGATCACACTCAAGAAGTACCAGATGTGGCGTAAATCAGTCCATCATGCACCGAGTCATTATCACATCGTCAAGATGTTCGGTTCGTGGCACGATGCGTGTACCGCTGCAGGACTTGAAGCAAGCGTCACTTATTCGAAAGCTGAACTTGCTGCTTCTCTGCGTCAAGCTATCGAGGAAGTCGGCTTTGCCCTCTCTTTTGAAGCGTACCGGGAATGGGCGAAACGAAACAACAAACCATCGACGAAAGCCTTGCTTCATCGCTATGGTTCTTGGTCAGCCGCGATCCATGCGATTGAAAACGAGATTCGTCTCAGCAAACAACAAGCTCAATGAACTTATTCTTTTTTGATCCTTCTCGTTCATCCGAACTGGGAGGATTTTTTACATCAAAAAAGAAGATAGCATCTCTGCTACCTTCTTCTACTTGATTTAAATGACCTTCTCTTTCCACTCTTGATACGATGCGACACGGTCGCGTCCTTGGAACTTCGCTCCGACGTACATCGCACGGTCGGCATTTCGAATCAAACTCGCGAGGTCGCCAAGTTCTTTTAATGTATCGATGCCGATGCTGGCTGTGATTCGGAGCGTATGCCCTTCGACTAAGATCGGATTTGCATGCAACGTCTCGCGGATTCGCTCTGCGACGATTTGGGCTGAATCAAGATCCGTATTCGGTAGTAAGATGACGAACTCCTCTCCCCCGTAACGCGCGACAAGATCTGTGATACGTGTTGCTTGCATCAGTAACTTCGCAACTTCAAACAAGACGACGTCTCCGACTTCATGACCATACGTATCATTGATTTGTTTGAAGTGATCTAAGTCGATCATTAAGGCTGAGAACGGGTAAAGGTCGCGTTGTTTAATACGACGATCGCCCCACTCTTGCAAGGCACGATAGTTCGGTAATTTCGTCATCGCATCTGTCCGGCTGTCGGTCAACAAGCGTTCTCGCTCGTGTGCCCGTTCCACTGCCCACGACAGAACACGTAGGGCACGGTATAGCTCATAACCGAAATCCTGCGTGAACTCACCACTTGCGTTCGAGGCAAGGAATAAGGAACAGTTGATCGTCTCCGTTGCTTCCGGTTGGATGAAGAGGACCGACTGTGTCTCTTCCGGCAAGCTATCGTAAAGACGAATATCCCACTCCTGCTGCATCCCGTAAAGAAGGACTTCTTCTTTTTCGATGATATCTTCAATGATTCGCCCTTCGACGTGATCAGCCTTCAACTTTCGTCCGTCCTTCAACGAATAGTACACGCTTTGCTTTCCTTCTTTGAAATCAAACTTAATCCAAGCGATATCCGGTTTGACGAATTGATTGAGCTGTCGTAAATACCGCTCAATGATGAACTGGGCATCACCGTCTTTCCAAGCCGCCTCTTTCAATCGCTCGATCTGCTCCCAATGTTCGATCCGGTCTGTTGCTTCAACGGAACTTCCCAGTGCGCGCTTGATGATGAATAAGGCAAACGCCGCCATGACGAGTCCGCTATTTCCGTTCCCTTGAACGACGAGTGTACTGAAGATTCCATATAACAATTCCGCTGTGATGACGACCGCTTCGAAACGTAGCAGCTGGAACATAACATCACTTGGAATGTTTTCTCCAAGAAGAAATCGAGATAACTGATATTGCAATAAGAGGACGATCCAGAGAATCGCGACCATCGCCAGTAACGGCACGATGTTTTCTGTCAGTACGAATGCTTTCCCATGTGTTCCGCCGAGCGCATTATAGGCAAGACCTGCTGGAACAATTAAAAACAATTCGAGTGCGACGTTGAAGGGATAGTTATGTAACATCCGCCGACGTCCGATTGGTGTATGAATCGTTCGCAACTGATAGATAAGCATCGTCAATTGCCCAACACAAATCGCTGATAGTAATCCATACGTCAAAAATGTAAAAAGGACGAATCCAAAATGGAAAGTAAAACTCATATGACGACGGCGGACAGGATCGACGACGAAAATCGTCGATAAGGCGGCAATCAATAAGAACGTAAACAAATCGACGCTGAGACTATAATCTCTCGACTTCGCAAAAAGATCGATGCCTATGACGATTATGAAAAAAACGACCCAGCTTCGAAGGAGATATTGTTGAAAACGACGCACAAAACATTCCCCTTCCTTTAAGTTATTTATTTGTATATTACTGGAAATCGATATGGCCATTATTCTACTTTTCGAGCAAAAAGTCGAACTTCGATCGTCTCCTTTGATACAATTGACGCGAGGTGATTTTTTTATGACAAATACATTCACGCAACACGCATTTGATACATTTCAGATTGATGGACTAGAACCACGGATGGAAGCGATTCGCGAACGCATCCAGCCGGTCTTTCGAGACATCGGTCAGGAAGTCGCACCTGACTTAACGGTCGCAACAGCAGAAGATGTCCACGTTCACATCGCGCAGCACGCCCGCAGGAAGGTCAACCCTCCGAAGGATACATGGATGGCATTCTCCCCCGATAAACGTGGATACAAAAAACATCCGCATTTCCAAGTCGGTCTGTTTGATGATCATCTGTTCATTTGGCTCGCCTACATCTATGAGTTGCCGAATAAACAACAATACGCATCGAAACTGTTACAGCATACAGAACTGCTGACATCCCTTCCGGATGATTTCGTCGTCTCATACGATCATATGAAAAAAGACGCCGTCTCCGTTCATGAGACGGATATCGAAAAAGGATTACAACGTTTCCACGACGTCAAAAAGGCAGAATTCCTTGTTGGTCGCCACATTCCGGCAGAACAAGTGCATCACCTGTCACGCGAAGAATTACTCGACATGATTCGAAATACCTATTCGCATCTCGTACCACTCTATAAAACGATTAAATAAAAAGGATGGCCGAATCGGTCATCCTTTTTCATTAGTTATATTTTACTAGAATTGACATGACTTGTGTACGGTCAGAATTCAAATTTAGATAAATGTTGACCTGTTTTGAGGAAACGGTCATGACGTTGAATGTTTTATCGAGTTTCGCTGTCGGATACGCTTTTTTGACTTCCTTGACCGTCACAGTCCGCTTGACCTGCTTCGAATCATAGACGATGGCACTAACTTTTGCTTTTGCGTCCTTCACCCCATACGTGGAGCAATAATGAAGGGCACGATCTGCTGAAGCAAGACCATTTCCACTTTGACACCAATTCGAGTTCTTTTCCCCCTTATAGGATTTATGTACTTGGGCAAGTGTCGTTTTTTCAAGAATGACTTTTCCATCGAGTGAACGTGCTTGTTTCGCTTGTGTTTGAATTTCTTGTAGCCATTTGATGTCTGTCTGTTTTGTTGCTTCGACCGGTTGGTTATATGAAGTGCCTGACACGATGCTGACAGTGAGTGCGGCAGTTAAAATGATTCCTAAGACTTGTTTCATGATGATGTCCTCCTCGGCGCCTGTAAAAGGCGTTAATAATAAACTGATTCCCCTATTTCAAAAAATTATTCAGTTTTTATAGTTTTTTCTGGGAACTTATATTTATTTTTTTGATGAGACGAATTGTAATATTAAGTGCAACACCTAGCTGAAAACACAAAAAAACCCATAACGACCTCGTGTAGAATAGAGTTACCACACAAAAT
>NZ_JACSNE010000020.1:0-59992 GCF_018619035.1 Exiguobacterium sp. s168 | reverse complement strand
TTTTGACTCTTTCTGATGTGGTAAGATGAACATAGCTCATAACGAATCCTCCGTTGAATTTGGTGTGGTAACTCTATTCTACACGAGGTCGTTATGGGTTTTTTTTGTGTTTTCAGCTAGGTGTTGCACTTAATATTACAATTCGTCATATAAAAAAAACTCCCTTCAAAAATAGATAGTTTTAATAATAAAACTATCTATTTTTGTGAGAGCATATCATTCTTTAATTGAGTAATGAACTTTATCTGTTATAATTTATTTTTGCATATATTATAAATGATTTAATCTACTACGTTATATAATGAATATTTTAGAATTCATTTTTTTACTTCTTTCAATGTTAGACAAAAATCATTTGAAAATATCTTTAAAATTAGAAAACAAAAAATGTATTATCTCAAAACTGGAAAATATACAATCTTAGTATTTAAAAACAGCCCAAGGTAACCAGAGTACATCTTCAGTTCCTAAGTTTTCAACATTACTATTACTATATTCACAATACTTTATTGACTCTTCAATAGTTTTTATAAATCCATATTTATTAGGTGAAAAATCAAAGTTATGATTAAAATCTTTTTCTAATCCATTACATAGATAAGAGTGAAACATTCCTGGTTCAAACCCTAAAATCTCGTAACCTAGGAATTCTGTGTTCTCGAGATTAATTCTATCTTTTTTTAAAAGAAGGCTTTCGACACCGTACCTATCTAATTCAATTTTATTTAATGAATTTTCAAAATTAACAAAGTCATTTACATATTGCTCAGGTAATGCGATACCGATAATATAAATATTATCAAAATCAAAAAATTTTTTTTTAATTTCTTTTGCTAATTTAACGCTTGAAAATACTTGAGGATACAAAAAAACATTTTTTTTAAAATTTTTTTCAATCCAGTTTTCTAGTTCTTTATAATCTAGAGTTGATAAATTCCAATCATCCATGTATTGCAACTTATTCACATTAGAGTCACCCCAAAACACGTCAATAGAAGGATGAATATTACAAATACATGAGCTTAAAGAAAGAACTTTATCTGGCATAATTTTCTTTTCAATATAACTTGGACGTTCTTTTAATTCAACTAAGTAGTATCCTCCTGAAATATAGTTCATCTTTATATTTCCTTTCAATTATCTATACATGATTTTACATCAAATGAATCTCTTATTTATTTAATAAAATTACAAAAGTATAACTTTATAAAAATTATATAAATACGGTTTCTCAATATCTTGAGAAACCGTATTTTAATTAATTAACTACTCCTGAGAAACTATATAACTTATCGTCTTCTTGGTATTTCCCATCTTTTAGCTGGACGAACCAAATGTTTATTGATCCATTTTTTTCCGTTATGTCTATTGTAATATGGGTACTTAACATTAGGTCTAGGAACATTACCATGTGATTTTCCTGTTAATCGAACTTCTTTTGTATAATGTCCATTAGAGCCATAAGTTGTATATTTCTCAATTACCCCTTTAGAGTTACGCTGAATTCTAGTAGATAGTGGATGTCCATATAACTGAGGTGTACCTCTACTTTTTCTTGCAAGGTATAAAGCTCTTCCAGCTCTATATATTTTTCTATATCCTACCGCTTCAGATACAGCTCTGTAACCTACATATCCCCATTTCTTCCAACCAGTATAACCTCTTCTTTTTGCTGTTTGATATCCGTTATAACCACCATATGCGCCCCATGCAACAGCCCAAGCCCATTCTCCATCAGGATCAACTTTAAGTGATGGACTATTATCAGCGTATGAGAATCCATTGCTCATCGATACAGATTCATCTGCATCTAATTCTGGGTCAATTGATAAAAATACACCATGTTTCGGGTGGTAGTAACGGGCCATCAAGTAATAAAGCGATGTTTCTTTATCCCAATAGTATCCAGCATAACGAATCGGCTGGTTTGTTACATCTGCATTATATACATTTTCAGCAATTGGATTACCCCATGAATCATAATCGTATGTCGCAGCAGTACTACCATTTACATCTGTAATAGCAACTACATCACCACGATAATTTTTATGATAGAAGAACCAATTCCCTTTTGTTTTGACAGCAAGAAGAACTTTATCGCTACTGTACACATATTGACGAATTGGTGCACCTGTCGCATCTGTTTCAGCAAGCAATTGATTTGAGTCGCCGTCGTATTGGAATCGAATCGTTTCAGATCCGATTTTCTTTTCAATACGGCGATTTAACTCATCATACGCATAGCTAATGGTTGTACCATTTGACAATGTCGCTTTGCTGACGCGACCTAACTCATCCCATTGATACGTCAACTTCCCATCTTTGAGACGGTTACCATTGTCATCGTACGAAATCACTTCGCTACCATAGTTCGTTAATCGATTGTCTGTATCAAATGTTGCAGTCGTAGAACCATCTTTAATACGATTTCCTTTGGCATCGTATTCAAATGACTTTGTTCCAGATGGTGTTGTCTCAGATACCAGTTGATCTAATTTATCGTAGGTGTATGTTGATTTTCCGAACGAAGTATTCCGTTCTGTGAGATTACCATACTTGTCATAGCTATATTTTTCAAACGCAACTTGACGTGTACCAGCACGTGAGACCCAACTAGAGATAGCACCTGTGTCTGAATAATCAATGAGTGATTCTCCAGCCGTAACTCCTGGTAGACGATTTTGAATCAAACGTCCCAATTCATCGTGACGGAACGTCCATTTTAATCCATCGACAGTAACACCATCATTACGTTTCGCAGCATCATAGTGATACGCAGAAGTCAAAGCTCCTGCTGTCATTTCAGATACAAGTTCTGTCTGAACTCCGTTAGGCGCTACTTCATATTTAAAGCTTTGCTTTTGTCCAAAGTAATCCTCGATATCTGTTAAACGACCAGTTCCCGTCTTAGTCGCTGCACCTTCAATGGTTGCACTAGTTCCAACATCATACGTATAAGACTTCTTAGAACCATTTCGTGAATTGATTACCGATGTTACGTCTCCGTCTGCATTATATGCATATTCATATTCACTAACAGATGAGGATGCACCTTTTGCTTGCGTTTTAATCGCAGCTACCTGACCTTCTGCGTTGTATACAGTGTACAATGCAGAGTTGCTTGGTAAGGTGATTTGAGTCACTTCACCAGTTAGATTATTGTAGGTGTACTTTGTGATTTTTCCACCGGGAGAAGTACTAGAAACGATTCGATTTTTAGAATCGTATCCATAGATTGTTGGGCTATTTGTACCGACTTTTTTCGAAATGACATTTCCTTTTTTATCGTACTCATAGAAAATTTCTGTGCCGTTAGCTGCAATACTTTTGACCATTCGACCTTGGAAATCGTACTCGTTCGTCTTAACTTTATCACCTTGGATTTCTTTGAGTACGTCACCATACGCATTCACTTCGTTCTTAACTTCAGTCTTCGTTAACCCTTGACTAGCGACAACATTATTTCCTTGAGCATCGTAGCTACTAGTCTCAACAGCGCGACCTTCCGAAACACGGACTGCATCGATATACGCTGCTCCGGATACATTCTTAAGGCGAACTTTCACACTCGAAACGGCCTTGTCTGACGTAAACTGAGCAGTTTGGCGTTGCCAGATCGCTGTATTTTGATCGACATCTTGGAAAGTTACTTCTTGCGTAGAAGTGGTCCCATCCGTAAAGGTAGCGGTTGCTTCAAGCGTCGTTCCAGTAGATGCATTTTTAGCAAGGGCAGAAATGTAGAACGGCACGGCCGCTTTTTGCGCGACGACTACCGTCTGTTCCGCTACTCCGTTTGCGTTTAGTTGAACACCGGAAGTACTTTCATACCCCGAATCACTTTTAACTGCATTTGTAAGCGTCCATCCTGTCAGTAAATCAAATCCACCATTTTCAACAAAGTTAAAGTTAGAAGCAGATACTGCTTTATACGCTTTTGCTGTGTTTAATTGAACAGAGTCAAAGTAAACTGTATCTGTTCCAATACCTTCTAATTCAATTTTCGCTTTTGTTGCTGTACTCGGAGAAGTCATTTCTTCTGTTCCACGAACCCAATCTGAAACGTCGCCCATCTCTTGGATTGTTTGCGTCTTCAATAACTTTCCAGTTGCATCGTAGAATAGAACACGTGCTGTTGCTTTAGCAGTACCCGTTGTCTTAAAATATGCGTTTAAGTTATAAGGATCGCCACCAATAACGGAGACTTCTTGAGAAGCAATTGTCCCTTTAAGTGTCAAGGCACGTCCATTTTTACCTATAGAAACGTAGGTTCCACCTGTCCAGTTTGCCGTTTTCTCAAATCCACCATTTTGGATTAGGTTAACCGCTGGACCAATTGATGCACCTGTTCGTGTGACATTTCCGATAGAGTTGTACTCAGTGAACCCAATTTGCTGTTCCGGAGCATAGTGATCTACGATTTCTTCCCGATCGTCATTTAATCCACTTTCTGATAATAAATTAAACTCATCAGTTTCTTTAATTACATCATCATCGTTCGATGCATACTCGTAAGTCGCAGAACTTGTTGCGTCTATTTCTTTTTGTACTTGATCATCCAGCTCATCTTTTGTTGTACCTGCTAATTTTCGTTTCCCGTACTCCGTGAGTTCTTTCTCACCATCTGGATAGACCGTCTCGGTAAGACGTTGATCAACCCACTTGTACGCCGTTTTTGAAGCTTTTCCGTCAGATGTTGTATTCTCTTCCATCAAGTTACCTTCAGCATTATAAAGGGTTGTACTATCGGCACTGTTTGGAACCTTATTTCCAGAACTATCGACTAGATCTTCAACGACTTTATAACCTGTAATTTTGCTGCCATCTGTCTGTTTCCCGAGTTTTACTTGCGTGCTGACCCCTGTTTCATCAGTCTCCGTATAGGCTTCTTCGAACTCCGTAGAATCTTCAAGAATAGTAGAATTAAAGGTCAGTTTGTTGGATACTGTTGCATCATGTCCAGGAAGAATCACTTCGTTTAAGCGCTGTGTTCCCGCAGCCGTGTCTGACTCTACTGGTGTAGCATAACCGTATTTCGTTTCTTCTGATTTTCCTCCATCTGATAAATCAGATTCAATGATCGATACGAGCTCTTGTTTATCGTTATACGCATACGTATACTTCCGCTTCTTCACATTATCATCGGAACTCGCGATTAAATTGATTTCTTCAATGAGATTGGAATCCGCTTTGTAAGAGATAACTAAGCGATTTTGACGATTTTCTGCTGCACTTTCCCCAGCATCACTCGCACCAAGGAGCATCGTCGGACGTTTTTCGCCATCGCTATTCGTACCATATATCACCTTGACTTTGTTCTTCTTGCCTTCTTCTTTAGCATCATATTCGATCCGGACAAGGTATCCATCCACATCATAGACTTCCGTTACACCCTCGGTGGATTGCACGTGATACTCTGTAGCATCACCAGCGCCAACTGTCGCAATTTCATAATCGACGCCTGTCGGTGGTAGGAAGGTACCTGAACCGTTATTGATGAAGTTATGACTTGTCCCATCCGCTTCCCGAAGATTAATCATCTCCGTTTTTCCAGAGATTTTTACTAATGATAAGCGACGTTCGAGCGAACTGCTCCACCCAAGACCAAATAATCCTACTGTTTGATCAATTGAGTTGAAAGTCCGGTCAATGGAAACATCCGGTCCACGTCCTGGCAAGGAGGCATCACTTGCTTCAAATAGTTGGTTTCCATTTGATAAGTTGATGGAAGTGTTGCCGACTTCATAAATCGGGAAGAATTCTTCACTTCCTAAGTTAGCGCCATTTCCTTTTTGAATGGTTGCGCTAGACACATCTGAATCTTTCAGTTCACTTAATCCTATATATCTTTGAGGATTGTAAACATCTGTCACCCCACTGTTAATTGCTCGATAGGGGCGTACACGAACATAATACGACTGTTTGTCAGGTACGTCCCCACCCGACAGGTCATACGTGGCACTCGGATCGAGGGGCAATTCTCGGCCACTTCCATCTGTTTTCAGCGTATACCCTTGACCCGCCAGCGGCCAGATTTTTTGATCGCGGCTTGTCCACGAAAGTTCATTAGCCGACTTTTGAGCAACAATTTGTTCTTCTTTACCGTTTGACACAGTGACGACATAGCCTGCTGCTTCTGGAGTACTGTTCCAACGAGAGAATAAGAATCCGCTATCTTGATTTCGATTATCCTCATAACCAGTGGTCTCTGATTTTACATTTTTTACCGGGAAATAAACGCGTGTATATGCAGAAGCAGCACTTTCACCCTTACTTGATTTTGCGACTACCTTCGCATAGTAATTCACTGAGTTTACATAACTAGTACCCGTCTTACGATATAGACTACGTGGATCCGTTAAGAAGTCACGCCCGTCTCCTGATTTTCGGAATGCATCCGTTTGACCTAACGCGATACTTGCAGCCTGTGCTTCAGTCGGGAAGATACGTTTTCCTTTGCTCGACCAACTTGTCACATCGCCAGCAGGGAAACGTTCATAGCTATTTCCGTTAAAGAGTAAAATATCGTATGATGTTGCTCCTTCAACACTTTCCCATTCTAAGTTGAAATATCCTTTACTATCTGCTTCATTTGCGAAGGCAGAGTAAGTCGGGGGTGCTGGCTTATCAGGGATGATGCCTTCGAGTGTTGGTTTCACGACCGTAGAAGGTGTACTTGTTCCTAATGGATAATCTGCTACGATTCGGAACTGATATGCTTTTGAAGTAGATGTACTTCCAATACTTGCTGTATACATAGGCGACGGATCCATAGGTAATTCCATCCCGTCTCCATCACGAAAGGCTACACCACCTGTCAGCGAATCCTTATCTTTGTACTGAGCAGGCGTCGGCCAGAAGCGTTTTCCTTTCGTGCTATAACTTAAATCTGTTCCTTTATAGATTGTCCGCCATCCCTTACCGTTGTGCAATTGTAAACGATAGTTGGAAGCGTTCTTAGCTGCAGGCCAAGAGATTTCAAAATAACCTGTTGTCGCTCCGGCTCCACTTGGGAATGCGTTCGTTTTTAACGATCCCATTTGCGGATAGCTGTAAGTGACGTTCAGATTCGTTTTATTCTTTGTATTCTCACTGGCAGTCAATTGCTTCCAATAGGTTTGACCGTTACCATTCGTGTGGAATTTAAATCCGTAATCTGTTCTTGAACCATCTGCGATGGTTTTGATCGCAGATAACACATTGAACGTCGCCCATTGATCGCGGGCAACGGTAGTAGACGTAATATTTGTTGATGACGGTTTTGTATCCCACGTCACACCTGTCTCCGACCAGTTCGCATTGACACGGTCCACCCATAGACCAGTCTTTGTTCCCGCATAGTAATTCCATTTGACGTATGTCTTAAGGGACGCAGCTGAAATTTCAGCTCCTTTTAAATCAGAGAGAGCAGGCATTTTAACAAATGCATAGTTAGTCCCTGTTGCCGAATCATACTTCCCGACCCGTAAAACATACTCGCCTAATGCCGAGTTCCAGTACTTATTGTAATTACTTGTCGGACTCGCACTGGATACGAATGTATCGAGCGATGCATCTTTCGCCACCGATGGATCAATGTAGATTGGGTAGACACGATCTTCACTCGAAAGCCATTTGGTGTCAGGGGTTAACTTCAGTTGATAGCCCGTTTTTGTTGATTCCAGCTCATAGTCAATATCGTAACTTTCACTAGATAGTCCTGATTTTGAGTCCTGTTTCCCATCACTCATCATTGGGACAGGCATAGAATATAGGATATCCCCTTTTTTATCCTTAAAATCGATGTGCCCTTTTTTATCAAGTGTTGCTTCTAACGGGGTCTTAATTTCGTAAACAAAAGATTTCAATCCAGGAACAGCTTGCTTAAGAATGATGTCTTCTTTGACTTCTTTATTCAGCACGATATGCCGTAAATCTACATTCGGTAAGATGTTCGGATGAAGGATTTCATTTCCGTTTACTGTTGCTAGTGCAGGTTGGATCGGTTGAATACCTTCTGCTGTTTCGACTCCTTTAAAAACATAAGAGACTTTATCATTTTTAGTTTCTCCCACTTCAAGCAACGGAGAGTTGCTATCGATGGTTGAGTCGAACTCTACTTTTAAATCAGTAGCAGTCGCCGTTAAATCATTGTCTGCATTACGTTTTAAAGAAGGATCGACCTTTTCCCATTTCTTTTGTCCGTTCTTCACTTGAATCTCATTATCGAACATCGTGAGATTATATGTACCTGGTTTTGTCCCGGGTTGAACCACCGTATCTTCCGTACTTAATTCGGATGCTGGTAATAAAGCGTCTGATAATGTATTCGGTGCTGTAGTTTCAACTGTTTTTTTTACGGATGCCTTACTATTTTCTGCCTTAACATTGATTTCGTTCATCGGAACACTCGAAATCACAAGTGCAGAAACTAGCGTCGCATTTAAACTTTTCTTCAGTTTCTTGTGCAAGTTCATCTCCCTTTCATATACTTAATTTAAAAAAAAACATTACTTTACATTTATATTACAAAAAAGAAAATAAATAAAGTACTTTCCCATATTTTTTTACTCATTTCACAAAAAAAAACATCTCCCTCATTTTATGGTAAAGAGGTAGATGTTTTACATTAATTATGGCAGTTATGATCATTGAAAGTCCCAATCATATCTTGTTGTATGTAATTACTCCGAATAATGTTGAAAAATTTTGATTAGGCTTAATCGGATAGGGAGGTAATATGTATGTTGCGATCGTGAAGAAGCTTCAGATTTTGCTTTATTTCCTCGTTCGAATCTCCAAAAACTTCTACCGTTGCAACGATAAGTTCTTCTTCTGGAACTAGCATTTGAATCATTTCTTTCAAGGATGCTTTATTGTTCTCTTTTCCTTCGCAACGAAGAATCATAAGTTGATAATGCTTATTAATGAGTGTGACTTGTTTTTGACAGTCGGTATCGTGACTTAAAGGGCGTACCAAACCAATCATATACCCACCTCTTTCTCACAAATTCATATACTAACGATTATATATAGTAATGTCGAATGATACGCTCCACTGCATGTCCCGACTTCTCCTCATACCATATATTTTGAAAGACATGCATTGCTTCTTTGCTTTCCGTCAAACGTTCGTCAGAATTTATCCAGTCTAATACATCTTCAAACGATGAAGAATACGTAACCGGCAAAAGACCCGGATAATTTGGAATGACACCTTGAGTTTCATCATATCGTTCATAGTCCGGCGTATACAAAAAAGTAGGAATCGCGAGCAAGCAACTCTCATATGGAATGGACGAGTAATCTGTAATCAAAACATCCGTGATCAATAGGTACTCGTTAATTGTATAGGTATCATCTACAATCGTTATACCTGAAACTTCATCTAAGGATAAATTTTGCTGAACAGTAGGATGTAATTTAATCAGTACCTTCCAGCCTAAACCATCGAGCTGCTGCATTTGCTTTAGTGTATCAGTGACATTCCACTCATACTCTCGATATGTCGGCGCATATAGCACGACACGCTCTTCCTTAACATCGAGCGTTCGTTTCACTTGCTCTTTTAACCCCTCATTGTTTTGGAACCAGTAATCCGTTCGTGGCATACCTAACGGGATAAATCTTTCTGTTGGTAATGACATGGCGCGCCCAAACGATTCCGCACCACCTTCTCCTGGAACAATAAAATCACCATAGTTTAAATAGGTTTTTTTAAAACTCTTTATCGTTGATCGAGTTGATGCATACGTTTGAGGAGTCATTAGTGCAAACTCTTTTAAGGTACCTGCAGCATGCCACAATTGTACTCGCTTTGCTCCTCTTCTAACTTTAGAAACACCCAGTTCAGATACATAATTGTCTAGGAAGACATATTTTGATGTGGCTAAGTAATACGCAAGTATGATGCATTGAGTAACGCTATACTGTACGGATCGTTCCACCTGCCAAGCTTCGACATCCTTTACGTATTTCTGATCATAAATCAGGACATGCTTGTGTTCACGACGCGTTCTCTTCAATTGATCACTTATAGGCTTTACATTATCCCCATACGTGACCCAGAAGACGGTTGTGTCTTGTAGCGGTAATGTAGAAAACAAAACATAGAAACATCGAAATACAAAAAGATAACTAGTAATTAACAGCTCACGCATGTAGTAAATCGGATAGGATTAATCCTGTATACTTCATTCCTGACCACTCCGTTCAGTTCTCACTTAATTCATTCTTTATCTGACTAGTCGAGATTCCTTCTGTTCTGCTTAAGTATACGACCTCACAATAATCTTTTAGGAAATCAAACTCTCCTTCCCAGTCATCGCCCATAACGAATAGATCAATACCATGGTTTTGAACGTCTTGAATTTTTTGTTCCCACTCATTTTCTGGAATGACTTCATCTACATATCGGATTGCTTCCAAAATCATCTTTCGGTTTTCATAGTTATGATATGCTTCTTTATGTTTTAATCGATTGAATTCATCCGTAGAAATCGCAACTACCAAATAATCGCCCATTTCTTTTGCTCTTCTTAAAATATTAATGTGTCCCCAGTGCAATAAATCAAACGTACCATAAGTAATGACTTTTTTCATATTCATTCTCTCCTTTGGTTGACTCGTCTTCTTTTATCTGTGAGTCTCTCTATGTCTTACTATAAATCAATAATATTGTATGAAATATACAATCTGTTTACGAATCTCATATTTCATTTACAATTACTATTAATTTCTATACCCAGCTCTCACTCATTTTAAGTATTCCTTTGAAAGAAAAAGAGCTCTAGCGCCTCCCGAAGGATTTACTACAGCTCCTAATCATTTATCCACTTCTTACTTCTTACCTAATTTTTCACTTAAGACTTCATTAATCTTTTCTTTAAATAGAGGTCCGAAACTTTTCGCATACGTGTTTGTCATATGACTATTATCGCGATAAATGACTACATTCCCGATAACTGGACGATATTCACCCTCCACGTGGAAATAGCGTGTCAAATCCATTTTATAGAGTGATTTATTCGTTTTTTCGAAGTTTTTCCAAAACGCTTCATCCGTTTGATTATCTTGATCATTCATTTTTTTCGTTGTGTCCTCAATGCTGGAAGTTTCGAGAGCTTCGAGAACGTTAAAGTCATATCGTGGATTATCACGTAATGCTAAGCCGTCGATTCCGTACTCATCTTTCACAAATTGCATTTGATCAATCATTTGTTGATGAATCCGATCTTTTGAAGCATCCGCTGCCGTGACGTGAGAAATAATCAAATCAACATCAGCATCTTTTAAATAATCGAGGACATTCTGATTCCAAGTCCCTTTTAGTGAGTCTGGTTCGTACCCCGTCGAAAAGCGTGTTCCCGATCGTGTTAAGTTGATGAGTCGGATATCTGTTCCCTTGACGGCTTCATGCAAGGCACCAAACCATTGCTCCGAATGTGAGCTACCGACAAGCGCGATGGTTGCTTTATAGTCTTTCTTTTTCCCGTATTCACCAACTTTGACATCGGTCTCTTTCAGACCTTGGTTACTTCCATCTGTATGAACAAGCGGTAAATCGTTGAAGACATTCGCGTATGAAGGAAACGGGTCTTCTTTCGGAACATTTAATACGTTCTCGATCGCCATAGCCCCTGGATAGCGATCACTACTCACTTGCTTCTTCAATTCTTGCTCCTGCATGTATGACATGCCCAGTAATGAACCAATCAAGAGAATATTTATTCCCATCATCGCCCCTAGTTTTCTAAAGGCAATTCGATTTATCGTAGCTGTTCGAATCGGTTTTTCAATCCACTCCGTCATTAAATAGGATAAGCCAATAGAAGATAGGATAATAAGCGTACCCATCAAAAGACCTGGTGTTTGTTGTACATTATAGCGATAAAATTCAAGCAGCACCCAATGCCATAAATAAATACCGAAAGCGATGCCTCCTAGCTTAACCATCGGTTTAGAGCCAAGAAAACGCTTCAGACTGAAACGCGTATCCTGCGTTCCTGAAAGAACGATAAATAAAGCACACGTCATTGGCCACAGTGCGATGTATCCTGGAAACATTTGTGACACGTTGAAGAGAATACCCGTTGCAATTAAACCAACAAGTCCTAGCCAACCAATGATCACTGCAATCCATTTCGGAACACGGATTGCTGAGAGATTGATACACAGTAAACTACCTAACGCAAATTCCCACACACGCGTCATCGTAATGAAATACGCCCATGGTTGATTTACCTCAGTCAGATAAATCGAATACGACAATGACGTAACAAATAAAACGCCCAAGATCATATTGATCACGGTTTTAATTGACTTGATCTGATATTTGTTCATCATCCATAAGATGAAGGAGAACAACACGAACCAAATCAAATAGAATTGTCCTTGAATCGATAAAGCCCAAAAATGCTCGACTGGAGACTTCATTTGAGTAGCATCCAAGTAATCGGTACTCGAGATTGCTAATTGCCAGTTTTGATAGAAGAACATCGACGCGACGACTTCTCGTATCGTTTTCCCAAGAATGGACTCTGGTAAAAGGAAGGTACTTAAGATTAATACGACCGCCAGTATAAATAATACGGAAGGTAACAAACGCTTAAGCAATTTCGTCACATACGGAAGAAACTTAAATTCACCCGTTCGATTGATTGTCGAAATGATTGATGTTGTAATTAAGAATCCGGAGATGACGAAGAAAACATCAACGCCTCCTGAGACGCGGTTAAACCAAATATGGTAAATCGCAACGAGAAGTGCTGCTACGACACGTAACCCTTCAATCTCTGGTCTAAATTTACTTTCAATGTCAATGCGCTTCTGCAGCCCCGGCTCTTTTAAGTTACGTTCGTTCATGTAGTGTTCCCCCTGAAATGAATGAAGAGTTCCCCTATGATCCTCCACTTACAAATTCATTTTTATAGATTTAATCCTTTAATGAACGCTTTGAGTTCTGTTTGCATTTCTGCATCTTTCAACGCATATTCAATCGTCGTTTTAACAAACCCTAGTTTTTCACCAACATCATAACGATTGCCTTCAAAATCGTAAGCATATACTTGATTGTCAGCATTCAATCGTTCAATCGCATCTGTCAGTTGAATTTCTCCTCCTGCACCTTCTTCTTGGTTTTGCAAATAAGCAAAAATATCTGGTGTGAGCACATATCTACCCATAATGGCAAGATTTGAAGGTGCCGTTCCTGGAGCAGGTTTCTCGACGAATTTGTTCACATCGTAAAGTCTACCTTCTTGTTTTTTCGGATCAATAATGCCGTAGCGCGATGTATCTTCTGCTTTTACCTCTTGAACACCAATAACCGATTTCTCCGTCTGCTCATAGACTTTCATCAGTTGCTGAATCGCCGGTACTTCCGAATCAACAATATCATCACCAAGTAGCACAGCAAATGGTTCGTCACCGATAAACTGTTTAGCTGTTAAGATAGCATGTCCTAGCCCTTTTTGCTCTTTTTGTCGCACATAAAAGATATTTGCTAAGTTTGTCGAAAAGCGAACCTTCTCCAGTAATTCAAGCTTATTCGTTTTTTCTAAAGTAGCCTCTAATTCACCTTGATTGTCAAAATGATCTTCAATTGCACGTTTGTGCTTTCCAGTGACAATGATGATATCTTCAATTCCCGCTCGCGCCGCTTCCTCGACAATGTATTGAATCGTTGGTTTGTCGATGATTGGTAACATTTCTTTTGGCATGGCTTTCGTAGCTGGAAGAAAGCGTGTACCGAGTCCTGCTGCTGGGATGATTGCTTTAGTAATCTTTTTCATGGTAATCTCCTCGAAATACTCTGTCTCTCACTCTAAACTAGTCTGAATGATGATCGATTATTTTTTTAATTCTTTGATTAACTGGTCATAATTTTGAACCGCTGTCGACTTGAACAACGTTTCTTGTGTCCGGACATCTTGAAGTGGATGTTCTACACAGTGAACCATCGCTTGAGCAAACGCCTCAATATCATTTGCTGGAACGAGATAGCCATTTTCACCATGGCGAATGATCTCACGTGGACCATACTTTACATCATATGAAATGACCGGACACCCGACGTTGATACTCTCCATAACAGTCAGACCAAATCCTTCAAACTCACTCGTTAATAGCGAAGCTTTGGATTCACGGAATACTTGACTTGGGTTTTCTGTATAGCTATGAATTTCGACACTCTCTCGGATGCCTAATTCATCAATTAACTTTACCATCATCGCCAACTGTCCTTGTTCGTCCATGCCATATAAAACTAACTTTGTTTCATGCCCTGACTCTTTGAATAGGGCATAGCTTTTGAGTAAGTGATCCATTTGTTTTTGTAATCCAAAACGTCCAATGAAGCAAAACTGATCTTTGATAGAAACAGATGCTGGATTTGATTCTGGCTGTATGAAATGAGGAACGACTGCCATCTTTTCTTCAGGGATATCGAATTGTGCTAAAATATCTTCTTTCTGATGTTGCGTAAGCACAAGGTATCGTGTAATTTTTTCAGATTCTAGCAATGCACTTTTATAAGAAGGTTTTAACTCTTCACCATCTAAGTGTGAATTGTGAAGAACAAATACTCGCTTGATATCTGCAGTAACATCTAAAATTGGACGATCCAACAATCGTGCATCGACGAACACAATGTCCTCATCTTTAAATAAATGATTGAAGTAATATGCAAAGAGCTCTTTCTCTTTTTTAAATGATTTCATCATACGACCATCTCGATACAAATTGATCAAGATAAGATTTGGTTTAACCTCATCGCTGTAGAATTTTCTACAGTAAATTGAACCAGCAGTATCATAAAATTCTTCAACGAGTTTTCCGTGATGAGTTGGCGAGTAAATAATTTTCCGATGTAATTCTCCATAAGCATTGTATTCCCAGCGTTCTGTTTTCTTACGAGAAACCTCACTCATGAAGTCTTCCATCTCTAAAATATTTGTATTTGGCTGGTATTTTCGATATAAAACATAGCTGTCTTGATCGTAATAGCGAACGATATCACCTTTTTCAACACTTTTTAATCCTGGCATTGAACGATCCGTTGTCACCTTAATCGCTTTATTTAGAAATCGACTAGTCGGAATCTTAAATAGTTGATATCCAGATAACCAATCATACAAATTTTCGAACTTCAATTGTGAACCAGCCTTACCGTCTTTACGAAACTGGTCGTAAACGGTTGGATAATTGGCATTGTAGTTGGTCGTGACAATAGTAGAGTATTCATTTAATTCATTTTCAATTAAGGCAATCCGACTTAAAAGAGCTTTCGTTCTTCCCCCATGTTTTGGAGGTAACGTTGATGTGATGGTGTATAGCATTCTCTTTTCTCCTTACTCTCTGTATCTACGTATCTATATTCGTTTCTGCACTCGACCTATCACTTTATACAAAAACGATAACTGTTAATTATGTGTGCATTTTTATAATCAAGTCAATTACTTTACCGACTTTTTGTCCTATTCTTTTATTCATTCGTTTTTTAATGTATAAGAGCAAGCCAAAAACACTCATTTATACTTTTGCTTGAATAGTGTAAGGATGAAATTATAATTGTTTTACATGTCTTAACTGAATTATATAAAAGACCTTATACGAGTTGCACAATCTCCACTCGAATAAGGTCTTAAAGAATAAAATAAACTTCAAATATGAACTAAAAATAGCTTTTTTTCTGACTTTCTTAACGCATTCAAATAGTAAGACATTTAAATGCTAGAATATCCAACTAAAAGATGCTGATTCAAAGTTAAATACAAAAGTCTTCTTAGCCTCACTGAGTAGAAGTTTCGATTTAATTTAATGGATTTGATTTTGTAGCACGTGTTTCTGGATTATCAACTATAACATGATCAATCTCAACTGAAACGGGAAGTTCTTTAGATTCATTTTCAGCGAAATTTTCAATTGCTTCGTATTGATCGTTTTTTGAGAGTGCTTCGACCGGACGATCGTCTAACCATTCTATTTGAATTTGCTTTAGAAAATTAATAAGAGTTGATACATTGTCTGCATACAAATTAAAGAAGGGCTCACACACTTTCAGAACAATATGAATAAAGAAGACTACAACTAAATAACCGATAAAATATAGAATGAAGTCTTTATTAGATATCTGAACTTTATTTAAAATGATAGTGCTTAAGGTCACGCCAGCAAGTATATAAGGCAAAGTAATTCCCAGTTGTTTACGACTATCCTCCCGCTCTTCTACTATATTTTTGATTACTATATCAAGCTGAGCACTGTTGACAATGTTGATACCGAATAAAAATTTTTTCAACTTTTCTTTGTACACACTATCATCATTTACAAAAAATTCTGTATCTCTTTCTAAATGAGTGAAATAGATGTACGTTCCTAAAAACGATACGATAGGTATAATCCAAAGATATTTTACAGAAATGCTATCAGCTAACAAGGGCAAGCTTAAGAAGCTCGCAACAAAAGCTAAAATCCAAAAAACACTAATACCAAATTCTTTTGTCAGCATTCTTTTTTTTGCTAGTTTCGGTTTATAGTTTTTTTTATGAAAAATAATCAATTTTCTCATCTAATGCATTCTCCTTTAACACATACTTTATTTTCATATTTAAGTAGATTGTCTGATGATTAATCGAAGACTCAACGTGTTTTGTTCAACTTTATGTCGATGATTAATTAAACTATCCATCATTTTAACTGCTTCTATTCCTAGTTGATGAATCGGCTGATCGATAGTGGTAATATGTAGGGCTTCAGCAATCGATTGATTGTCAAATCCAGTTACAGCAAGATCTTCAGGAACTCTTATCTTTAACAGTCTTGCTTGATGAATAATTCCTGCTGCCACATAGTCATTCCCAACTACGATAGCTCTCGGAAGAGCAGATAGTTTATATAGTTCATTCATGACAGTCTTTCCGTCCTCAAAACTATATCTTTTTTCGAAGTACCATTCGTGCGAATGCGTACAATTACTATTATCGATAAATTTATCAAAGGCGCTTTTTCGACTTTTACCGACACCACTATCTGGATTTCCTAAACATAGCGCTATACTTTGATAACCTTTTTCCTTTAGGTGGTTCATTACTAGTTCGATCCCATTCGAGTGATCAATGTATACCTGAGCATGATCGCCTTCCGACCACTCACAAGATACTATCGGACCGTATTTATTAATTTCGGACAGTTCTGTTGCTGAACTTACGGTCGAAGCAATAACTAGTCCATCAATTTGTTTATATCGCAGTTGATCAAACGATATTTTTTCTCTTTCTGGATCACTGTTTGTTTGATTGACAAGTAATGAAAGGTTCAAATCCGCACAAATCTCGCCCATTCCGCTGATTAAATGATTAAAAAAAGGATGATTGATTTGCGGAACCATGATACCGATGATATTCGTTTTTCCTTTCGATAGATTGATTGCATTCCGATTCGGAACGTAATCTAGCAAACGAATGGCTTCTAAAACAGCTTCTTTTTTTTGCGAAGTTACATAGGGCTGATTATTTAAAACACGTGATACCGTTGATCGTGATACCTTTGCCAAGCGAGCAATTTCTGTTATGTTAGCCATTATATTCCCTTCTTGTGTCAATATTTAGGTATTTTAATCATATCAAAAATGCGAGATGCTACATCAATCAAAACACCTAAAAGACAAAGGACAACCAATGTTCCAACACCTACCGGTCCATTCAATAAAAAAGCAATACAAAAGGCTAAACCTTCTCCACATGTCTTTGTTATTGCCAAACTCCAGCCCGTTCGCTTACTGAGTTCAATCATAAATTCATCATTAGGAACAGCTGGTAAGGACGAACGAATATACAAAGCAATTCCACAACTCAGTATTAATAGACCGGCAACAAATAAAAACCAACCAGAAAATTGACTATCTATATCTATCCGACCTGTAAGAAGAGCATTTAATCCATCAATCAACAGACCAATAATGATAACAGGTATAAAACCTAGCAGATTGGGCATTCCTTGTTTAATGAGACCATTGATAACAATCAGTACACTACCCACAGCGAATACCCAAAAGCCGATGCTCATGCCAATATGTTTTTCCAATGCGACATTCAGTGCATCCCAAGGTGCTATTCCCATGCTCGCTTTGATCATAAGCACAACGCCAAATGAGAGTGTTAATAACCCGCCTAAATACATCATCCACTTTCGTCGTCGATTCATACACTAGCTCGCTTCAATTGGTTGAGTAAATTAGCTGGATAATCATTTAGAGCATGGGCGACACCACTATGCTCATTATCTAATGTTTCATAAGTTGCAATGCTTTTGATAGACTCTTCAGCGTTCTTCATCGCTACACTGCTTCCTGCTATCTGGAACATCGATAAGTCGTTTTGATTATCACCGATTGCAATTGTGTTACTTAATTCAATGTTACAGTCAGTTGCTACTTTAATAAGTGCCGATCCTTTATTAATTCCTACTGACATTACTTCTAAATTGTATACGCCCGAACTAGAAATCGAACACGTATTGATTAGAGAAAGCCTTCGCTCTATTTTTTTTAAGAGACCTTGATTTGGCGAAACAATCATAAACTTGATAACACACGATAAGTCATTGGGGGTAATAGAGTCGACATATTCTACGCCATATTGTGTTAGCTGTGCCTGAATAGAGTGGAGGAATAAATCTGCGCTGAAAGATTGATTTAGTACCCGCTCTTTTTCTATTTTAGCAAGCAAGATATCAGTGGCTTCTGATTCCAATAAGATTTTGTCTTCTAAGTAAATTTGAACATAGACCTCTTCTTCGCTTAAATATCGTAAGATTCTTTCGCTCGTCTGCCTATCCATTGAGGTGTTATTTCGAAGTACTCTGTCATCTATTTTGTACTGTAACTCTGCTCCATTCGAAGCAATAATCGGACACCCAAATATGTGATGTTTGCGTAAGATATTTTGTGCGTCAAAAGAAGCTCGTCCTGTCGCAATAAGTACTAAGTCTCCCTGCTCTTGTCTTTTCTTAATTGCTAAAACATTCTCCTTAGAAATTGTATGATCTGAATGTAAAAGTGTCCCATCTAAGTCAATCGCAAATAACTTCATATCCATCCTCCATTTCAATTGTTTTTCTATTCAAATTTATCTTAATCTCTGAAACGCGTTTCAGAGCAATAGATAAAAAAAAGGATTGACCTGAAATGCATTTCATAGACTAAGGTGTATTCATCACTGGTAAGAGTAACGAAAGCGGCGTTATTACCAGTGATCCTTTTAAGGAGGTGAAATGCTATGTTCAGTACTGAAGAACTGGCTGTACTTAAATGGTTGAATGAAAAAAATGCTCCTCTTATGATTCAAATGGAAGTGTTGCAAGCTTTTCAGTTAAATCAATTGTTAATCGAGCTTGATAAAAGAATAATGACCTTCGAAGAACATTTAAATTCCAAAAAATAATTATTTTTTGGAATTTTTGTTTTTTCTATTGACCTGGGACGCGTTTCATATCTTATTCTTCGATAGTACTCTCTAAAGAAATTTAGAAAGTATAAAAAAAGGAAACGATTTATTAGGAGGAGTCCTCATGTCAAAAACAACATTTAATAGTCCATCACTTCTTCAAGTGGATGCTACCATGCACTTAGCAAACATAGAGTTAGAGAATAATCACTGGAAACGCTATGAAATTCTTGAAAAAGGACAATACAATAAATCAGGTTCATATCTTGTTTCTTCATTACCTGTCGAATTTCATTGTCATGGAATTGGTGATTATGATTTTAGTAATCTTGACGAACTCGACTTAGACAAAGTAAATATGTTAGCTGAAGAAGAAGGAATTTATTGCGTCCCCTCTATTTTTCTGCCACATCACCAGCTTGACTTGTTCCATATGATGATGAATGACTTTGCATTAAAAAAGTCCTCTGGACAACTTTCAAATATCCTAGGTATTTCACTGGAAGGTCCTCTTTTAGCTAGTTTTGCTGGAACTCCCGCCAAAGGAAACTGGGCACCAACAAAACAGGAGTGGACTAAAATTGCCTCTTGCGGAGAATTAGGGTTGATCTATACCGTTCTTTCGCCTGATGCTATGACTGATAACTCTTACTTGAAGGAACAAATCACGAAAGATCATCCGACTATTGAGTGGATTGTTGAGACACTCGTCAAGAACGGGATCAAACCAGCATTAGGACACTTCCAAAAAAATGATCCTTTTTATACTTCTGAATTAATAAAAAAAGTCATTAAAATTGCACAAGAGGCAACTCCATTTATAGATTCTACTCCAGTGATTACAGATCATTTGTTTAATGATATGCCGTTAAACTTTAAGCATACATGGAGAACAACGGAAGAAAAGAAAGTCAGATTGCAAGAGTTATATAATTCAGAAATTCAAAGTTGGTCGCTTGATAATATTTGTGAAAAAGTAGGTCAGGTTCCAGGGACTTTGATCAAAGCTGCTGCTACTGGAGACATTACTATTTGTATGAACTTTGATAGTGAACACGTAGATTTAGAAGTTGTACGCAAAGTAGTGGAATTAATAGGTACTAGTAATATTATTGCGATGACGGATCGAATTGATACAGATGTCATGTGTGGACAGGAACTGAAGAAAAACGGGGAAAACAATCTATGGTATCAAGGAAAAGGCTATGTGGCTGCAGGATCATATACAATTGATCGGCTCATGCATAATATTCGATCGATTGGTTTCAACGAATCAGACATTTGGAAGTTAACGTCGTTTACGCCTCTTCGTGAAGCACACCACTCAAACCAACTAAAGTCTCGAGAAATCGTACCGTTCAGTTTTGTCGATGAGACTAAAACCAGAACTCACCTTACGACTACTAATCCAGAATCAATATTAGTTTAAAGTGACTCAAGAATTATCAAAGGAGGTGAACTATGTTATGGCACAGATTCCTTATAAGTATACAAACAATGTATTAAGGGTAGATGTAGAACTAACTAATGCATCAAATGTATTTTTAGTTGATTCAATAAATTATCAAAACTATATCAATCGACGAAGATTTAATTACCATGGAGGATATTATAATAGATCTCCCTTATCAATTACTGTACAGGGTGCCGGAAATTGGTATCTGATAGTAGAAGATTCAAACTATAGATATAAATTTCACACAAGTTAAGTACGTGCAAGACTCTATTAGGTATATTCAAAAGAGATCATATACATTTCGACGTCGAAATGTATATGATCTCTTTTATTAATATGAACTTATATTTTTCTAATCGACAATGTAAAGAATATAAGCTATTCAGCGAATGAGACTCTATACTTACACTTGAATTATTCAAAGGTTCTTCTTATATTTTAAGACGATTTATTAAAAGTACCTCCAAATCGCCCATGCTATAATGACAACATACAATTTAAGTTAAAAGGGGTAGTAGATATGTCATCCAATGAAATGAAAAATAAATCATTTCGTCTATCTGAAGAAGTCACCGAAAAAATTGGGGAGCTTTTAAAGGGACGTCAAATTACAACAAATCAATTATTCGAAGAATTTATTGTATTAGCAGAGCAAAGAGTAATCGATCCAAAGCTGAGTGAAGAAGATGCTGTGTTAGAATCTTCGCTCAAGCAAATTACTCTTCTTTTTCAAGAACGAGCTGCACGTCTTGAAAAGTTTCAACATGAAAACCAGCGGATCCAATCGCGTCATTTAGAAGCGGTAACACATTTAGAAGCAGACGTCGCAAAGACAAAAGAAGCTTTGGAAACAGAGTACATGGAAAAAACGTCTTTCCATCAGCAAGAAATCGATGAATTTCAAAATAAACTGGAACAAGTTGAAATTGCTTTGGCACAATCAAAGGAGCAAAGAGAACGCCTTGAAGTGACGAACAAAGAAGAGATAACATCTCTAAAGCGGAATGTCTTTCACATGGAAAGTACGATTACAAAGTTAGAAGAAGAACGAGATCAATTATATCGACAAAATAAAACGTTGGCCGATTTGGTGGATGAGTTAAAAACACGAAGTCACAGAGCGGAGCAACTAGAAGAAGAAAATCGTAAATTATTGTTAGAGCTAGCAATTGTTCAGCGTGATCAGGAAACATTTGAACGACGGTTGCAAGAACAAGTAGAGTTAGCTGTTTTAAGAGAGCGAACTCAACAACATTTTAAAAACGAGAATGACTAATGTTTATACTACTATCTAATTCCTCAACCGGCCTGTTTACCTTGCTTCTCGGTTTTACAACACATAAAAAGGGATCTTACATTCTCAATAGAATAAATAAGATCCCTTTTTGTATGATTTTACTTCGTTTAATCATTTCTTAAGGTTTAACAGAAGATGAATTAGGACTTAACACGTAAACCAAATACTTTAAACCGATTACGTTTTTCTTCTAGTTTTACTTTCATATCCACTGAGAATGCGCTCTCCGTTGTATTATAAGCACGCTGTGCTGCCAAACTCATCATTTTAGTCACGTCTTCTACTTGATCTTCATGCAACTGAGCAGTTTTAACATAGTAGTGGGCAGTTTCACGATCATGTAAAGATTCAGGTGCTATAACATGCCGACTTAAATCTAGCTTATGAGCGGTCTGTTGACGATAATTCGAATTTCCTACTTGCAGACGATTCAATTCGTTTAACAGATCTTCTAAATATCGCGAATTTTTTACGTCTAGCATGAGATATTATCCTCTCACTTAGTAATATAATCAAATGTTAATTTAAAAACTAATCTTGTAAAAAATTATTCAGAATATCGTCTACTTCATAAATATTTCTAAATATGTTTTTGTACATTTGTTCAAGTAAATTCTCATCTACAACACTACTTTTAGACTTGTATTTCCAATATTCACGGTCATTTACAGTAAATAAACATTTAGTATCATAGTTGTCGGAAAGTAAAAATGAAATAAAATATTTAGTTTCCATAGTATATCTATCCTCATCAAAATAAAATCTTGAAGAGTAAGATCCAACCACTACATATAATTTATCTTTTATCTCAGAATAAAATAGTTCCCCTAAATTTTCAGCTCCCTCGGGAACAATTAAAACTTCAAATAAGAAATTAGGTGGTGATACATCAGTTTTTAATACATTCCATTCATATAGACTTAAATTATTATTCACTTTTTCAATAGACTCAATTTCGTTTTTTCGAATACTCATATCAAGTACTACTCCTTTTTAGATTATTTATTTTTACTTTCGATATCTTGAATAATTGATGCAAGCTTACGTTCTAAATTTAAAACTTTATCACCTTTTCCCATTGCGTTTAAGAAACGAACTTGGTCTAATTTTTTAGTTTCTATTTTCAGCTCATTAATCAAGCTTACGATATCTTTAATTTCATATCTTAATGATTTTAAATAAGTGTCATTTTCTAGTTCTACAACTTTATTATAAATATTTTTAATAACTATACATGATTCTCTTATTTTATTATCCGATTCTGTACCAATAACATTGCTATTTATTAAAGATTCATATAAACATTTTACTGCACTTAAAAAATCTATTTCACCATCACTTTCTAAATACTTCAATCGATAACTATCTTTCAAGTGATCTGAATAAGAGTATTTGCGATAAAAAACGAAGACTAAGATTAAACTACTTAAAGAGTAAAAATAACTTGAAAAATCTATAAATGACATGAAAAAAGTACTCCAATAATTTTTGTCAGTAAAAAATAATTTTGTTATAGAAAGAGATGCAGAAATTAGAGTTGGAAAGATTAGAAATCCAAAAATCAATGTTTTAGGTTCATTTAAAATTTTTTTTATTTGATTTCTCATTATTATTTTCTCCACATTTTTTTGTTTACAAACTCTTATTGAAATACAATTCCAATGCAATTCGAATGATTTGCTCTGGTTTTACACCTTGATCACGGGATTGCTTTTTAAGACTCGTGTAGAGTGGATCATCATTGTCTAAAAAATCAACATGAACACGTGCTGGTTTTGGCTGTACAGGAGTTGCATTAATCACGTTTTGTTCTTTTCGTTCATTTAATATTTTTTTCACTTCACGCAATTGCTCACGTGTCATTTCGTAGACTGTGAACTCCCCATCATTTATTTTATACTTCCGCTCTTCCAGTAGCGCGACTTTTGGATCCTCTGGCCAAGTTAATAATTCAGCTAACTTAGAAGCACTGAAGTCCTGTTGAATCGCTTTGTCTAAGATTGTTGGTCCAAATATGTTCCAGAATGAAATGAACCGATTGACTTGAGGATGAGACATTCCGATTTGATTTAAAAATTCTTTCCAACTTCCTTGTTCCTGCTGAAACGCTTCTTTAGTGTCAGCATTACGAAATACTTCATTCGCATGTGCTAAAATACGACACTTCTCAACAAAACTTGTCGCTTGGATTGTATCAATGTGATTGTAGTACTGAATAATACCTTCCATGTCTTCCGGAAGACGTTTTGATAGCACACGTGATAAGCCGACAGCTGGAAGCGACTGATACGGATTTGACATCGTAGGCGCAGCAAACTTCTTCACCGCTTCGACTTGCTCTTCCCGTAATGCTTCTGTTCCCTCTTCTTGAATAGGTTTTTCAGCTACTGTGCTCTGAAAGCTTTTGAATGTTGCTTGTCCTTTTTTACGTCGACTGCTCATAGTGAGAGTACCTCCTCTGCTAACTGTAAGTAGGCATCTGTTGCTGGACTCTTATGGTCAAGGACAGGACGTGCTTCTCGTTGTAAGGATTGAATTTTTACGATATATGGGATCGTTGTCAGTACGGGAATACCAACTTCCTCCCCTAACTCCTTTAACTCGTCAACGGTCGTCATATCTCCTTTAGAACGTGCATTGACCATCGTTGGAATGAATGCTGATATATGAATGTCTTCTTTATATCCATTTCTCATTTCTTCCAACTCTTCTGGTGCCGTATAGACAGCATCCATTGAGAATTTCTGCATCTGTACCGGCATAACGATCCGGTCTTGAGCTACAAGGGCACAACGCGCATATGGGTTTAAAGCCGACGTCGATCCTGGGCAATCAATTAAACAAATATCAAACAAGTCCTCGAGTCGCGTTAGTTCTTCAATCAAACGGTATTCGTATCCCATCTGACTCGTTAGTCCGGTAGGAGAAGCAGAACGGCGCGTGGGTACTAAGTGAATGATACCTAGTTCATATTCACAAGTGACAATGACTTGTTCAATCGGTGCATATGAGGGATCGTGCTCTTCAATCAAACAATCGAGCAACACTTTTCCATCGTAATCATCCGTTAACCCTAGTCCATTGGTCGTCGAAGCTTGGTCATCCGCATCAATGACGAGAACGCGTAATCCTTGTCGAGCATACGCATGGGCGAGATTAATCGTGGTCGTTGATTTACCGACGCCACCTTTTCGGTTATATAAGGCAATTTTCTTCACTGTTTCTTCTCTCCTTCCACGATTTCACTCTGATCCTCTATAATATCCCGCTGAATGGTCTCTTCAATCATCTTTGAAATGTATTCACTAATGCTGAGTCCTTTAGCACGCGCTAGCACATGAATCTGTTCCGATGTTTCTGTTGGGACTCGTGTAGAAAGAACCGTCGATGTCGCTGCGAGTGGCTGGAACGACTTTACTTTTACTTTCGCTATCGTTGATCGAGCAGCACGAATTTCTCGTACTGTCGCACTCTCTAATGACTTCCGTCCTTCCTCTACAGGTAAACCATTTAAAACGACATCTTCTAGGTCATCGACATACATCAGTTCGAATACTTTGGATGCCGGTAACGTCTGGAGTTGTTCTTCAAATGGTTCTAGGGTGTCAAACGCCTTAACATAGCGAGAGGCGAGTGAAGTTGACATGTTGACGACTTCTAAAAACGTGCGCCATTCTTGTTGATCATGCATTTCTGATTTAGCAATCGACAAACGCTTACCAATCTCGAAAACAGAGATCGTTTGAATCTTAGCTAACTCCTTGATTTCGACTGCGAGATTCTCTAAATCGCGGGAAACCGGTAACTTCTGAACAACAGAACTCAGATCAGTCAATCCACTCCGATAAGGATGTTGCTCTTGCGGTCTTACTTTATGAATCTGTTTATTCCGTGCTTTCATGTTTCGAACCTCCTGTCATCAAGAGTGCTAGCTCACGAAACGGCTGTGCCAGTTCCAAGCCTTCTTTCGACTTGTACTGTAAAACACTCTTTCCGCTATCTGCTGCCTTCTCAATAAAAGCAGCGCGTCGTACAGAGGGGAGCACATGTAATTGCTCTGTTGTTGCCAATTGTTCCATCGCTTCTGCGTATTCGCGATCCCCTTTTAAACCAAGATCGATTGCGACTGGCATAATCCCTGTTAGCTTTAGAGAAGCATTATAATACTTCTTCACTTGTCGAATCGTTCGAACCGTACTTCCTAACTGATCAAAGACAAGCTTTTTCGGCATGAATGGAATGACCACCTCGTCTGCGCACGATAAGACTACTTTTGATAATTCATTGATTGAAGGAACTGAATCAAGAATGATCCAATCAAACTCATGGGCAAGAGGAAATAGTAAGTCCTTTAATAGAAAAATTTTATCTTGTTCAGATATTAAGTTAATTAAACGTGCATTTCGTTCATTGGAGGGAAGAAGACTAATGTTATGTTTTTCATCATCAAATAAGATCTCTTCAATCGCTAATCCTTTCGCTTGGACGTCGTAAAGCGTCATGTATTGAATCGTATCCGACTCTTTCAGCATTAACTTACTTAATGATCCCTGCGGATCTAAGTCAACAAGAAGCGTACGATACCCGAGTTCTCCAAGAGCATGACCCATATTAAGTGAACAGGTTGTCTTACCAGATCCTCCTTTTGATATGTAAAACGTCATAATATTCATCATCTCTCCCCTTTCTTCATTCATCATGGCACATACATATAACAATTTCAATAATTATTAGCATCCAAAAGATGATATAGATAATAATTTACGTATACATTACTAAATAACCTGTAAACATTTCGATATCGAAATGTTTACAGGTTATTTAAGCTTTTCTACTCAATTGTTTTGTCTACGCTTTTAAAATGCTTCTCCATATTTTAATTTTATTCTTCATCATAATAAGCCGTGATCTACCAGATTATTATGATTTAACACATTGGAAGAGATTAAAAAGATTAATAAAGAATTAATAAGAATTAGAAAAAGGCTTCACCTCCTCAAGCCTGTAATACCAACAAAAACAAGACATATTACGATTCGGGAAACGAACATCACAATTTGTAGAAATTCAAGAAGCGCTGTTTTTATGATTCCATGCAATGATTTCGTTCAGAATCTGTTGAGTAAATAACTTAACAATCTTTTTTTTTAACAATAAAATTTGTTTTTTTTCCTAAATCGTATGGCATATTGAAATTGTATTTAAATAAATCAATGAAATGAGTAACATGAGGATGAATTCGACCAAAAAGACTTAAAATGACGCGGATTTGTTGTCTTTTCACGACTATTTTCAAAAAAAAGCATGACAAATAGACCATCATGCAATGGCCAATTTTTCCGATACGACTCGGAGTCGTTCATTTAGATAGAGGATTGGTGATTCAAAGAAGAGGCGATAGAGTTCTGCATCTTCAAGACGTCCGCCGTATTGATAGAAATCATTTCGAATCGAACGAATAACTTCATCACAAGCAGCAAATCCGTACGTATCACTTAGCGATTGCAGCGAGGTTTGCGGAACTTCCAATGCATCGAAGTCTACGAAGTCACGAGCGACTTCTCGCAGGTTGAACCAACTGATCAACGTACTCGCCCGTTCCGCTTCCCGGATGCGCTTGCTGTTAATTTGGTCTTCAAGTTTCACGTGAAACATTAAAGGACGTGTTACGGTATGTATGCGCTTCTTAAGCGAGACGTTCTCTTTGACAGCAGATAAGAAGTCTTTCGTGTTCTCAACCAAATGCACATTAAAGAACTGCGATAGTTGATCGATCATGCCTTTTACAGCCAAACGGTGTCCACAGTAACGTGGAAGGAATCCGCGTACTTCATCATAGGTTAAAGTTGCCTTCTCCTGAGACTGGACATTCACGTCCCGTTCTACTTGTACAAGAGCACGTAAAGCGACGCGAAGGATATTTACATGTTCAATATCCATCAGTTGGCGCACCATCCCACACCAAAGAGACGTATAACCGGTCTTCGATGTATACGTACCCCCTTCTTCGAAAAGGTCACGGTAGTTTTCGAGATAATCTACGAGTTCAATGGTGACGACTCCAGAGAAATGAATCGAATAACGAATAAGTCCAGCCGATTCAAAAAGGCGTAGGTTATTGTGTAACGATCGAACTGACGTACGCGCATAGTGAGCCAATGCTTCACTTTCCATCAATGAGAGAACGCCTTGATCATCGCAATGCGATAAAAGCGTCAACAAATGACGAATGCGAGATTTTGTCCACTTTAATGCCAGGAAAGGTCCTGGAATGTTATAGTGATGCTGTTCATATAAGAAACTGTCTTGACGCTTTGTCCAACGTGTTAAGCCACTCATCGCGATCAGTAATTTATTAGCGACCAATACGTGACGATTTTCATGTTGAAATGACATACCTACACCTCCCCTACTCTGAACTATTATTACTAGTATCCTGTTCAGAAAAGGAACTGTCAAAACGCGTTTTCGGTACGGTCAAAAACGACCAATGTACTATAAACGTTGATCTGAAGCCGTTTTCAGATACAAAAAAGATGTCATTTCAGTACGGTCAAAAACGACCAGAATCTCGGAAATCCTTATATGATGCGCTTTCTAGATGTTTTTCTTGAGTAAATTCATACATGTAGCGATGCAATATGTCATTCTGGTACGGTATTTAACGACCAAATGATTAAAAGTGTCATTTCAGTACGGGATTGAGCGACTAATATGTCTAAAAGTGTTGTTTGAGTACGGTATATGACGACCAAATGGATAAGATAGCCGTTTTAAAATAATTTTTAAAAAGTGTTCTAAAGTGCAGAAGTGTCATTCTGGTACGGGAATCAACGACCAAAAACATAAAACTGTTGTTTTGGTACGGTGATCGACGACCTAAATCGATGAAGTGTTGTTTCGGTACGGTCATATCCGACAAAAATGCTAAAAATATAAGAAAAAGTGCTGTTTCAGTCCGGTAAATAACGTCTGAATTTGAAAAATGGTCGTTTTCCGACACGATTCGACATATACGATCAATGGATGATCTGGATAATAAGACATCCAATTATGCGTGAGTTCTTACAACGAGAAGAAAATAGAAAATTAAAATAAGAACATATGTTCTGTATTTATGCTTATTTCTGCATATATGACTATTCATGTTGGTACTACTTTATAAATCTTTATTATGACCATTTATTTAAATATATAAATGTGATTAGCGATAAGTAAATAAAAATGGATGAGTACTGAATTCTTGCTTATTTTAATTATTGTGTTGCTTGTGAAGCGATTATAGAGCGACCATATTTATCGTTGGTGGCATTACATGATATTTAATCTCGATTTAACAGGACAAAGACAATGTAGGTTAGGCATAAGAAGATAAACGATCATTTATGATTATAAAGTTTCTTTCATGGATAATCTTAAGTAATATTCAAAAGAGCGCACGAGATTCATGATCTCGTGCGCTCTTTTATTTGAATCTATTGATGATGTAAGAAGACTACTTTCTATTGATCTACTCGATATTCCTTATAGGAGAAGGGCATTACGGCGATCATCATGCTCCCAGCGTTCTAAGGGGTGGAAGTATAAGAAATAGTAGTCTCCTGACCGATGCCAATCTTGAATGATAAAATCAAGTTCTTTAATACGATCCAAGTTAGTTTCAAGCTCTTTCAGATTCTCTGCTTTTCTACTCTTATTAAATCGAATTGAATGCGTAAACTGACGCCAATGCCGTTTCGCAGGCATTGCTTCGTTTAACTGATAAGAGTTGAGTCGTTCCTTTTGAAGCACAAAGGATAAATGATACGCGAACGTTCCTTTTAATCGCTCAATTTGTTCTCCATAGATGCTGATAATCTGTTGTTTTAATAAATCATCATAGACTTCCTCTGAGACGGTGACAGTAATTTGCGTGTCCCGTTTAACAGAAGAAGCATTACTAATTTTAACAGAGGAGAAGAGACCAAAAATTGAGAGGTCTCCTTCCTCATTTCTAACGGCTACGCGATAATAACCGAGTTTTACAAGACGTTGTGTTGTAAGGGTATAGCTTTTACCACTATCGTTTCCGTAAATCTTTTTAACAAGTTTTGAAATCGGAAATACGATTTTTCGACTCGTTTGAAACGTCACATCGCGATACGACAAAATTTCATTAAAAGCCTCAAAATCACGGGCATCAAGATCCGGGACTTTTCCGTCGAGTTCTGCAAGAAACTCATTACTGACGAGAACCGACAAATTCGTTGGAATCCCTTGTTTGTATTTAGGGACGACAGCGGAGTAGTCATGAAGGTCGAGAGATAAATCAGTCAACATGCCTTCTCCATGATTGAACTTTTCCGTCGTATTTTTCATGCGATCAGCGATTCCAAAGAACGGTACTGTAATCGATGTAGAAGTGGCAATGTGTGCCTTTGGTTGTGCGCGTTTTAATTCTTTCGCAACCTCTCCAATAACCATTAGAATATCGGTCCGCATCGTTGTCGTTTGTTGATTTTTCGTTTTTTGTCCCCAGTGCGGATACGTATGGATCAGTAAGTTATTATTTTCCGCCCATTCCTCAAGTTCCTGTATGTGTTCTTGCATTAATTTCTCAACACTATCAGCTGAGAACTTTCGCTGAAATCCTTCTTTTCCCGCAATGTCCCAATACTCGAGGTACATTTTATGAAGTCCTCGTAGTTCTTTCATCGGACCTTTATTCTCTACATAGTTTTTTACGGCTGCCCGTACCCAGCGCCGTTTTAATTTCTTAAAAGAATAATAACGGAGTTTGGTATAAACATCTTCTTCATTTTGAAATTCATAATATTCTTCATAGAGTTGATTGACATAGGCTTCGACATCAATGATATCGATGGAGATTAGTTGTTCGGTAACATCGTTCTCGAGCAATGTCTTTGCTGCTTGAGATACAACAAGTTGTCTATGTTGGACGGATGAGGTAGAGTCCATAATGCATCGCCCCCTTAATTCGATATAGCTAGCATAGCATGTCTTAAGAGGAGTGGGGAAATTAGATAAAAAGTGTGCGCCGGCGCACACTTTTTGAAAAAAGACATCGATTTAGATCTATCTTATAATATTTAAACTTTAGAGCGTTTGGCCGTTATCAATTACGAAGACTTGTCCCGTTATGGACGATTGTGTCAACTGGAATAGAATAGCACCCGCGATATCCTCCGGCGTGGAGATTCTCTCTAAGAAAAGGTTACCTGCTAAACCATGCATCCGTTCCTCATTCCCAGCCCACCAACGTGTGGCGACAGCTCCTGGAGAGATACAATTAACGCGAATGTCAGGTGCGAGTGAGATAGCAAGTGAGCGTGTCATCGTATGAATAGCTAACTTAGTGGCTGCATAAGGAATGGAAAATCCGATACAGTTCACTCCCGCTACGCTCCCAAGGTTGACGATTGCACCTGCGGATTGTCTTTTCATATGTGGTACGACTGCCTTTACACAGTGGAACATGCCCTTTACGTTAACAGCAAAGAGAGAATCCCATACGTCTCCCGTCACTTCATCCAGTTCATTCATAGGAATCTGTGACGTGATGCTTGCATTGTTCACCAAAAAATCAATCTTTCCAAACACCATCAAGGTATGGGTGACCATATACTGAACCTCGTGTTCTATTGAGACATCTCCTCGGTAAGGAATTGCCACACCATCATCGTTCATAATTTTTTTTACGACCTCTAATGCCGCTTCTTCAGACTGACTGTAATTGGCAATAACATTTACTCCTTCGGCAGCTAAACGGAGTGCTGTCGCATACCGATGCCTGATCCAGCTACTATCACTATGGCTACTTTATCCTTCAAATTTAATGAATATCTTTCTCTCATTCTATGTGATTGATATCATTATGCTTCTATTCGAGAAGAGAGTATCATTGTTGATAATGAACGAGATATCACTACAAGTGATATCAGAAATCAATGATGATAGTGGAGACCCAGGATTTATTGATTTTCAAGCCTGTAGCAGATCTACATTCGATTTCGAGAGCAGCTGAGAAATTAGATTATGTTCAATCGAACGTCAGTCAGCGGATGAAGATTCTTGAAGACGAGCTAGTTGCTCATTTACTGATTCGGAGTAATCGTGGAGTGAAATTGACGAAAGAAGGAACTAAGCTGTACAAATATGCTGAGGACATCCTGAAGTTGATGCAGGATGCGAAATCTTCAATCAATAAAGATAAATGGATAGAATACTTGGTCATCGGTGCAACACAGACTGTATCGGCGACGATGCTTCCCAAAATCTTTTTGCTCTTCATGAAAGATAATAATAAGATTGGTGTGTCGATGAAGACACAAGACAGGTAACGATTGCAGGAAATGCTCTTCTATGGTGAAATTGATGCGTGTTTGTCAATGGATTATTCAACGAAGAACGCTAAGAGTGCGTACCTAGTTTATCTTAAGATATAGTAATCTTGTCACATTAGGACTTCAAGTTTGAAGAAGATGGATGCCCGACACTCATCATCATAGTGACACTACGTTTACGTACCGAGAATATACATAAATTCATTCGCTTCGTAAAGTTAATACTTACTAGACACATGAGTCAATGACATCGTTAATGTATCCGGAACGATTATCCAGATTTGGATTTAGAAACTAACTTTTAAGAAAATGAGTGTATTTTGTGAGTAGAAAGGCGAAGAAGATGTTTTCACAGTTGCTCATCAAATAAGGAAAAAAGTATGCGCCAGCACATACTTTTTTCCTTATTTCACGTACCATAACAAAAAATATCAATCAATTTATCACAGAAGCTTACACTAGCTTGTATCGAAGACAGGAATATGTCATCAATTCTCTAACGAAACGAGTGAGACTAAGAAAAGGCGCTCATCTCCAGCACCATGTCAAATCAATTGATTGGAAGGTGATAGAGGAATGATAAGTGTTGATTAAAAAAAGATGAGTGACCATATCGAAAGATGTTTCACGTGAAACGTCTCTCGAATATGGTTCATTTCTTCTAGAATTCTCGGCTCTTTTAGAGTCGGAATGATGTGAGAGTGGGCTGTAAAAACGGATTGATACATGGAATTAGGGTGGTCAATAAAATGTCGTTCAAGAAGTACTCGAACGACTACACTTCCCATTAGACATTTCATATTTGTTGAAAAGTATACGCCTAGGTATACTTTTTTTCATGTAACTCGCATATACGTATCGGAAGAAAGAGTCTTTGCTGGAGAGGAGTCATGCCAATTCTTCCGATAGATATATCGATATTCTTGATGATTTGAAGCACTTGCTCGGCTGAGGGTAAGAAATAATATCGTCTCACTAAACGAGGGAGTCATAAATCGCCTCGCCATCCTCGACATGTAAAGACAGGAAGTCTTTCGACAGAATGGTGAGTTCGTATCCGGTTCCGATAGTAGATGGTGCCTCCAGGAATGTAAAGTGTACGCAGCATGGAGATCCTGCTCAACTAGCCCATGAAGAAGGTGGAATCAAAGCCAAACCGATAAAACACATGACATCACCGCAAGCATGCTGCCATCGAGAAGCTAAGGAACTCCTCACGAGGTAAGGTTTCTAGAAGCGATGAGACTAATCCTCAAGATCGGAGGGACAATCCAAAATCGAGCAATTTAGATGCGCGGAGATAGGCTTCGGTATCCACCTCGACGTACGAGACAGCATCGAATAGAGTGAACGGAAGTAATTTTCTAAATGATCCTATTGATGACAGCTGATGGAAGCCGCTTCCTCGACCAAATCACGAACTGATATGAATTCGAAATGAAATTCATCGGAAGGATGTTTCTGTCGGAATATGTGACTCATTTCTATAAGTGATTTAGATATAGATCGTACATATCTCAGGGGACAATAGATTACAAATGATATGGAGGCATGAATATACGGCGTAATCCATTTACCTTGTCTGATAGTAAACCGGTGAATATGTACAAAACATAAGGCACCCTCAGAAGACGGATGTATCCTTTGGCACGAAGAAGGTAAGAAGAGGTATGAACGGAGTCCTTTACCCGGTACATCGTGATTCTAAAGATGTCCATGTGACTGTGTGAGTTGACGTTGCCCGACGTCCGCTTCGCAACCCGAAAGACAACTGCTTCATCGATGGATGGGTAAAGGTCCTCCTTCAAAGAGATCAGACCATCGATGAAAGGATATAATAGGGACGAAGACGAAACAGAACAAAAACGACCTGCTATTACACGAACTCATAGAGAGACCTAGAAGATGTATAGATATTGAGAGAATACGGAATAAACTTAGGTCTCAAAAGGAGTAAGGAATGGCTGATGAACTTAGCGAGACGCATGGTGGAATTATTGAAGGATGAAATAGAACTTTTCCAAATGGAAACCGGAAAACCAGTGCTCTCTATCCTTGCGATTAACCTGACACAGAACGGACGTCGAATGAGCTGATATCCCTGGACACTATCGACTTCCTAGAATGGATTGAGAAGCTTTAATAGGTATGTCAAATATATCGTCGATTTATAAAGAAATGATTTTTATCCTATTATCGTTCCGAACGGATAAGCAAGGTCGTAGATATTCATCGAGGATAAGTTGTAGTTTATATCGGAGAAGGAGCTTAAAGATTTCGTTAAGTAATTCTAGGAGCAGCTGAAGGGAAAAACCGAGGAAGGAACTGTCATCATGCCGATTCATTAGTAGAGTATGGCGGTTATGAAGTGTAACAGTTTGAAGCTGTATGAGAACCAAATTCTTCACATGAAAACAAAGGCATTTTAACGCCGCCGACCTGTTATGCTCGTATCAGACGGGCGCGCATTGACGAGGCAGGGGTATTAGTTTAACTACAGATAGATCTCAGACTTAATGAGGGGTATCCATGGATGGAAAACGACAGTTCGGATGAAGAAGGAAGGGAATCGGACGAACCAAGAAGCGTGACAGGTGATAGTAATACAGTCCGACCTGACTGATGACAGCTATGCATCAAAGGCTTCGTGAATATCATCAGTCAGGCGATCACATCGTATGACAAGTAACGACTGACTGCAGCTCTGATACCGGGGCGACAATAAGTTTGCGTTTCGAGAACACTATTCGAGCTTGACAGCGTAACACGATCAACTCATCTTTTCGAACGACTTAATCCTTATCAAACAGCATCTGATCCTCTGGATGAATATGACCGGACGACTATTAAAGAACCAGGAGCATCATGCGAAACGGGTAATCCTCGACAAAGTATTCTAAATCATAATCACTGATCATTGCCTTTCTCGGGGCTACTGTAATAAAGAAGAATACCTCGTTAGATTACATTGAGTCTGTCGAATCATATGTAGCAGAAGTTGACTTCTTTCCGCTCGTCTTAGTACTTAAGAACGAATTCACTCATCCACTCGAAGAGATCGTTTTTGAGAATCAGTTCTATGAGAGCATCCTTTTAAGTATTAGTGTATTCAAGAGTCTACTTATCTGGAAATCGAACATGTTCGTCAAGACACTTAATAAGCCGCATCTGGAATAGTTCTTGGAATGGTAATAATTGAAGATGGTATCTGATCGCTAGAAGAAATCCAGTCGAAAAATTCAACGTTGCTAGTTATTAAAATGGTAGAGAAGGATTTAATAAACATCGTAAATGGCAGTGATCATCATTATTCAAGGGAGTTCGAGAAACGTTTACAATAGTCATAATTCGTATTTGGAAAGCATCTATGAATAAAGGAAAAGGTGTAATGAAACAAATAATGATGTATGTTATTTTAATGTGATTGGGGTTACTTCAATCGTGGAAAAATAGAAGGAATTAAAAAGAATAAAGGAATTAAAAAGAATAGTTTTATAATTTGACTAATCATATGGATTAATCACTAGCTTCAAGTTTTAAATAAAACTTGAGTTCGATGTTATTAATAGATCAAATGAAAGGTCATTTTAATAAAAGGTTTTGATATGCGTACTTTTGAAATTAATTTTACCTAAAGAAATAAATGCCAATGATTTTTGTCACGAAAATTAATTTAAAATAATTTATATCAAAATTTATGGCGAATAACACTACAAAAAATAGTTAATAATTGAAATAGAAAAGTCCTTTTAATTGGTAGCAGAGGTATGTGAACTGCCACTAACAAAAAGGACTTACGAATTTTATAAAGAATTAATTAAGTATATTTATTATAAGACTAATCAACTAGTCTTTAAAACATAGTCACTATTTTCAGAAATAGTCTTTAATATAATAACCTCCTGTAATAAGTCAATAATATCTTCTAATTCTTCTTCGATAGGCATATAATTTTTAACATAATGGTTTTTATAAAAATTATGAATTGCTATACCTAAACTAGCAACAAAAGGTATCATAATTAGCAAAATTAAGCTCTTAGTATCATCACCATTATTACCACCCAACGAGTTTGAGAAAGCTATAAAAAATGAAACTACAATTGACATTAAAGAGTAATTGAAACTCAGATCTTTTTTGTGTTTTGAGAGCCTTCTCTCAAAACCTTTTTTTAACTCGTCAAATTCTTTCGGATTATCAAATTTAATATATACGATTTGTTCATTATGTTGGTCTAATTTATCTATAATGAAATCCTTAGATAGTAATCTTACCATTTCAAGTTGTATAATTTTCTTTTTTTCTTTTTTGTCTATACCAAACTTTTTAGTTAATTTTCTTATTCTAATAATTAGATACAAAGAAACCACAATGTGGATGACTGAAAGAATTATAAAAGTCATAAAAAAATAAGTAGTATCTTTTAAATATTCTGTCGCAAAATTGTAGGCGATAGCAGAAAGTGAAATAAAAGGTAGTGAAATGTAGATTAAATATTTAAATACTCGTTGTGTAAATTTGTCCTCATGTGCTAAAGGAAAAGTAATATCATTTTCCTCTACAAATTTGGTAACTTTATTTCTATAATGCTCAATAAATAAATCCAACAAAAAAAGCACCTCCAAATTCTATATAAAAGTATACTACCATTATTTTTAGTTATTCACTTATTTTCAAAAAAAGGATTAATTAGCATTAAATTGGTTTTAATGATTGTTATCATTTATTATTAAAAATAAAAATAAATCTTGCTATTTAATAAATATTCGTTATTTGAAATTTTAAAAATAAAGTAATCAAAGGTTGGTTGATTAGAAATTGAATAATAAATGCCAAATATTCACACCTGCAAATACCGTAGTAAAAATGCTTGATCTTGCGAAATACACTGAGAATCTTGTTGGAAAGAAAATAATCGATAATTCTTGTGGTGATGGGAACATACTTGTTGAGATAGTGAAAAGGTATTTAAATGACGCTATTTCTCGAAAATTACCTTTAAAAAAAATACAAGTTGGATTAGAAAATGATATTTATGGAGTAGAAATAGATGAAATTCATCAAAAAAAATGTATCGAGAATTTGAATTCTATAACTAAAAAATATGGATTAGAAAATGTTAAATGGAAAATCATAAACGGAGATTTTTTGAAAATGAATTTAAATATTCATTTTGATTATATAATTGGTAATCCTCCATACATTGCATATAATAATCTAGATAAAAAAACTAGAAAGTTTGTTCGAGAAAAGTATGATAGCTGTAAAAAGGGAAAGATTGATTATTCATATGCTTTTATTGAAGAAAGTTTAAAAAACTTAAACGAACAAGGTAAATTAGTATATTTGATTCCAAATAACACATTTAAGACGGTTTCAGGAGAAAAAATCAGAGAAATTATTAGCCCTTATATTAGTGAATTACATGATTACACAACAAAAAAAATATTTAAAAACGTTATGACGGCCTCTTCAATAATTGTCTTAAATAAATCAGAAATGCAAGAACTATTTATTTATCACGATATAGTATCAGATCGCAAAGAAGAAATATACAAAAAAGATTTAGGTAAAAAATGGATTTTCGGTAATGATGGTATAGAGAGTAGTGTTGAATATATACATTTTGGAGAATATTTTCACGCTGCAACTAGTATAGCAACATTATTAAATTCTGCGTTTTTGATTAAAGAATATAGTATAGATGATAAATATGTTTATACAAAAGGTTTTAAAATTGAAAAGAGTATAGTTAAAAATGCATATAGTCCTAGTAATTTAAATTCAGGAAAAAATGAATTGATAATATTTCCATATTATTATGACAGAAATAATAGATTAAATAAGTATGCGCCATCTATATTCAATGAAAAATTTCCATATTTTTTAAAATATTTCTCACAATTTAAAAATGATTTATTAAATAGAGATTCTGATGTGTCAGCTCAATGGTACGAATTTGGACGATCGCAAGCATTAGCTCATTTGAACCAAAATAAGCTTCTTACATCCACAGTGATTACTAACAGAATAAAAATTTACGAGTTAAAAAGTGATGATATTCCATTCTCAGGAATTTATATAATTCCTAAAAAAAATATTAGTTTAAAGGTTGCTAAATTTTTGCTGAATTCTAATGAGTTCCATGAATATATCAGTCGAGTTGGCATTAATTTGAACGGAACATCAATTCGAATTACAAGTAAAGATATTAACAATTTTATTTTTAAAAATAGAGACTTAAGTTCATCAACTAAAGAATTTTTAAAAAAATATTTATAATTAAAACTGAGCTAAAATAATTTTAAATTAATAGATGAGGTGGAATTCATTATGGAAGAATTACAATTCACCATTGAGGATAGTGAACTTGCTGAGTTATTAGGAAGACAAAATTTTTCTACAAAAGAATCTGCTGTTTTTGAATTAGTTAAGAATGCTTATGATTCAGGATCAATAACTTGCGACATATTATTCGAAGATAACTCTATTTTTATAACTGATAATGGAGTTGGAATGAGTGCCGAAGACATAAAAAAATCGTGGATGCATGTTGGGAGAAGTAATAAAGGTTATATGGATGAAAAGTCTCAAAGAGTATTAACTGGCTCAAAAGGCGTTGGGAGATTTGCATTAGCAAGATTAGGTAACGAAGCGAAAGTATTATCAAAAAAAGAAAAACATAAATCTATAGTATGGGAAACAGATTGGAGTAAATCCAATCTTAATGAAACTGAAATTCCTATCGATAAATCCGGGACTAAAATTCATATAAAAAATTTAAGAGATAATTGGAAAGAAAAAGATATCCAAAAACTGGTTGATTTTTTAAGAAAAGCATATAAAAGTAATCAAATGCAGATAAAAATTCAATTTAAAAATCAAAGTTATGAGATAAATTCTATTTTCTCAGATTTAAAAGTTGGTAGAGATTACATATCAAAAATATCAATTAAATATGATAATAATATTCAAAAACTTGAAATAATAATAGATTCAGATGAATTTAACATGAGCGTTGAGAATATACTGAAAAATAAAGATTTTCTTTACTATAAAAATGTATATGATTTGAAAAATGAAAATTTTATAAATGAAGACATTTCAAATCATATGAAAATTAATCTTTTAAGAGAAGTAGGAGAATTCAACGCAGAATTATTTTTCATTTTAGAGAAAACTACAAAAGATAATGCAGAAAAATTTGAATACAAGTACAATAATTTAATTGGTCCAAATATTGGAATAGCATTGTACAGAAACCACTTTAGTATTGCTTCCCATGAAGGTACTAAAGATTGGCTTAATATTACCGAACGTGCTACAAAATCTCCAGCAGCTGCAACTCATCCTACTGGAAGCTGGCGTGTAAGAAAAAATCAAATTTATGGAATCATTAATATTGATAAAGTAAAAAATGAGAAGTTAGTTGATTTAGCTAATAGACAAGGCTTAGATGAAAATATTCATTATGAATTGTTTAAAGAAATTATTAACTTTGGTATTTCTAGGTTTGAAAATTATAGACAAACAATCATAAGGAAAATAAATTCTAATAATATAGTTGAAAATAAGCAGGAAAAAAATAATAAAAATTTGAATGCTTTTTTGAAAAAACCCGATCGTATAGTAGAAATGAGCAAAGAGGAAATTGCAAGTATAGCAGGTCAAATTAAAGTAATCAGAAAAGAAGTCATAGAGAGTAAAAAGGTATTTAAAGAGAGTGAAGAAAAACATAAATACGATGTTAGAATTTTAAATGTGTTGTCAACTCAGGGGCTAAGGGCTAGCGCGATAGCTCATGACTTACATAACAAAAATAATGCATTGAGTTCTGGATTTGAGGATATTGAGGATGCTTTAATCGAGTATGGATTTTGGGATAAATTAAATTCAGAAGAATTCACTCTTCATTCTTACAAAAACGTCCCCAAAATTTTAAGTGATTTAAAAGATATAAACTTAAGACTAATGACATTTTTAGCAATTATCCTAAATAAAGTTGAAAAGAAAAAATTCGCAACTAAAATCGAATCTGTTTCAGATGTTCTGGATAATATTAAAAGCTCATGGGAAAACCAGTATCGATGGGTAAATATCATTACTGACATAAGTGAAAATGCTGAAAATCAATATAATATATCAGAGGATGTTTTAGAAGTTATCTTTGATAATTTAATTCTAAATAGCATTCAACATAATGATTTAAAAGGATCATTAGATATTAGAATAAAAATGATTTGTGGAGAAAATGCCATAAATGTAGAATACACAGATAATGGAAATGGATTAAATGATAAATATGTAAATGACCCATTTAGAATACTTGATGTACATGAAACTTCGAGAATGGATGGGCATGGATTAGGTATGTGGATAATCAATAATACTTTGTACGCCTACAAAGGAAAATTTATTGATATATCTGGGGGAAATGGGTTTAGAACACAATTTACGTTGCAAGGGAGAATGAAATAATGATAAATATAAATATTTGCTATGTAGATGATAACATTGATAGCAGATTGAATAGATACTTAGTAGAATACTGTGAACACAAAAATAGAGTTTCTCAAGATTTTTTTCTAAATGCTCATGAAAGTCAATTTTTAGCAAGCGATGATTATAGAACTTTATTGCAAAACCCTAAAATTAATTCTGCAAATATTTTATTAATAGATTCTAGACTCTTTGAGAATGAAACTTCTGGACTAAGTAAATTTACGGGGGAGCAATTTAAAATAATATTAAGAAAAGTTCATCCTTTTATAAAGACAATTGTTATTAGCCAAAACGAAGGTTATGCGATCTCCAAAACGATTTCCAAATATAAATCTAGAATTGGAGTAAATAATAGAAATGAAGCTAAGATTTTTTATGATGATGTTCTTGCGCCAATTTTAGAAGATTATATTTTTTCAACAATAGAAGAGTATCAAGTCTTAGAAGAAATTAAAAGTGAGAGAGAAATAGATCCAGTCTTAGTTTCGAATATTCAATCTACTATAGATGGAATAACTAGTACAGATTTACTTGAAAAAAAAGATTTAGATGAGCTGATAATCTTGTTTAATGAGGTAAAAAAGAATTATGAGTGATCATGACTATAGGAACACTTCATTTATCAACTATGATTTTGAGATGGGTAACAAGAAAGTTGAATTTCTAAAGCAATTTTCTGTTAAACATCCTAGAGCTGAAAATCATTATTCGCATATTAGTGAAAAATCCAGCTCGCTTAACTTTCTATTTAGAGAAATCTATTTTCATAAGTGTGCTTATTGTGGTGTCAATATAGAGGTAATAGATTCTTCAAATTTTGAAGTTGATCATTTTATTCCAAAAAACATTTTAAAACAAGCAATCCCGCACTACAATTCTAATTACATAAACGGAATTTTGAATTTAGTAAGTAGTTGCAAAACTTGCAATAGATCGAAAAGTAATTTTGTTTGTCATGAAGGTGAGATCGATTTAATTCATCCGGATAGAAATCAGCTGAAAATTATATTTAATAGAAAAGAAGATTTTTCTATTGAAATTCATCCAGATTATAAGTATAGCGATAATATTGAAAAATTTTTTAAGACATTGAAACTCGACAGTCAACAAAGAAGAATGGAATATCTTATTATGGAAATGAAAGATTTTTGTAGTAAATTTGAGGGTAAAGAAAATAAAACAATTTTACAAATTAAAAGTATGATAATGCAAATAGAAAATAAAAGAAGAAGATTATATTGAACTAAACTATTAAATTCTTATAAATACATTACCCCCGCGTTGAAATAAAAGATGAGGGGTGATGTATTTATAATATTTTGAAACCTCTTGTTAGAGATGAAACTATTTTAATTAGACGTTATAAACCTTCAATACTATAAATAGGACAAAAAAAGAGATTTCTTTTTAACATAATATTTACTTAAAGGGTAGTGAAGTCATACTGTTTCTTTTTGTATCTTGTAAATATTTATTAGTAGTGCTAATTGATTGATGTCCAGCAATTCTCATAACTTCGTATAAAGATATGCCATTTGATAATATATAAGTTATAAAAGATCTTCGAAACCAGTGTGGAGATGTAGAGATACTTGTTATCGTTTCTGATGCTAGATTTGATATGATCCTAAGATTTTCATATGAAATTGCTTTATCATTATTTTTTAAATTAAAACAAACAAATGGGCTAGTGCAGTTTTCAATTTCCATCATTCTTTGAAGATTACTCAATAAGGTTGCTGTTTTTTGTGAAAGAGGAATTCTTCTCCACTTGTCCCTTTTTCCTTGTATTTCAATGTAATGTACATTTGATTTGTATATTTGACTAAATTTTAAAGATAATAATTCGGAAGCACGCATCCCGGTAGTAAGGAGAAGATACCCTATCGTTTCGTTACGCAGCTGCAGAAGCTCACGTTGCTTTTTTTGCTTTACTGTATGACGAAAGGCGAGAGCAATTGCTTCCATTTCGTCGAAGTCAATCTCACGGCGGAGCGGCTCGGGCTTCGTCTGGTCCTTCACCTGGAGAGACAGGTCACGCGCATGGTAGTCGTTGACGTGTAGGAATCGCAGGAATCGCCTCAGCATGGCATTGCGCCGCTTGACGGTCCGTGGCGCGTACTGATCATGAACATCTTTTAAGTACTCGTGTAAGTTGAGAATCGTCAGTTGTTTAACGCCCTGCGTTTTGCTCACAAAAAACCGTAAAATATAATCTAAATCTTGTTTATAAGCCCGCTTCGTATGCGGGCTTTTTTGACTATAAATCGGAAACAACTCTGTTGCCCAGAATAGTTCAAAGATCTCGAGGTCGCTCAACGCTTCCATGTTCAAATGATCATTCTGCAGTACCGCGAGCAACTTTTCCCGGCTATCGGCAAATGCCAGCGCTGCTTCTTCTCTAATCACGATTTCGTTCATTTCTTCTTCGTTCATCATCCATCCTCCGATCTCTCTACTTAACGATTCCTTTTTTTGACGCCTTTTTTGTTCATTTGCTAAGTAAACCACCGTTTATTTAAGTATTACATCAAATTATTACTGATATACATATGTATGTAATGTGTAAATTCTTAATATATAATTGTATTACATAATATATCTATATTCAGTATAACAAATAAATACTTGTGATAATAGGTAATTATCACAAGTAAATTAAAGATGAATGAAAAGGTGACATAACACAATTATTGAAAGAATTAAAGAATAGTCACATTTCCAAACAGTATTAAGGGCTTCAATTACTTCAGCTAATTATTTCATCTCAATAAAAAGAGAATACTATTTATTTTGAGACAAGCGAAATCGAAAACTTAAAATCCGGTTTGATTGCTTAAGACATGGGGATGAGAGAAGAAACATTAGGATCGGTAGGAGAACATTTATGCGTTAACTGAAGTTAGTGGGAAGCTACATATATAAAACAACATTACTGACAATGGATACTAATAGACCAAATAAGCTTCCCTATATAGTTGTTTCATACAACTATATAGGGAAGCTTGGAATTTCCGCTAATGAGTTGAAACGATTTATTAATCGACCAACGTTTTATAAAATTGGAACGTGTTCTTCTCAAATGCTTTTGGTGCATATAAGGCAGCGTCTACTTGTTATAAAAGTGTTTCAATAGGTTGTTCATTCCCTTCGCTATACTTTAGATTACGATACTCATCGATACACGATAGACGGATTCCCAGGTAGAGATACTCATCAGGATGCGTTTAGCTAACTCTTTCTACTTTTCTCGTTCGTGTGCATGAGCGTTAGCATATTCCCCCGTAAACTGTTGGATGCGACTGGCTACTTCTTGTAGCAAACGATCGACTAATACATATTTGTAATCCCTCTTAATTTTTTCAATCACTTCTTTGAGTAATGAAAATCGTTTTTGAGTAGGAAATTGTCTTACATCTGTTCGCCATCAAGACACCTCCTGTTTTTCTGTTTGCTCAAGCAAACAATGATCTCGTAGCGAGGTTTTTTTATATAAAACCTTAAATTACCTTAATAAATAGACGTTGATTAATATACGAGAAAATATAAGGCTTTTCTGCTCATTTTACTAAATTTATCGGCGTGTTGGTTTTTTATATTAAACGACCGTTTATAAGTATAGCTCGTTGGTAGTAGATACTCTTACTTTCTAAAGAACCATTAAATATGTCTTTACTCAATACTAACTGCGATAGTGTGGGAAAGCCATTGCAGATGTAATATATACACTTAAATACCTAAATATCAAAAGCCAGTGCCTAAAAGGCGCTGGCTCCGTTGAAAGAAAATGAACTTAATATAGTTTATGAGTTAGAAATATATAATCTGAAAGAGGACACAATCACACCTATTCACTTATTTAAAAGTCACTTTGTCCGATATAAGAAATTTTTAATTCATTTAATTTCAAAATCAAAAATTCTCTGCTATATTTCTCCTCAACTTCTCGAGTAATCAAAAAACTTAATTCTTCCTTAGCCCGTGTTAAAGCTACATATAAGTAATTTTTCATTTTATTATCAGGTGTATTTTTTCCAAGTAAATATGGAGCAAGATCTGTTGTTAAAATAAATAAGCATCTGTTCCCTTCCAATCCTTTTATACTATCGATAGAATTGACTTTAATACCTGTGACCTGAGTTTTATCGCGATTTAACTTTAATGCTTCACCGAGTTTTGCCATATCTCTTCTTGATAGCTTTAATTTAAATGCCGCCTCTATTTTACTAATGATATAGCTGTTGCTCTTTGAAGATAATGACCTCAAGCACCATTCTTTAGCCTTAAATACTGCTAAGTCAATTTTGTCTTGTTTAATGCTTGATTTTTTAATAATACATTTCAATTCATACAAAAGATTACTCTCTTCTGCTTGTAAGTCCTTACTATTCGTAATATATCTTGTGTTTTTTTTTAAAATATATACGTAATCAAAATTCTGATTTTGAATATAAGCGTCAATGATTAAATCTTTCTCAAATACAAACCCTAACTCCCCTACTATATCTTTTTGTGCCATTTGACATTGTTCACTAGAAATAAAGCTATTGGCTAGCTCTACATGGGCGTGAGGGCATCTATGATTCTCTTCTTTATACTGTACTTTATCCGGATGTTCAGCTATCAACACATTGAAAACACTTCTACCACGTAAATCCTGTTTCGGATCACCTACAAGAAATAGATTCAACTCATTCATATAAAAGGTATTTATTATTGTTTTTAGATGGATATCCATATCTTGTGCTTCATCAATAAAGATAGAGTCCAAATAATTCAAAACCATTGATAATATTCTTGTTCTCTTAACTTTAACTTGCTTTCTATCAGTTGTTTTCCCATTGATTATCCATTTCGCCACTTCTGTTACTTTATCTACGTGAATTTCTTGATTCTCTTTTAATTCTTTTATTTTTAAGTTTCTATAACGAGGTACATCTGAAAGTTTAATTAATGAAGCTTTAAGATATTGAGTTTCATACAACAGATGATGAAATGGAAAAATAAACTCTTGTATTAAGAAAGAATGGTAAGTTTCGATGTAAAGCTGCTTAGGTATCGATCCGTTTTTTTCAATCACTTTTTCTCTAATTCTGTCTCTAGCAGCATTCGTATATGTTACAACATATACAATTTTTTCTTTATTAATTTCTTTTAACCGTTGTAACACTACTTCTGCCATTGATGTTGTTTTTCCTGCACCAGCTCCTGCTACAACAATGTTCATGTTCTTTCTCCAGTAGCTAGAAAGTTTAATACACCGGCGATATGTTGTGGCAACTGTACTTCTTTTAATTCTTCTGAACCTATATCTTGGCAAAATCGTAGCATGACATTTGTTTTTGCTGTTCTCCACTTATTTGACAACAATTCTGATGTCTCTATCCCATCCCAATTAAGATTTTTTTCAAAATAGCTTTTCAAAATTTCAAAATTTCCTTCTTCTTCAACAAACTCCGTTTCCAAAGTATAGCTCTTAGTAGTTTTAATCCATATATTAGTATGTTCATTATATTTTTCATGATTCCTTTGTGCATTAGGTTGATCATCAAAGTCTCTTATAATTCCAAGTCTATTCGAAGAACCTTCATTTACTTTTAACCATAAATCAATCATTTTCGTGAATCCTTTATGTAGCGAAATTACATAAATATCATTTAATAAATCCTTTTGGTTGGTAAGATAGGACTTGATTAACAACTCTTCAGTGGGTCCTTCAACTAGCACACATTTTCTAGAAAATAAAAACTTCAAAAAATCTAGGTTCGGCTTTTTCGCCAAATAGTCTAAGTCAGCGTGTTCCATACATGACATCAAAGAAAATGCATTTCCTTCTGTCACTACTACTACATTTTTTAATTCCAGCTTGTTTAAAAATTCAGGACTATGAGTGGAGATAAACAGTTGAGTGTTTTTGACTTTATTAATTGTAGAGTTAATAAAACTTGAGAGCAGCTTTTCGTTACTGACACATAAATGTGCTTCTGGTTCTTCAATGGTTAAGAGATTTAAAATGTCATCATCATTGTTCTCTAAAGAATTCATCATAACCAAAAGGTAAACGAGGTTCCTATATCCTAAGCCTTGTGTATGAAGATATTCTTCACCATATCCTAGTCGAACATTATTTAATAACGAATGCATACTAGGCATATTTGGTAATAAAGTGATCTCTTCAAAAAAGGTTTTGGCATTTTCTATATCACTACTATCCTGCCAATTAAATATCCCATCTAGATTACTTATTCCTTTAAGATCTTCAAAAAACCGTTCGTATGACACTTCTACGTTTACTTTCTGCTGTTCGGTTAATTTATTGTTTAACAAATTTACCAATGCTTTTGATCCAAGTTGATTTTGCTTATTTGAGAAGTCATCTCTTTCCGCAGCTAATGCATTGTACTTAAATTGATTTAACTCATTAAAACCCACTGACGTCTTTGTAGTAGGGACTATAATCGAGTATGTATATAACTCCATTGGTAAAAGATTCATTTTTATCTTTTCAATTGTATCTTCATATTTTAATACTGTTTTAACATGTTCCAAGAGTTCTTTAGTTTTTTCAATTTGAAAAATGTATTGAATAGCATATTCTATATCTTCGCCTTCATTAATTGACAAAATCCACTTGTTTACATAGAATTCTTCACCAGCTTCAGGTTTCAAATGAATTTGCACTGAAACACTAGGTATGACCTCTGTAAATTTTTCAAGCTCAATTGTATTGTCCTTAATAAATTCTAAATTATCTTCTATAAATTCGAAGTAATTTTGTTTTGCCACATGATTAATATCATGCCAACCTAGTTTTTTAGATATACTTCCAACTTCACTGTTTAAAAAAGGCAAAGTAATGGCTTTGAGTAAATTACTTTTTCCGCTGTTGTTGTCTCCAATAAATATGACTAATCTATTTAAATCGACATCTATATCTTTAATGTTTCTATAATTTTTAACTTTAACTTTTGATATTTTCACGAGGTCACCTCTCCCTTTTATACCTTCATTTTACAGTATATTCATGCGGAATATTCCCAATGATTAATTTTCTCTATACTAATTAATGTATGCAAATTGAGAAGTTTCTTACGAACACATTGAACATATTTCCTAAAGTTATCTATCGGTCCTTACCTTTTAAATAGTGTTCAGCAATTTGGATTTTTATGACTAAATTTTATAGAGTGTTTCAGTTATTTTATAGAGGTAAAGATACTACGCTTTATAACCGTTCGTAAAAGTACACTATTACAAATTAAAAGGGAGAGAAGAGCTGTTTTTCCAGCGTCCCCTCTCCCTCTTTTTTATCCAAGCTTCTTCTGATAAATTATCATATGTAAACAAACAAAGCAGTCTCTTTTTTGAATCCCTCAATCAGAAATTTTAAATTTCGTTCACTCTTTTTCTCAATAGATTTCAGTAGATTTGGGATTAGTATGAAACATAATTAAGCTTAAGATTATGTGCGAAAAAGGTTGCATTTCTTAAACTCAACCTTTATATTTATATATGAACATATTATCATATATAAATATAGTTTAAACCAATTTGGAGGTGTCATGCAATAATGAAACATGATTTAGAAAAGGAAGAGGATTTCGCTGAGGGTGAACATCCGCTAGATGAGGAAACACTCTTTGTTGTGTCCCAAACATTCAAGGCATTGAGCGATCCGACCCGTATTCGCATCTTAAATCTACTCTGTTCAGCTGAACATTCTGTCAATGACTTGGCAGAGCAATTGGACTTGGGCCAATCCACTGTGTCGCATCAATTGCGCTTCTTGAAGCAACTGCGCCTGGTGAAATACAGAAGAGCCGGCACGACTTTGTATTATTCGAAAGACGACGATCATATCATGAACCTGTTGAAACAGGCGATTGAGCATGCAACGCATCATTAAAAAACGCTTTTCCACGCTAAAGCATGCACTGATTTATAAAGAGAAATTGAAGGAGGAATCGGAATGGCACATGATCACAGCCATGACCATACACACGGAGCAAATAAAAAAGTGCTGCTCATTTCATTTATTATCATCACCAGTTACATGATTGTCGAGGCCGCCGGGGGCTTCTTAACGAACAGCCTGGCACTTCTGGCTGATGCCGGACATATGCTGAGTGACTCCATTTCGCTCGCGATTGCCCTGATCGCGTTCAAGCTGGCTGAAAAAGCTGCAAATCACAGCAAAACCTTTGGATACAAACGTTTTGAAATCCTCGCCGCAACCATCAATGGCGCGACGCTGATTGGTGTAGCACTCTACATTTTTTACGAAGCCATCGGCCGATTCGCTAACCCGCCGGAAGTCGCCACGACCGGTATGCTCATCATCAGTGTATTCGGCTTATTGGTCAATATTCTGGTCGCTTGGATCATGGTGCGCGGCGGAGATACACATGATAACTTGAATATGCGGGGGGCGTACCTGCATGTATTAAGTGACATGCTGGGTTCTGTCGGCGCCATTGCGGCCGCCCTGCTCATAATGTTCTTCGGCTGGGGCTGGGCTGACCCCGCGGCCAGCGTCATCGTCGCAGCCCTTGTCCTGCGAAGCGGATATTTCGTCACTAAATCTTCTCTGCATGTGCTGATGGAAGGCACGCCACAGAATGTAAAGATTGAAGATATCATTCAAACCATCAAAGAGACCAAAGGTGTTCACGGCGTCCACGATTTACACATCTGGTCCATTACCAGCGGGCTGAATGCCTTGTCCTGCCACGTAGTAGTCGGCAACCATCTCACGCTTGCCGATAGTGAAAGCATGTTGCACAGCATCGAACATGACCTTGAGCATCAAGGCATCAACCACGTGACGATTCAGATGGAAACAGATGCTCACAAGCACAATGATTCCATTCTCTGCACAGTGAAAAGCGAACCGTCCCATGATCATCATCACCATTAATTTCTAAGAGTGAAAAAATGCCGATAATTTTGAAGCAAATCATCTTGGAAAAGAAAGCTCCTAAAAATAATTGGAAGAGGAACTGTCCGATTTAATCTGACAGTTCCTCTTCTTTTGGCTCAATCAAGTTTTTAACTTCTTAGTAAGGAGTAATCTACTCCATACTATATCGATGAAAAACATCATCGTTCTGCATGTCCCAATATCCCCTTACAATGTTTCCTCTTCATCCTTTAGTATAAAACTCTGTTTTCTTCTTCTTTATAGACTGCTTTTGCTTTATTATGTCTTACTAACCTAGATCGATTAATCTCTGCCTCTTCTTCATTGTATTCTGAATGCATGCTAATGTTAGCCATAAACAATTCACTTCATCTTTAAGATGGGCAATCTGAAAGGGAATATTCGACTTAACTCAGCAATAAGTCGGTTAAACAAGTTGGATCTCCATCAAATGTTGAAAAATTAATTTCTCCAGTCTTTCCTTCAGCTTCAATTTCAACCACGTAAGGTCGATTTCGAGGCAGCCACAGGTCGATGAACCCATTCGCTGGAGTCTTCATCATCTTATCTACATAAACTTTCCCTTCGTTGTCGGTAATGATTACCTTCATTTCCTTTTCTGCTAATTCACCTTGGCATCCTGTTAAGCTATGAATTTCACAAGGGTGCGTATATGTTTCATATGGGGCAATTGAGACAAAGAACTCTTCTGCCGGCAACGGATAGACCGATTTATCTCCCTTGTCTTCAACTGTTACTTGTTGGTCATCAATTGAAGCTGCACTAACTTCGTCACTTCCACTCAAGTCAGCCACCAACTCCTTTACTTCTACTTGGGCCGATGAAGGTTCGTCATTGCAGCCCCCTAGTAAGCCAAGTAAAGCTAACATGAGTACAAAAAATGGGATTTTCATATTATCTCTCCTCTTCTCCCTACTATAGCAAAGTCGATTCTTCTATCAAGTGCTGAATTCTTACGACTTTAGGGACTCCTGCACTCTTGCTAAATAAATCCATGTATTTTATATAGAAGATCACTAAGTCGGCAGGAATTGAAGCCGCACAATCGTTTCCTAAACTCTTCGATTGGCAAAGAAGCGTTTATATAATATTTAATTACATGGTCAATAGACTTTAATTTGTCCCATCATTCCATTGTCTTCGTGTTCAAGAATATGACAATGAAACATATAAACTCCTTCATATTCAAACTTGATTGCAATTTCCACCTTTTCACCAGGCGCGATTGAAAGCGTATCTTTCCAGCCTTGTTCGTTTTCGGACGGACTTTCCCCGTCTCTTGAAATGATTTTAAATTGGGTTCCGTGAACATGGAATGGATGAATCATACCTCCCATTTCATCTGGTTTGTTGTAAATCTCCCAAACCTCTGTCACTCCCTTTTCTTGCTTTAAATCGATTCGCTCGGCATCAAATTTCTTTCCATTGATTGTGACATTCTCCATCATACCGAACAACTCGATTTTTTTAGTCACGGGTAGTGCCATTTCTTCATCAGTGATTTCAAAGTCATTCATTTTTTCAGGAATTTCTCTCGAAGATGTTGTTGGTTCTGACACTTGGAAATCGAGAATATTGATACCTTCTTCATTAATCAGCGCGATTTCATTTTCTTCTATCTTCGAAAAATCAACAATAATCTCCGCCCTTTCTGAAGGGGTCAAAGTCAGCTCATTCGTTTTCACAGGCGCATTTAATAAACCGCCATCCGTTCCAATCTGAACGAAAGAATCTCCGTTGCTCAGTTTGAATGTAAAATTGCGGGCGTTTGATCCGTTCAACAGTCGCAGCCTTACTTTCTCTTTTGCTACTGTCAGTTTCGGATCTACAGTGCCGTTTATAAGTACTGTATCGCCCACTGTACCGTCTGAGTTTTTTGCAGCTTGGTAATCTAGGCGCTTCTCTTCGAACATTCTGTCTTGAATAACTAGAGGAATATCATTAATGCCATATTGATCAGGTAACTGCAGTTCACTCAATTGATCATCTTCGATATAAATCAAGCCTGCTAGACCACTATAGACTTGTTCTGCCGTCTTCCCTTCAGGATGTGGATGAAACCATAAAGTAGCTGCATCCTGCTTAACTTCAAAGGAAATAATGCGTTCTTCCCCGGGTTTTAATTTATTATGGGGACCTCCATCTACATCCCCGGGTATCTCAAGACCATGCCAATGAAAAGTCGTGTCTTCACCGAGTTCATTGATCAATCGAATTGTTACCTTTTCACCGGATTTGAACTTGAGCATAGGACCCAATAATGAGCCATTGTATCCTAAGGTATCAGAGCTGATGCCTTTATAAAATTCCGTTTTACCCTTTTGGGCACGAATTGTATAAGCCGTCTCTTTATCACTTTCACTCTTTAAGGCGACTGGAATGGAAATTTCATTCTCTCCCTTTGAATCTTTCAATTTTTTTAATTCACCATGTTTCATTTCATTATCCATCTCATCCATATTGCTATGGTCTTCCATATTCATATCTATTTCATTGTCCATCTCGTCCATATTGCTATGGTCTTCCATGTTCATATCTGAATGATTCATGGTATTTGAGTCGGAGCAAGCGATAAGTGTTCCAATTACCATGAGAAGTAATAATAATACAACTAAATATTTCTTCATATTCTGTTGACCTCCTGTTTTAATAGTCATTTACGCATCTGGATTTTTCATGTTTGGTCTGTGGGTGACAGGGACTTTGGGGTTCTGATTTTACAACAATCCAACGGTCTTTACTAAACTGGAAACAGAGAACGATTGCCTTAAAAACAATATCGAGTCCGATTGCAATCCATACACCTGCTATGCCCATCTCAAGCTGGATAGCCAGCAAGTAGACGGCTCCTGTTCGGATAACCCACATTCCCACCGTTGTCAGATACATTGGGAATTTTGTATTGTTCGCTCCTTGAAATCCTCCTGTAAGGACAAGGACGACAGCTAAAAACGGTTGGAAGATGGCCGCAATTTTTAGTGCAATATCAATATCGTTGATCACCTGTTGATCATCAGTAAAGAGCGACCCTGCCCATCCTCCGAAGAAGAAAAGCAAAATACCGAAGAGTGACATGAAACCCATTGCCAAGTAAGTACTTAATTTTGCATATTCTTTTGCACTTTCATAATCACCAGCGCCCATGTTTCGCCCAACGAGAATCGTGGCAGCAGTTGCAAACCCATAAGCAAGCATGTATGAGAATATTTCAAGATTTCCTGCTATTTGGTGTGCGGCAAATGTATTAGTTCCAAGGACGACAATGAACCCAAAATAAACGATCTGTCCAGCTCTCATTACCAGTCTTTCAACAGCCGCTGGGCTACCTAAGTTCATCAATTCTATTTGATGTTCCATATCAGGTTTCCAGAAATCTTTTCTAAACGCGATGACATCCGTTTTGCGGATGTAATTCACCAATAAAATAGTCCCAACAACGCGCGCAATAACGGTAGCAAGTGCGGCTCCGACGATTCCAAGCCCCGGAATCATCCAGAAACCAAAAATCATTAGATAATCAAGCACAATGTTGACAATATTGACAACAATACTGACTTTCATTGGAGACTTGGTATCGCCAGTACCGCGTAAGATACTGCTCAGTGTAAACATGAGGGCCATAACTACCGAAGGGATACCTACTATTTTGAAATAGAGACTGGCTGGCTGCAGTACTTCATTATCAATGCCCATCAATAGGAGAAGAGGCTTAGCAAAAAACAAAGTTACTATACCAAAGAGCACGCCTATCAGTACAGACAAGATAATTGCTTGTTGTGCAATATGTCTTGCTCTTTCGATTTTTCCAGCCCCTAAATTATTTGCCACGTATACGTTTACCGCCACACCGATTGCCATAAATACTGCAAAGTAAATAGCTAAAATCGCGTTAGTGACCCCTACAGCTGAAACTTCAGCAAGGCCGATTCTTGAGACAAATAGCGTATCAACAAAACCAAGCAGTGTTTGAAAGAAGTTCTCGGCAACTGCTGGTAAAGCCAGGATGAAAATTAGTTTTATTTTAGTTCGTTTATCATCCGTATTTAATAACACCTCCCCCTTGTTCATTTGGGGTCCCTCCTTTCAGTGAATCCAATTATTTAAAAACGGCCCATATATGATATATGGGCCGCTGTTTTTACTCTGTTACATTTATCACAAACGGATAGACATATACATTTCCTTCAAACTTAAATTCACTCCATACTTTGTAGTGACCAGGCTGGTGAAAAATGGTTTCAAACACAGTATTGTCATCGAATGACGGGTGAACGTGTATAAACTGCTCTCCTTTTTCATCTAAAATTACAACATGTCCCAGGGCCCCTAAATAAGGTTCAGGTGTACTATCCTTCGTATCGTACGTGAATACTGTAGGATGGTGAGCTTTCAGTGAGTCGACAGATAGCTCTACTGTATGACCATCAATGGTTTTTCTGAATTCTGTGTCTACTTCAAGGGCTGGCAGCTCAGATGTGACTTGATGATGACCTACATGAAGATGAACAGGAGTGGCTTGATATGCCAATCCTTTTGGTTGGATGTCCACAAAAAGCTTATACATGCCTGATGCTAATTGAATATCATATTCAAATTTACCTTTGTCTGTTTGAACAGGATGGAGGTGTTTGTATTCACTCAAGTCCTCACTTACCACAATCAGATGCAAGTCTTTTTCATGACTGACTTCTAATTCGGGTGCTTTTTGATTTTTATCTTGTAACTCTATAAAGAGTTTTCCATTCTCATATGCAGCATTTACAAACACTTCGTTTTCGGTCGATTTTGAATGGTTGTGATGGTGTTCATGATTTTTCAATTTCAACATTCCTTTTTTTAGATTTTTGTTAATTAGACTTATCATTCAATGTGTTTTCATCTTATTCTCGATTAAATTTTGTCTCGATCTAAAAACGCTAAACCTGCTTATTTGCAGCAGGAACAACCTATTTCGTTCTTTGTATCAGCAACTTTATATCCAGTTTCTTGAATAGCCGCTTTAATTTCGTCCAAAGTAACTTGTTCTTCTTGAAAAGATACATCCACTTGGCCGTCAGAAAGTTTAACTTTTACAGTATCTACACCAGTGAGTTTTCCTACTTGACCTTCAATCTTATTTATACATGAACTACATGACATACCGACTACATTTAATGTTGTTTCTTTCATCGCTTATTCCTCCTAATCTTCATTACTATACCCTAGTATTGTATATTTCGTGCAAAAATTAAAATCTTCACCTCCTTAACTAATCAATCTGCAATCAGAGGTAATTGTTAACGGACAAAATTCTTTAACTAGGCAGTACTAGGCTTTATCAATCGAATTCAAGAGTTTAAGAATAACTTTTTTATTGGCCTCAAATCCAATGAAAGATTCGACTAGTTTCTTTTTGCCTAATATCCCTTTTTTATAAAATGCGAACAAAGGGACAATTCTATTCCCGGAGATTTCAATCATCTCCTGTTCAAGACTCAAATCCTTTGCAACATCTTTTCCGTGATAGGAAATTGCGTGGGACGCTAAATAGGTTTTAGCATCTTGGCAATCTGAACACGTGGGACGTGTATATAATACAAGTTCCAAATTGTTTGTCATGTCAAGCTCTCCTTTACTATGCTAACGAAGGTTTAAAACGTTTCAATCGCAGCGCATTTACTAAGACAGAAACAGAGCTTAGACTCATTGCAGCCCCCGCAAGCATTGGATTTAATAACGGTCCTCCCACCAAGTAGATAACACCCATTGCGAATGGAATCCCCACTACGTTATAAGCGAAAGCCCAGAAAAGATTTTGTTTAATGTTTCGAATTGTCGATTTACTCAATTCTACTGCGGTCGGTACATCCATCAAATCACTTCTCATCAGTACAATGTCTGCTGACTCGATAGCGACGTCTGTTCCCGATCCGATTGCAATTCCAATATCCGCTTGTGCTAAGGCAGGGGCATCGTTGATTCCGTCTCCAACCATCGCCACTTTCTTGCCTTCTGCTTGTAGTTTTTTCACTTCATTCGCTTTATCTTCCGGCAACACTTCACTGAGGACACGGTCAATTCCAACCTGTTTTGCAATTGCCATGGCTGTTCCTTTGTTGTCCCCCGTTATCATAGCTACCTCAATGCCCATTTTCTGAAGCTTTTCAATTGCTTTCCTGCTGTTTTCTTTCACTGTATCTGCCACAGCGATAATCCCAGCAATCTGATTATCGATTGCTACATACATAGGTGTCTTACCTTGTTGCGCCAGTTTATCAGATACTTCTTCCAGCGCAGTCAGAGAGATGTTCTGTTTCACCATCAGTTTCCGGTTCCCCGCAAGCAATGTCTTTCCATCAATCATGACTTCAATCCCGTGTCCAGGAATGGCTTCGAAATTACCGAGACTCATCATCTTCATTTTCTTCTCTTCCGCAGCCCTTACAATCGCTTCGCCTAGTGGATGCTCAGAACCTTTTTCAGCAGATGCTGTTAACTGGAGAAGGGTTTCTTCGCTGTTTCCATTGACAGTGATAATATCTGTGACTTTTGGCTTTCCTTCGGTAATCGTGCCTGTCTTGTCAAAAACGATGGTTTGAATTTTATGAGTGGTTTCCAGTGCTCCTCCACTCTTGATCAGTACACCGTTCTCAGCACCTTTTCCTGTTCCTACCATGATTGCAGTAGGAGTAGCAAGTCCCAATGCACATGGGCACGCAATCACAAGGACTGAGATGGTAATTGTCAATGCGAATAGTCCTGTTTGTCCACCGAAGTACCAAGCCAATCCCGAAAGTATGGCAATGACGATGACGATGGGTACGAAATAGCCGGAAATAATATCCGCTAATTTGGCAATTGGAGCCCTTGAACCTTGTGCATCTTCGACTAATTTAATGATTTGCGATAATGCAGTGTCCTTCCCTACTTTTGTCGCACGGTATTGAATAGTTCCATTCTTATTGAAACTTGCTCCGATGATATTTGACCCTACATTTTTTTCAACCGGAATACTTTCCCCGGTCAACATCGATTCATCAACAGAAGTGAGACCTTGAACGACAACTCCATCTACAGGAATCTTTTCTCCTGGTTTTACAATAATCGTATCACCAACGACTACTTCATCTATAGAGATTTCAACTTCTTGTCCGCTTCGAATGACTCTTGCCGTTTTTGGGGCTAAGCCCATAAGCTTTTCAATAGCTTCTGAAGTTTTCCCCATTGAGCTAACTTCCAGATACTTACCTAATGTGATTAGCGTCAATATGACCGCAGCTGACTCATAATAAAGATTATTCACATATCCGCTAGAGCCCATCGAGATAGCGACTGTAGCACCTAAACTATAAAGGAACGCAGCACTAGTTCCCAAAGCCACTAAGGAATCCATGTTCGGATGTCCTCTAAATAATGTTTTAAATCCGACAGAGTAGAACTTCCATCCGAATAGTATGACTGGAATGGTTAGAATCAATTGCAACAGAGAAAACGTCAGCGGATTCATCATCGGGTCTATAAACATTGGCAAGGGCAGGTTTATCATATGCCCCATTGAAATGTACAACAACGGTACTGTGAAGATTGCCGATCCAATGAAACGGTTCCACATCGATCGGACTTTTTTCAACTTCTTCTCTTTTTCGGATTCTTGGCTGTCGGCCGGTCCACTGTCTTCTTTTGCTTCATACCCAGCGTTGGCTACTGCCTGTGTAATATCAGAGACAGTTACAAGAACGGGGTCATATTTGACCACCAGCTTTTCTGTCGCTAAATTCACATTCGACTCCAGTACACCTGCTAGCTTCCTTGTAGCTTTCTCTATTGTCTGTACACACGATGCACAAGTCATACCAGTGACTGCAAATGTTTTCTGTTCCGTGTCTGTAGAAGCTTTGTAACCTACTTTTTCAACTGTGTTCTGAATATCTTGGGGCGAAACCATGTTTTCATCGTAGCTGATTGTCAACCTGTTGGTTGCAAGATTAACTGTTGACTCGACAATTCCTGGCAACTTCTTAGTCGCCTTTTCGATCGTCTGTACACACGATGCACAAGTCATGCCTTCCACTGCAAATGTCTTACTTTCCATTTCCACAAACCTCCATCCTATTTGGCTGATTCAAGCTCATAGCCAGCATCCTCCACAGCTTTTGAAAAATCATCATAATTTCGTATCGCTTCATCATATTTCACTTTAGCAGTACCTTTTTGCAAATTGACCTTTGCACTCTTGACCCCTTCAAGATTTTGAAGTGCCCCCTCAATCTTATTAACACAGTGAGCGCAGGTCATCCCTTTAATAGTTAAAATGGTTTTTTTCATTACTTACACCTCCCGTTTCCAGTTTATTTATGAACAATGTTGCGTTGAACAATAATGATCTTGACACTTACATTGTCCAGGTACACAGTTGCATGGAATATCTTCCACTGCTTCAGATTCTTTCTGGAGTAAGATTTCCTTAAGATTTTCAATGTCGCGGACACTCAATGTGGCCTGCGCAATCATATTTCCAATTGTATTTCCAACATCTCTATTGCAGATATGATCAAGTAAATTGTAAAAAGTTTCTCTAATCATGTCCCCTTCTTCGACGGCAGCGGAATAGATAAATTTTTTACCTTCGGCTTCAGTAGTTAGCATTCCTTTCTTTACTAGTCTTCCGATGAAGGTCTTGGTCGTAGCGGGCTTCCAACTTTTTTTCTTTTCAAGGACGTCAATAATATATTTACTAGTCGCATTGTCCTGTGCCCAGACTACTCGCATTACTTCCCACTCGGCATCTGTGATATTTGTTTCTATTTGTTCGTTCATTCCAATACACCTCCTTAAGTTGTAATTTGCAAAACCATAAAGTTGTGATGAAAGGCGGTAACCGGATTTGAACCGATGATCGAGGTGTTGCAGACCTCTGCCTTACCCCTTGGCTATACCGCCATATATATTATGTTCACAAATGTAATCTTAAATATAGTTTACATTTGTAAACATGTTTTGTCAACCATTATGTTTTCGCTGTCGTTACTTACAGATTTTTATGGATGAATTCCAAAATTGCCTTCTCAGAAGGTTCGGGCGCTGTCACTCTATCCACTTCTTTTCCTTTTTTTAATAAAATCAAAGTGGGTATACTCATAACTCCATAAGTTTGTTGAGCAAAATCTAAGTTACCATCTACATCAACATCGTAAAAAATAACCTCTCGATTTTCGTCAGCCCAATGCTCGATGACTGGAGCAAGCTGTTTGCACCCTGGACACCAGTCAGCAGTGAACTTCAATATCACTGGTTTCTCTTCATTTTTAATTTCTTCTAATTGAGCTATTTGAAAATTATTTATCATACTTTGTCACCTCCTGAAATTATCGTCTACAACTGTAGATAATAATAGGTTACAAACGTAAACGTTATTTGTCAACCTTTTTATATTTCCTTTCGAAAAAAATACATTAGAAAATTGGAGACCCATCTGTTTACATACAAGTAAACTAAATTATTTATTTTTCGTGGAGTCTCGGAAGTTAAGTTTAATTACAAAACAAATGGGAAGAAGAAGAAGAAGAAGAACTGAACCAATACATTAAAATGGAGGTTTTATACATGGCACATAAACAGTACCCAGAGTTAATTCAGGCTTTACATGATTGCGCAGCAGAATGTAATCATTGTTTTGACGCTTGTCTTCAAGAAGAAGACGTAAAAATGATGGTCGATTGCATCCGACTAAACCGTGAATGCGCGGAGATTTGCGCATCATTAGAACATGCGCTCACACGGAATTCTCCTTTTATTGCGGAGTTGGCTGCGGTTTGTGCAAAAATTTGTGAAGCATGTGGAGATGAATGCACGAAGCATGCTGAACACCATGAACACTGCAAACGCTGTGCGGAAGCTTGTCGCAAATGCGCAGAAGCTTGCCGAAGCATCGCATAATTTCACGAAAAAACCCACCGGAAACCTATGAACTGCCCCATAAAAGTTGGACATAAAAATCCAACTTTTATGGGGTGTTTTTTATGGTCAAATATACAAAGGCGTTTAAAGTCCAAG
>NZ_JACSNE010000019.1:0-63310 GCF_018619035.1 Exiguobacterium sp. s168 | reverse complement strand
AAAAACCTGAGCCCGGTGGAATACCGGACTCAGGTCCTCAAGGTCGCCTGACAAATTATTTATTGTCTAACTTTTTTGGTTCAGTTCATACGCGGGAGAGTTATTTTTTTTGTTGCTCGAGAATCGTCTGCTGTGTCGGAACCCCGCCGACTGAGACTGTCCGCTCGAGGAACAGATAGGGTTTGCCATCAACTTCGAAACGACGGTCACCGAGATAACGTGCCGAGTGCCCATCCGTTGCGAGCTTTTGTTCGATGGCTGAGACATGTTCGTCGAGTGAATAAAACCGATCATCGAACGTCAGCGTGATGTTCTTCTTACGATACCCGAGTAAGAAGTTGTAGTAGAACCAATACATGGCACCTGCGAAAACGACAAAAATCAAGAATTGCATGTCAGTCCCCCCTTCGTATAGTCTTTATACGTTGGAAGAAAACGGTAGGTTTCAAGTGATGTGTAGAAATTGGTTACTTTTATTAATTTGTTACGACTTCATTTAGATAAATGTTATTTTTCGAACCTTGTTTCTGAATATTAGCTTCGTAAACGATTTCAGATGTCACCGGATTGATCACCAATGATTTGACCTCATCTTTTTTCGTTCGATAAGCGAAATAGATATGGTCGTGATCTACAGTAAAGCTCGTATGGGAAAAATCTTCTTCTAATGTAGGAGATTCGAGGTTAATCGTTTTGGTAATTAGTCGCTCTGACTCAACATCATAGATTAACCATCTTAACTTTTTCTTACTCGATGGTTTCAGAGAGATTTCAAGAAGTCCTAGATAATATTTACCATCATTTATGACATTTGATTCGTTGACTTGATCGAATTCTTTTAATACTTTTGTTTGTTGACCATCCTTTACGACGGTTTCAGACAAAAAATCATCAGGATATTCCAATTCTTTTAATTGATCGACAATCATTTTTCCATTGTATAACGATCGAATCGTATCACCTTTTCCTAAACGGTCAGGTAATTTGATTTTAGTTATCGTTTTCTTTTTTAAATCGATTTGGTAGATATATTCTCTTTCAATCTGTCTATTAAGAGGGGTCGCATCAATGAGTAACTTGTCCTTTGTTCGTTGAAACGGAGAAAAACGTAACTGTTTATTCATTTGATCTTCAGGCAGCTTAATCGTTGTGCTCGTCAATTTCTTAGTCTGCGCATTCCAATACTGAAGTTCAAGTTTATTTTCGCTTAATCTATTGATTCCATATGTAATCGAATCTTTTGTAAACACATGTGTATCATTCTTCCAAGCAAATTGTTGGAACGATCGTGGAGCATCGGTCCAATTAGATTCATTATAAAAAAGTAACGAAAGTATTGTTTGACTATCCTTCGTCATATCCCCATTCATCGAAATACTATATTCATTCGGATTTTGTCCCCACTCACTAAGACTAAGTTGCATGTTTCGGACGACTTCTTCGTTTGGATCACCTTTTTTTGTTTCAACGACGAATTTCGTCTTATCGAACGAAAGTACTTGTCCCACATAAATTCCTAAAGACACGATAGAGATGACGCCTAAAAGTAAAACATATTTTATCGAACGCATAGTGTCCTCCTTAAACCGTAATTTTCCATTTTAATAAACGTAGACTTCTCCAAATCACATAAGCAAAATAGAGGACGAACAACCCAATCAATACAAGCGTCTTTTCTGAGTTCAACAATAATTTAGTTTGCTCTAAGAAATAAAGACCTGTCACAGTAAAAATAACCACGATGAAAATCTCGACTCCCATTCTCAGAAGACCAGTCCATTTACGGTAAGAACGTTCGATTAAAACAAGAAGGAATATAAAACTCACGATAAACATCGATATTGAAAGAATTACAAATAAATTCGTCAAATTCAACGAAAAGAGTTCGCCTAACGTACTTCCTAGTGTGCGATGACTGTCTTTATCCAGATAGTCAACTCGGACAGACCAATTAAATAATAGATTTCCGAATTGGATCAAACACCACTGGATACCGAGAAAACTCGTGATGATCAAAAGTAATGTCGTCCACTTCGAGAAGAAAATGCTTGCTCGATTTCCTGGAAGCATCAATAAACGATAGATATATTTCGTTTCACCAACCCAATCCCGGTACCAAATCTGAATTGTATAAATAACGACTAACGCCATACCAATCAATGTCATGTAACTGAAAAAGGAGGTTGTATCAATGAACGAAATTTTTCCAATGTCATTGAATGCGTCATACAAAGTAGCAGTATTCGCCTTCAAGTAATCTTCGATTCTGCGCTCATGTAGTTTGACGTTTACAACGACCGATACCAGCTCAATCGCTGCCATCACAAGCACGGCGATTATATAAAGCTTAAAACTCCGTTTGATCTCTTCATTCGTCAATTGTATGTATTGTTTCATCGCAAATAGACCTCCCGCATCCGGTCCTGAACCGACTTCCCGTACAGTTCTCGCATCTCTTCCGTCTCATGTTCATCGATGATTCGACCGTCCTGTAAGAAGACGACTCGATCGATCAAGTGCTCGATTTCCTGAATTTCGTGTGTCGTCATCAGGATGCCGCGTCCTTCCATGAAGTGACTCGAGAATAATCCTGCAATCTGTTCCTTCGTAAACAGATCGATCCCAGCGAATGGTTCGTCGAGTAATAAGTACGGACGATCGAGAGCGAAACCGAGGATCAAGCTGACCTTCGCTTGGTTCCCTTTTGATAAGTCCGTGATCTTATCTGTCGAGAGTAGCTGGAAGATCCGCATTAGCTCATCCGCTGTCGCCGGGTTCCAGTCGGAATAATAATCCGCCATGTACGTCAGCGCATCACCAACCGTCATGTAGCCGGGCATCGTCTGGATATCCGGAACAAAGGCAATCTTATTTCGGTTGATCTCGCCATCGATGAGAACTGTTCCCGCGTTAACCGGGACAAGACCTGCGATTGCCTTCAGGATCGTCGATTTCCCCTCACCGTTTAGTCCAATCAGACACGTCAATTGATCCATTGGAACGGAAAACGAGACGCCTTGAAGAACTGGTTTTTTACCGTATTTCTTTTGTAAGCCATGGACTTCAAGCATCGATCTTCCTCCGTTCCGTTTCCTGATACACCGTCTCGATCTTCGAGACGACCTCGTCGAGTGGAATTTGAATCGCTTTGACGGCATCGATGAATTCAGAGACGGCTTCTTCCAGCATCTCAGCACGTACTTTTTGGACAACTTGTGGATCGCGTGTAATCTTACTCGGGACATTCCGTTCTGTCGTAATCAATTGCTGCTCCTCCATCTCTTTGTATGCTTTTTGTGCGGTATTCGGATTGATTCCGAGCTGTGCGGCGATTTCGCGGCGGGACGGGATCTCTTGCCCGCTTTGCAATTCCTCGGTCGCGATTCGTTGTTTGAACCAACGGACGACCTGCAGATACACCGGGCTTCTTTGGTCGAACTGCATCGGTAGACCTCCCTTTTTTGTTTAATGTATTAAAACAATAATACACTTCTCTTCTGTATCATACTCACCATACAGTTTGACTGTCAAGATAGTTTGTCTTCTTTATCACGAAAAAACCACCATCCAATTTTGGATAGTGGTCACTTCACTCATTAATAGGGATTCGGATCCTCCTGCGGTGTATCCGGAATCTCAGTCGGTTCTGGGAACGTATCCGGTTCCGGTTGACGGACCGGGTCTTCCTGTGGCGTATCTGGCACCTCACTCGGTGGTGTCTGCGGTATCTCATCCGGTTGATGATCCGGTTCGCGTTCTGGCACTTCATTCGGATTTTTCTTCATCTTGATCTCCCCCTTAAGACGTGATGTAATCGCCGCCATTGATATGAATCGTCTGACCCGTGATGTAACTTGAATCGCGAGAAGCCAGATAGACATAAGCCGGTGCATTTTCCGACGGTTGTCCCCGGCGTTTCATTAATGTATCTTCCCCATGCGACTCGACTTTCTCCTTCGAGAACGTCGCCGGAATGAGTGGCGTCCAAATCGGACCGGGTGCGACGGCATTAACGCGGATTCCCTTCTCAATCAAGCTCGAGGCGAGTGAACGTGTTAATGTCGTAATTGCCCCTTTTGTGGCTGAGTAATCGATCAACGTCGGTGCCCCACGATAAGCCGTCACCGATGAGGTATTGATGATTGCATCTTCTTTATGCAAATGCGGAAGCGCCGCTTGAATCAAATAGAACATCGAAAAGACATTCGTCTCGAACGTTTCCTTCAATTGATCTGGTGTAATCGAAAGAAAATCATCCTGCGGGAATTGTTTCCCGGCATTATTGACGACAATGTTCAATTGACCGAATTCCGCAATGACCGTATCGATGATCTCTTGTGCATTTTCCGGTTGACTGACATCTTTTGCGATTTTTAAGGCTTTGACCCCGTAGCCTTCAATCAACGATTTCGTCTTTTCCGCGTCTTTCCCCTCATTTAAGTAAACGATCGCGACGTTTGCCCCTTCTTTCGCATAAGCGACAGCAACGGCACGACCGATTCCACTATCCCCGCCCGTGATCAGCGCGACCTTCCCCGTCAGTTTTCCTGAACCGACATAGTCCGGATCATCGTAAATCGGTTCTGGTTTCATGGCATACTCGACACCGGGTTGTTGTTCCTGCGTCTGCCCTCGTGCTTCTTGATGCATCGCTTCGAACTGTTCTTCTCTCATGAACGATCAGCTCCCTTATCACTGTTGGAATGAACTACATGATTAACCATTCCCTTGCGATACATCTATAAACGTTTTTCTGGAAAAGTCAGATGTCATTCGTCAACAGTGTCGGGAATACATTCGTTTGGAGCATGTTTGATAGTTCGCTTGGATACAATGTATACTGATCCAGTTTGTTGAACGGAACGAAGCGATACGTCAACCCTTCACCTTCTGGACCGTAAAAATCCTCTGTTAATAAAGGCAGCGGTTTTTTGCAAACGACTTCATAAAACATTCCTAGTTCATGAAACTCGTGATCAGCGTACCCAAAGAAATTTTCATGCAGGAAACGGAAGACCGGTGGCTCGATCGACTGTCCTAATTCTTCTACCAATTCACGTGCAATTGCTTTGGCACCACTCTCACCGAACTGAACACGCCCTCCCGGTAATGACCAAAAATCATCTTCTCCTTGACGATGAATCAAGAGATGTCCATCTTGAATCAACAGCGCCACTGCGCGAATGTTAAGCTTTTTTTGATTTACTGTAAACGTCAAATCCATCCCATTACCTACTCTCTTCTTATTAGATTCCCATACTTTCTCATCATTTCCCACGATTGCGTTTTGTCATCAAATTCATCTCGTTGTAACACGAATTCATCTTGATTTTAAGGGATTTTGAGATTGAATATGTATTCAATATTACAACAATTGTTATTAGAATATATTTAAGCAATCAAATTGAAACACAACCGTCTGATGTTTGAATGCTATACTCTCGTTAGTCAAATGACCGCATCACTCACTTCAACACACACTAAACGCATCCACTTCTATAGATGTCATTCCGACGACAACACTAGATATTCAACTTAGGAGGAACATTCATGAAACGAACAATCACGACGTTAGCAATGAGCGCCCTCGTTGTTTCAGGTTTTGCAGCTACGGGTACAGGTAAGGTTGAAGCCTCTTCTGGCTCATCGTATAAAGTTAAAATCAAAGCAGACGGACTCCGCGTCCGGACTGGTCCATCGTTAAAACACCGCATCGTCGACGGCGTCAATGCGGGTCAAACATTCAAATACCTCGGTCGGACAGGGAACTGGACGAAGATCATGCATAAAGGCGAAAAACGCTTCGTCTATTCTGGTTACGTCAAGAAGTATAGCGCTTCTAGTAAATCAGCGAAAAAAGCATCATTCTCTTCGTCTACTGGATTCATGCGTCCAACAAGCGGATCAATCACACAAGGCTACGGAAATGCTAGCGGGAAATACGGCTACACGTTCCATAACGGAATCGATTTCGGAGCACCTACTGGAACACCAGTTAAAGCAGCCGCTGCCGGAAAAGTCATCAAGTCGTCATATCAGGGAGCTTATGGTAACCATGTCATGGTCGAACATAAAGTGAACGGTATTTCGTACACAACGGTGTATGCTCACTTAAGCAAACGTTCTGTCTTCGTCGGTCAATCGATCCCGAAAGGCGCAAACATTGGAGCTGTCGGGAGCACTGGTAACTCTTCTGGATCACACTTACACTTCGAAATCCACCGTGGAAACTATGTCTACAGCGGTTCTTCAGCAGCAAGCAGTGTCAACCCACTCGCTTTCTTATAAGCATTTCAAGGTACCTCATACGGGGTACCTTTTTTGTTATTCATATGGCATTTCATCTTATCCAATTCCATCCAATCTTGTCAAAGGAATTCATCGACAATTGGTAAATAGATAAAATTAAGTCTGTTTAATATAATTTATTGAAATAATATCGAAATGTGAATGTAACAATTAAACATTTTCGTAAATGTTATACTCATCTATGAAATTTACATAACGGTTTGGTCACACAGATTACATACTCAGGAGGAATGAATCATGCATGGTTTTTGGAAAGGTGTCTCAGCGACAGCGATCGCTGTGGCGAGTGTTGCTTCGTTTGCCATCCCACGTGCGGATGCAGCAACGACGTTCTATAAGGTAAAGGTCATGGAAGACGGCTTACGTGCTCGAACTGGTCCTTCAACGTCTTACGGTACGGTCACGAGCTTTGAAAAAGGTGATACATACAAGTATCTCGGTCGGACAGGAAACTGGACGAAAATCCTCTACGGTTCAAAAAAAGTCTATGTCTCTTCTACATATGTAAAAAAATATTCTGTAACACGGATCTATAAGATTAAAGCAAACGTTGATAATCTCCGCGTTCGTAGCAGTAGTTCGACGAGCAGCACAGTCGTCGGAAGTATCGACAAAGGCGAAACGTTCCGTTACCTCGGTCGTACGGGTGACTGGGTCAAGTTCTTGTACGGTGGCGACAAACGATTCGTTCATGCTGACTACGTCTCGAAATACGCCGTCCTGACACTAACAAACAGCAGTGGCGCATCAAAAGCCTCTACGTCAAAAAACTTCACGACACCAACGAGTGGTCCAATCACGCAAGGTTACGGTAAGGCAAGCGGTGCTTACGGCTATACGTTCCATAACGGCATCGATTATGGTGCAGCAAAAGGCACTCCAGTTTATGCGACAGCAAGCGGTAAGGTTATCACTTCCCAGTACAAAGGGGCATATGGTAACTATGTCATGGTCTCACACACTGTCAACGGATCGCCGTTCATCAGTCTGTATGCACATATGAATAGTCGCTCCGTCTCGGTCGGTCAAACCGTCGCGCAAGGTCAAAAAGTTGGTACAGTCGGTGAGACAGGTAACGCCTTCGGAACACATTTACATTTTGAACTTCATAAGGGATCGTACGTCTACAGCGCAACATCAGCTGGCAGCAGCGTCAATCCACTCGATTACCTCTAAAAAAAAGGTCCGACCACATGACTCATCAATGACGTCATATGGTCGGGCCTTTTTTTATCCTTTTAGACGGAAGCAAGTGAAGTCTGCTCCTCTTCAATCGTCGAGGCGATCGCACGTGCTGCGGCTTGTCCCCCGTAAATCGACCGAGCGAACGGTCCGACCGTCAAGTCAGCAAGGCTGCCTGTCGCGAATAAGTTCTCTCCCCATTCAAAGGTTTCTTCATCTAATAACGGTGTCCGGCAAGGAGACAATGGCAGATTCAACTCTTGCTGTACCGCTTCAAGCCAAGATCCTTCGACGACCATCGGACGGATACCCGTTGCGCAAATAATCGATTCAGCGGTGATGATGCGACCATCTGTCAGCTTCACTCCGCTTCCGATTTCCTGCTCGACTTCACCAATCACATGACTGATGATTCCTTCTCGAATCAGATGACGGACACGTTGAATCAAGTCTTGTGTTGCCGTTCCGGGGCGACGCTCCTGTACGATCAACGCTCGTTTTTCGCTAGCCGACAAGGACTTGAATGGCGTCAATCCTTTTGGTCCCATGAACTTCCGATCCGCATCGAATGCACTTTTTTCGAGCGGACGTCGTGAAAGGAGGGTCACCTGTCCAGGATAGCGCTCGGCACATTGAATCGTATGATGCAAGGCACTGATTCCACCTCCAATGATGACGACCGGTGGTGTATCGTGCTTCGATAAGAAAACGTGACGCGCCGATTTCGCCCACTCTGGCATGACGTGATGCTCCGATTGTCCGAGGGCGAGAACGACACGGTTTGCTCGTAACTCGCTTTCGTCTGTCGAGACGATCCACTTTCCGCTTTCTCGTCTTAGTCCTGTGACTTCCCCTTGGACCCAACTCGCCTCCACTTCATTTCGTTGCGCCAATTGAAGGGCATGGTCGTTGAATAATTCCAAGGATGGTCGCCCGTATGTATCCTTGAAGGCTTGATGTGTATAATCCTGTTCTTCAGCATGATGCCTGAGACTCGTCGGATTCATCGAAGTGTGGTGCACCCGAGTTGAACGTAGGTAAGGCATGCCGATCCGTTCGGTTTGTTTACGCCAGTTCATCAATGGTTGCCGATGACGGTCGATGATCCGTATCATCTCCCGATCGATTCCTTTTTTACGTAAGGCATTGAATACCGTCATTCCATGAATTCCTCCGCCAACAATCACCCATTCATATCGATCCGTCATCACAAAAACTCCTTTATCTGAATTAAATCGTAATCATTACGTTTTATAACGATAGCGTGTTTTTAAGAAGAATTCAAGCGTCATTCGACGAAAGCCCATAAAAAATCCGCTTCCTCTCGGTAGAGGAAGCGGATTTAAACGCATCAATCAGGAAGAAGCATGTTTCGCTAGATACGCTTTCGAATAGCGGTCAGCTGCGATGATCGCATCCGCGACTTCGTCCGCTGTGACGTTGAAACCGCTGTGGATTGTCTCGCCTTCAGCAGTCGCTGCCTCGCCGACCTTGACGATATCTTCACGCGACGCATCTTTCAGCTTGACGTCTTCGAGCGTCACCGGTAAGCCAAGATCCGTGTAGAGCGCGATGTACCGCTCGATTTCTTCTTGTGGATGTTCTTCGAGCGCCAGTTGAACGAGTGTACCAAAGGCAACCTTCTCCCCGTGCGTCAAGTGGTGAATCTCACCGTCAAGCGCCGTAAAACCGTTATGGATCGCATGCGCTGCAGCTAGCCCACCACTCTCGAAACCGAGTCCACTTAAGAGCGTATTCGCCTCGACAACGGCTTCAAGTGCCGGTGTGACGACTTGCGCTTGAACGGATTCATACGCCAAGCGACCATGCTCGAACAAGACTTCCTCACAGCGTTTGGCGATTGCTTGTGCCGCAATCGTCGGTCGTCCCCCTGCCATCGTTTGTCCACCAAAAGCGACGACACTCCGGACCTCAACCCACGTCGCGAGGGCATCAGCGATTCCGGACGCGAAGAAGCGCGCCGGCGCTTGGGCGATCAATTTTGTATCGACGAGAACGAGATCGGGATTCTTCTTATAGAAACGATAACTTTCGAAAATCCCTTCGTCGGAATAGATGACGGACAAGGCACTCGTCGGTGCGTCGGTCGAAGCAAGCGTCGGGACAATGACGACGGAGACGTTCAGCTCATCCGAGACGGCTTTTGCCGTATCGAGCGTCTTTCCGCCTCCCACACCCATGACGAATCGGACATCTGCTGCTTGTGCTTGCTCAGCGATTCGTTTCACTTCATGCCGCGAGGCTTCGCCACTGAAATCCGCTTTCTCGATGCCGACGTTTTCGCCGGACAACGAATGCTCAACACGTTCCTTGACGATTTTCCAGACGACATCATCCGCGATGACGAGCGCTTTTTCACCGAACGGGCTCACATATGTACCGAGCCGGTCAATGACATCCTTTCCTTGGACATACTTCGAGGGACTAATGAAGACACGTTCTGACATGTTTCAACATCCTTTCTGTAAGGGACACGATGGTCAATGACATACAATAGAGGAATTGCCTTTTCCGCTTCTGCTTAAACCCACAATCGCGTGAACAAAAAAAGCGGACTTTGATCATGCGATCAAAAATCCGCTTCCTTTTATACATGACAACTTAAGCCACACGCGACGACGAGTGTGTCTCCGCTGTTTTCTTACCAACGACTGCTCCGATCACTCCACCAATGATCGCTGGAACGACCCACCCGAGACTGACGGAAGCAAACGGTAATACTACGTCGAACACGTCCTTGACAGCTGAGACGTTGATCCCTGCTGTCTTTAATCCATCAAACAAGCTGATGAGGAATGTCATCCACAGCGCCCCTTGATAAACGGCTGGTTTGCCTTTAAAGAGTGGATGCAAGAACGTCAAGAAGATGAGACAGATCGCCAGTGGATAAAGCGTCATCAAGACTGGTTTTGAGACGGCGAGCAATTGGTTCAGACCGATGTTCGCGACGAGTGCGCTGAAGACCGATAAACCAATCGTCCATTTGACGTACGAGATTTTTGGCACGAGTGCCGAGAAGAACGATGCACAGGCCGTGATCAAGCCGACACTTGTCGTCATACAAGCGACTGTGATCATCAGACCGAGTAAGAGCGCACCGTATTCACCGAAGTAATGATCCGACACAGCCGACAAGATTTCTGCGCCATTCGCCAGTTGTCCGATTTCCGAGACACTCGAAGCGCCCATGAAGGCAAGCGCCGTGTACGTGATTGCTAGCAAGGCTGCTGCAATCAATGATGCTTTCGTACAAATCAACAGCAACTGCCGCTTCGATGTGACACCTTTTTCCTTGATCGCTGCGATGATGATGATCCCGAAGACGAAGGCACCGAGCGCATCGAGCGTCATATATCCTTCTTGGAAACCGTTAAAGAAGGCATTCGATTGATATGTCTTCAAAGGATTCTGAAAACTTCCAATCGGATGCAGAACAGCGACGACGATCAACAGACCGATGAACGTGATCTTAATCGGTGTCAGGACTTTCCCGACGACATCGACAATTTTCGTCGGATTCAATGATAAGAGACACGCAACCGTGTAAAACAAGACTGTGAAGATGAGCAACGGCCAGTGGCTCGTCGATTCGCTGAAGAATGGCTTGATTCCGATCTCATACGAAACCGTTCCGGCACGAGGAATCGCGAAGAATGGTCCGATCGCAAGATACAAGATGACCGAGAAGCCGATTCCGAACATAGGATGAACGCGTGACGCCATCGCTTGTAGATCGCGTTCCCCTGAAAACGCGAATGCGAGAATCGCAAGCAATGGTAGACCGACACCGGTGACGAGGAAGCCGGCATTGGCGACCCAGACATGCTCCCCTGCGAGCTGTCCGAGCATCGGCGGAAAGATGAGATTTCCTGCCCCGAAGAATAAGGCGAAGAGCATCATGCCGATGACAATGATAAATGATGTTGGAACAGTTTTAGACATAATAAACCCCCACTGATGATGATCGACTTCATCTCGCTCCCTAAGCAGATGAAGTACTTCGTTCGAAAGGATACCATACGTTTAAGAGCTCGTGCTAGGAGTTTATCTGGAGAATATTCTGAAAATTATGCAGAAAGTTTGGTGGAGCTACAATCTATAGAATTTGTTACGTCTGCGCGTCGAAGCATGAAACCGGATTCATAAGTTCATCTGACGGAGTAGGAGAATTGTATCCTTTAGAGAAAGTAAATATATGGATAATTAAACAGGAGGTATTTTCATGAAATCAATCTATTTTCTTAGCGCCACCCTTTTACTTGCCAGTTGTTCCCCCGCTGCCGAAAAACCGAAGACGTATGACATCTCGTTTACGCATGAGAAACAAGAGATTCAAATCGTTCCTTTGTATAAGGCGTATGACGATTACAGAATTTACGAACGGGAAAGCCCATATCGGGCATAGCCCGCCTTTAGGCATGGGATGAAAGTGAGTTCGGATGTTTTCATATCCGACGTTCGGGTATATCTACCGCATAGATAAGTACAAGTCTCTAAAACGCCTGTGTCCATCGCACCTTGAAAATCGTATACGGTTCGGTCACGAAAACATGTGACTGGTAAAACGATGCCTGTCGTCACGCAAAAGACGCTAACACATCAGGTGGACACACCTGCAACGACCTGTGGTTGACGGTAACAGTCAATCAGCCTGAGAACCTATACGGTCTGTCTCGGGAGGGGTGGTGGCACACCCTCATCTGAAGGCTTGAGCAAAACAGAAATGGACTGCGCTCGCACAAGCACTTCAGAATCCCACGGTTTAAATCGTGGGAGTGTCAAATTCAAGCGGTTTCGAAACGTCCAGAGGACAATGAGGCACTATTTAAAAAATATGTATTGGTTGCTAAAAATAGCGTCATCAAAAAAGAACAGCTCCAAGCCATGCCCGTTCCTAGCCTCTATGAACAGCCATCGGAAAACATCAAGGACTTAAAACAGATGAATACATATTTGAAAAAACACCATCAGCGCATCATGAAGCAAATCAAGTCCAGTCTCCTGACTTCGATGAAACAACTTCCACGAGATGAGAAGCTCGTCGTCTTCGTCTCCCCGACGACACCACTCGAGCATGATGATGCCAAACGTTATGGTGGTGTCAGCGGTGTCGCTCAAGGAAACAATTCAATGAGTCTATTCTTCTTGAAGGATTTTTCGGAAAAATCATTACGCAATACGACGGCGCATGAGTACCATCATACCGTTGCCCTCGATGAACCGAATCGTGCAACAATGCTTGATTACATCGTCCTCGAAGGAAAAGCGGAATTCTTTGCCCACAAGCTATATCCAGTGGAATCATCGGAAGCGATTGCCCCTTTACTTGACCACACCTTAGAGCATGTGATTTCAGAGCTGAATGCGGAACAATTGACGACGGATGATCTATTCTTTGGAAATTACGAAAAACAAATTCCATCGTTCACGAAATACAGACTCGGCTACATGATTGTCTCCGACTTCGTGAAACAACATCCCGAGATTTCCTTGAAGGAATGGTCACGGATGTCCTCTGTGCAAATTCTTGAAAAAAGCAGTTACAAAGACATGTTAACGATTCGCTAAAAACATGAAAGCACGAGACAACGGGAGCTTGCATCTCCTTCGTCTCGTGCTTTATTAGTTAACCTTCGTATTTTTTGACGATCGTCGCTACCCCTTGACCGCCCCCGACGCATAACGTCGCAAGACCATGCGTCTCACCCGTCCGCTCGAGTTCATGGATCAGCGTAACGAGAATCCGCGCCCCGCTCGCACCGATCGGATGACCGAGCGCGATTGCACCGCCGTTTCGGTTGAGCTTCTCATGCGGGAACTGTAGCTCCGCATCGACCGCGAGAGATTGTGCCGCGAACGCTTCGTTCGCTTCGATGACATCGATCTCCTCAAGCGTCAGTCCCGCTTTATCGAGTGCCTTCTGGACCGCTTGAACGGGACCAATCCCCATGATGCTCGGGTCGACGCCGGACGTTCCGTTCGCAACGATCTCAACGAGTGGAGTCACACCGAGTTCTTTTGCCTTTGTCGCGGACATGATGACGAGCGCAGCAGCTCCGTCATTGATGCCAGATGCATTGCCTGCCGTGACCGTTCCGTCCTTCTTGAACGCCGGGCGCAAACGACTGAGTGTTTCGATAGACGTGCCCGCTCGCGGAAACTCATCTTGTTCAAAACGAATTGGATCGCCTTTTCGTTGTGGAATCAACACTGGCGTAATCTCCGAGACGAACCGTTCTTCCGCTAATGCCGTCTGCGCTTTTTGCTGACTTGTCGCCGCGAACTGATCCTGGGCTTCGCGGGAGAGTTCATAGGCGTCGGCTAAATTTTCTGCCGTGATTCCCATGTGATAGTCATTAAACGCACACTCGAGCCCATCCTGAATGATCGTATCGACGAGCGGTTGGTCACCCATCTTCAGTCCAGACCGTGCGCCCGCGAGGACATACGGCGCCTGACTCATGTTTTCCATCCCACCGGCAACGATGACATCGGCTTCACCTGACTTGATCGCCTGATACGCGAGATGGACGGCTGAGAGACCGGATCCGCAGACCTTGTTAACGGTCATCGCTGGACATGTCTCCGGTAAGCCGGCAGCGAGTGCCGCCTGTCGTGCTGGATTTTGACCAAGTCCTGCTGAGAGGACGTTACCAAAAAAGACTTCATCGACGTGATTTCCTGCGACACCTGCTTTTTCAAGTGCCGCGCGGATGACTGTCGCTCCGAGTTCCGTTGCTTTGATGTCCTTCAAACTTCCATTGAAATTCCCGATCGCCGTGCGCGTCGCACTGACGATGACGACTGCTTCACTCATCTGCTCCATCTCCTTATTGAATTGTATATCCTCCATCGAGTACGTTTGCTTGTCCGGTGATCCCTTTTGCTTTGCGGCTCGCGAGGAACAACGCATAATCCGCGATTTCTTCGACGGCGAGCAACCGTTTTTGCGGAACGAGCGGATAGATGACTTCTTCCAGTACTTTTTCGAGTTCAACGTGACGCGTCTTTGCCAAGTCTTCCATCTGATTTCGGACGAGCGGTGTATCGACATACCCCGGGCAAATCGCGTTGACGGTGATTCCGTGTTCCGCTCCTTCAAGGGCTGCGACCTTCGTTAGACCGAGCAATCCATGTTTCGCCGAGTTATACGCCGCCTTCCCAGCAAAGCCAATCAAACCATTGATCGATGCCATGTTGAGAATCCGTCCGTAACCTTGTTCCTTCATGATCGGAAAGGCATGTTTGATGGCGATGAACGGTGCCGTCAACATGATCTTGATCATCAACTCGAATTTCTCCGTCGGAAACTCTTCAATTGGTGAGACGTGCTGAAGACCAGCGTTGTTGATCAAGACGTCGAGTCGTCCGAACTGTTCGACCGTTTGCTTCAAGACCGCTTCGACCTGTGCTTCATCGGTGACGTTGAGCGTCATCCCGACTGCTTCATGACCGGCTCCGCGAATCGTTGCCGCAGCCTCTTCTGCTGCTTCTGCGCGGACGTCCGTGACGACGACCTTCGCTCCTGCCGCAGCAAACGCCTTTGAGATTTCTAGACCAATTCCGCTCCCTGCACCTGTGACGAGTACGATATCTCCTTGGACCATCTGCTTCACTCCCCTACCGTCACGCGCTCGAGTTCCGGACTGACCGTAAATCGTGCTTCCGTGACTTGTTTGACGTCTTCGACCGTATGACCATTCAGCGTCTCGATCAAGACCATCCCGTCCGGTGTGAAATCAAAGACTGCCCGGTCCGTGATCAGACGGTTGACGACAGCGCGTCCTGTCAACGGCAAAGTACACGCCTGTTTGACTTTCGATTCGCCGTGTTTGTTGACATGTTCCATGATGATGACGACGCGTTTCGCTCCGTTGACGAGATCCATCGCTCCGCCCATGCCTTTGACCATCTTGCCCGGAATCATCCAGTTCGCAAGGTCACCGTTCTGATCGACTTCCATCCCGCCGAGGATCGCGAGATCGATATGCCCACCGCGAATCATCGCGAATGATTCGGCACTGTCGAAGTAAGAAGCTCCGGATTGTGCCGTGACTGTCTCTTTGCCGGCATTGATCTCGTCGGCATCGACCTCATGATCGAGTGGATACGGTCCGATACCAAGCAATCCGTTTTCGGATTGCAGCATGACATGCATGTCGTCCGGAATCGCATTGGCGATCAATGTCGGAATCCCGATCCCGAGATTGACGTACATCCCGTCTTCAATTTCCTGAAGTGCGCGTTCAATGATGATCTCTCGTGTCGTTTTCATATCGATTTCCTCCTCAAGCTTCCCGGACAGTCCGGCGTTCGATGCGTTTTTCATAATCCGTTCCGACGACGATGCGCTGGACATAGACGGCTGGTGTATGGATCTCGTTCGGATCGAGTTCGCCGACTTCAACGAGTTCTTCGACTTCGACGATCGTTACTTTTCCGGCTGTTGCGACAATCGGGTTAAAGTTGCGTGACGTCTTCCGGAAGACGAGATTTCCGAGACGATCCGCTTTCCATGCCTTGACGATCGCAAAATCGCCGACGATTCCTTCTTCGAGCAGATACGTTTTTCCGTCAAACTCCTTTTGTTCCTTTCCTTCAGCAATCGGTGTCCCGACGCCAGTCGGTGTATAGAAACCAGGAATACCAGCACCACCAGCACGGATTCGTTCCGCTAGCGTACCTTGGGGGACGAGATCGACTTCAATCTCGCCACTGAGGTACTGTTGTTCGAACGTTTTGTTTTCCCCGACATACGACGAAATCATCTTCTTAATTTGTCGCGTTTGCAAGAGCAAACCGAGTCCAAAATCATCGACGCCACAGTTGTTACTGACGACCGTCAAATCCTTGACGCCCTTCTCTTGTAACGCCGTAATGGATTTTTCCGGGATTCCGCAGAGTCCGAAGCCCCCTACGACTAGCGTCGCCCCGTCAAAGATGTCTGCTGTTGCTTCCGCGAATGATGCGTATACTTTCCCCTGTTTCATCTGATGATGCCCCCTTTTAAAATCCTTAATACAATCCAGTCAAGCTATACAATCCGATCATCAAGAAGACCGTCACTGTCTTGAGGATCGTAATCATGAAGATGTCCTTATACGACTGACGATGTGTCAGTCCCGTGACGGCAAGTAACGTGATGACGGCACCGTTATGCGGTAATGTATCCATTCCGCCGGACGCCATCGAGATGACGCGGTGCATGACTTCCGGTGGCACGCCGCCTGATGTGATCGCTTGCGTGTATTTATCCGACATCGCACTTAACGCGATCCCCATCCCGCCCGATGCGGAACCAGTGACACCGGCAAGCGTCGTCGTCGTGACAGCTCCGTTGACGAGTGGGTTCGTGAACGTCTCTGAAATCCCGCTTGAGACGGACTTGAATCCTGGTAATGCTGCGATGACGCCTCCGAAACCATACTCAGCACCTGTATTCATGACCGCTAAGAGCGCGCCACCGATACTGACATTGAGACCAGCTTGGAAATTCGTCTTGATCTTCGGGAAGTCATACAGCATCGCTGCAAGAATTCCGATCAACAACGCCATTTGCACGGACCAAATCGCAAGAACGGCGGGTGTCTCAATTTTTCCGAATGCCTCTAAACCGATTGCTGAAAAATCAAATCCTTCCGGATACCATTTCGGAATCGAAAGCGTGAAGACTTTGTTCATGACAGCAACGAGGACGAGTGGCACGAAAGCCAGGACTTGCCGATAGACTGGTTGACGATCCGTTTCGAGCGTCATTTCTGGTTCGTTCTTCAACTCCATCTGCGGTGCGGCACTTGCCGCCGTCGCTTCGAATCCAGCATAACCTTCACCCGCTTGATGCGCTTTTTTCTTGCGTGACTCGAGGTACCACATCCCGACGACTAAGATGAACAATCCACCAACTGTTCCCATGATCGGGGCAGCGTAGATATCCGTTTTGAAGAACGTCGTTGGGATGACGTTTTGAATCTGCGGTGTTCCTGGTAAGGCATCCATCGTGAACGTGAATGCACCAAGGGCGATTGTTCCTGGGATGAGGCGTTTCGGGATATTCGCTTCGCGGAACAAGTTCGCTGCAAACGGATAAACTGCGAACACGACAACGAACAGGCTGACGCCGCTATATGTAAGAATGGCGCCGAGTAAGACGATGGCAAGAATAGCACGCTTCGCACCAATCATGCGGATGATCGTCTTCGCGATCGACTCCGCGATACCGGACATCTCAACGACTTTTCCGAAAATCGCTCCGAGGAGGAAGACCGGGAAGTATGCTTTGATGAAGCCGACCATCTTTTCCATGAAGATATTCGAGAAGAAAGGTAACACCCAGTCCGGGTTCGTCAGTAAGACAGCGAACAAGGCACAGATTGGTGCAAATAGGATGACCGAAAAACCACGATAGGCAACGAACATCAATAAGGATAAGGCAAGAAGAATGATGACGAGTTCCATAAGTAGATCTCCTTCAAATTTAGTAAACGCTTTCATATCGCTTCTTCATCATTTAACAACGCAGTGTCGAGGAGGTCAATTACATTTCGTAAAACCATAAGTACAGCTTATAGAAATCATAAGTTCACATTATAGACACAATTGTATCAGATAGATTATTTTTTCAAGTAACAGGAGTTAGTCCTTTTATGGCGTATGTCTTTTAAGTAACGTACTTTTATTTGAAAGGATGGACAGTTCATGAAAAGCATCCTTTTTGACGTCTTGCATAACGTGACGCTATTAATGGCTGGTTTCTATCTGCTCGGAAAACTATCGCCAATCCCGATCACCCGTGACTCCCCACGGCTGACCCGCGTGTTGTATGGCCTTGCCTTAAGTGTCATCTCATTACTACTCATGCAGATGACGATCGAAGCAGCGCCTGGCGTCATGGTCGATTTGCGCCATATTCCGGTCGTCGTCGCTGCCTACTTTGGTGGTGTCATCCCGACAACGATCGTGACGATCGCAATCATCATCTATCGCTTCAGTTTGGGAACGAATTTAGCAGCCTTCACCGCATTCGGTTTTATCGTCGCCGTTGCTTTAGGAACGAGCTTAATCGTTCGCGAGATGCCACCCTATGCAAAACGAACATTCACACTCGTGACGCTCTACGCGACGGCTTTACACGCTCTTGTCTTGTGGATCGTCTTACCGGAACAGATTCTTCTACTTGAAGTGATGACAGTCGTCATTCCTGCATCATTCGTCAGTAGTTGGCTCGCCCTGCTGATCATCCGCGATATTCGGTTGACCAAACAATCACTACGGATGCTTCGTCAGAAAGCGCAACTTGACTTTTTGACGGGATTAAATAATTCACGCGCCTTCAATGAATACTTCACGGATGTCAAACAGCGATTGATCCTGAACAAACAGTCCATCGTATTATTGACGATCGATATCGATCATTTTAAACACGTCAACGATACGTATGGTCATGAAGCGGGCGACGAAGTGCTACGACAGTTTGCCAATCGACTGCGCGACGGAGTGGCAGAAAGCGGGTATTTATCCCGTAACGGCGGTGAGGAGTTTTCAGTCCTGTTCGAGGGTGTTCCGCTTGCTGAAGTTCTGCCTTTAGCAGAGCAATTACGCGAACGGATCGCTTCTAGTCCGTTCCGACTAGCGACGACAGAGCTACCGCTCACAGCATCGTTTGGTTTAGCCGCGTACGATGAGACGACACTACAAATCGACGATCTTCTACTGGATGCGGATGCTGCCCTCTATCAGGCAAAGCAACAAGGACGGAATCAAGTCGTCCTGTTTTCTCCTAATGCAGAATCTGCCGTCAGCTTTCAAGAATAACGATGGACGCCACCTCTGAAATCCGCTACCTTTAAAGAAGAGGTAGGTGATTGGCATGAAGTTAGCAAAAGGTCCCTATATCCTGATCGGTCTTCTCTTAGGACTCGTGTTCGGATTCATTGGTGACAACTTCTATTTGTATGTATCAGCAGGCATTCTCGTCGGAGCACTGCTTGAATTGTATGTCGCATACGAACAACGCAAAAAAAATAAAAAATCATGATGGAGGTACCAACATGACATTCAGTGACTTATTCCTCTCGACCCTTACGTATATCGGTGTCGCGACCGTACTCCTTGCAATTGGTGTCGTCCTGTTCGAGGTAACGACGAAATCAAAGGAACTGGAATTAATCCGTAATGGTAAGAAAGCAGCCGTTTATGCATTCGGTGGACGTATTCTCGGTCTTGCCATCGTCCTCTATTCGAGTATCTCGAACTCCGTCAGCATTCTCGATATGGTCTTATGGGGTGCACTCGCAATCGTCTTACAAATCGTCTTGTTCTATCTCGCGGATTTACTAATCCCACGTTTAAGCATGACAAAAGAGATTGATGCGAACAACGAAGCAGTCGGCTTGCTGCTCCTCTTCTTATCGATTTCGATCGGTTTGATCATTGCTGGGTCGCTTACATATTAAGACACACGAAAACAGCCCTGGATCATTAGGATCTAGGGCTTTTGCTTTTCAATTATCCTCTATGTATGATCGTCGATTGTGTGTCAGATCGCCCTTCATCCAAATATGAAAGAGAGGATTCGCCGAGGTTGATAGAGTGACGACGGTCATCCTATTTAGAGACATTCGTATAATGTCCAGACATAAGATTTGTCGTTCACCTCTTTAGGTGTAAAGTTCCAACTTAACTGCAACGGGGGGGGGGGGACGATATATCCTTAATAATCAGCACACTATAAAAAGTAAAGAGACGCCGAATCGACGTCTCCATAACATATCATTTTTCCATTTCTGTGTTCTGTTCGATGATCGTATGTCCGTTGACGCTCACAAGCTTTCCGCTTGCATGCTTCGGATAGGTGCTCTTGTTTTCGAAGAACGTTACCGGTGCGTAAAAATCTGAATTTTTCTCCTTGCGTACCCCGAAGTAGATGTAATGCCCGAGCGTCTGATCAAAGAAGAAGAACTCGATGTCACGCATGCTTCCCTTCGAAGTACCCAAGCCACACTTTCCTTCCTTCAGAAGTTCCGGCAAGAGTTGGAAGCATTGAATTCGCATCATCCATTTCTTCGATTTCTGTGCATCCAGCTCTTCGAGCATCTCCATCGTGAAGCTGCCATCGAGCATGCTGCGGTACAGGTTCTCCGCGCGATATGGCTTGTCGTTTGACTGGATGATGTGTTGCAAGCCAAGCATATGCTTCAAGTTACCTTCGTCAAACTTGATGCGAAGCGGGGAGCTTTTGTGACCGATATCGATTTGATAGATTTTCCGCGCGAACAATTCTTCGTACATTTGCGCGAGTTCTTGTAGTGTGACGTCCGGGTTGAACGTCGAATATTTATCATTAGTCATGATCATTGACCTCAATTCGTTTAATTTCTACGCAAAAAGAGTGACCCCACATCAGCAGAGTCACTCTCGAGAATTAAACGTAAGGTACGACTGGACAATCACCAGCCGGGATGATCCTCAGTATTGTTTTTCAGCGCGTTAGACGTGCTGCCCCTGGGCGGGTCCGGACAGTACCTGTATCCTTCTATAGTCATATTACCCGATATCACGGTGGAAAAACAACAATTTTGTTTGTTTTTTCTCCGATTACGACAATTTCTTCTCCGATTCGGATAAAATCATTGTCGATTGCAAACAGGAATTCCGCGTCTATGGGAAATAACCTTGTATGCAGCGGGGTGACTAGAATACTTTAGATACTCCGATCATCTGATCAAACCTTACTTTTCTTCTTGATAGTTACTCTTGCGTAGCGTGATGGTATCCGCCTCGTAGTCGAGCTTCTCAACGTATGCATCGAATTTGAATTCGATTCCGTTGCGATGCGCGACGATCCGGAGGAGTCCTCCATTAAAGATTGCATCATTCAGTACATTTTCAATTTGTGGATTTAGTCGCTCATCGTAATTCGGGACATTCAGTTGATGTACTTCCCGATAATACTGTTTGAGCATTGCTTTGTGTTCCGGCATCAAGAACGGAATCCATTTCAAGTTTCCGAGGTCGACGTATCGCATCATTATGAATCACTCCTCTAGGCTTCGAAAAAACAAGGAACGTTTGTTCCTGTTGTATACCCCGGATTTATGATCCGCAATCCCGCTCTTCACAACGGGTACCTCGTCGAGAATGGCGTCGGCACCGCGTTAACTTGTACCTTTAGTATGATGGGTCTGGTTGTTTTATGCATGTTGGCTCAGCGGCACTCAGACGACGTCTCGCCCGTTTACAGCCGATTAGAGTACGATATGCACCCGTTTTGATAGATTTTTGCAGGAATTCGCTCGTTTTCGCTCGATTTCTGCACGTTCAGAAAAAAATGACGATTGTTTTTGCGTTGAATAGCTTTGCTTCAGTCGTGTGATCAGGACGAACTGAGCGGGTCTCCTTCGCGTGTAACGATAGGAGCACTTAATATATAGGGAAAATAGGAGATTTTTTAAACATCAATTTTAATTTTTTGATTTTCATAAGCATACGCCAACGTTGATGAAGCGGAAGCGCACTCTCATGCGCATTCATTAATGTTATTATGAAGGCGATTTTCTAGCTGACAAGCATAATCGAAAAATACGTGAAATTTTAGCGACAGGTGGCCTACCTGAAGCCGTTGATAATACATGTGTTTCATTGTACTACATACAATAATTTTGTGGATGTCGGACAATGTCTTGCGAACAGATAACGGAACGCACCAAATAGCGGAATTACGTCCTTGTACGCTCAAAAAAACAAGCCTTTTTCGACGGTCATCGTTTGGACGAATTGATCCGTCTCGAAATAAAATAAATACTCCAATCAAACCGAGTTAATGCAATCCATCCACGAGTACATCATAGATTGAATTATGACAGGTTCGCGAACTGTATTCGACTCACTGATGAACAACGTCGAGTAAACGTGGAGTGTGATCCGCGTCGAGTTTCGTTGGTATTGCTGGCATCATCGAAAAAAACGAAGTAACCGGTTAAACCGAACATCCTCAACACGAAATATCGCTTGCATATGATTCCTCGAACAGTGTATATAGAAAAGGAATCTGCACGAAAGGTGTCATGATGAAGGAATTTGCCACCGGCCAGCTGAACCGGCGGCGCCTCCACAAGAGATATTTAGAGCATATATGAGAACTGTGACCGCGAACGGCTCGAAATACGATTCACAGTGAAAGAGTTGTATGATTGTGACGAAATCGAAGAATCCCGATTCGTAGCAAAGTGGCTCCGCGGCTTTAACGAACCCGTTGATCGGAATTCGCTGCTTGTTCGTCAGCCGGTCAGGTGCGATTCGCATTTCGAAACGAATGCAGATGCCGGACTGGGAACTCGAAATGAAAGGCCGCCGCGTGACCCAAATGGCTTGTCACCACCAGTACCACCTCATCGAAACCATTAGAAGTTTCAAAGTCAATATACTTCGCAAACTTTCTGAATATCACGCTCAGACGTCCGAGCAGTCGAGAAAAGGTGTCTGAGGGTTTCCCAGACGAGTACTCCCTTTTCTCCATGTATTCTATACAGCGCCATTCTGAAAATATGCCACTTATACAATATCTTTTTTGGGAAAATGAGCGGATGCATCGGGAGCGTCGACTTTTCATTGATGCATGCTCTCCTCGTGTACGTTATTGTGTCATGATATTCGAATAGGCGCGATGTCATTCGTTGTTTTCGGTGGTATATCGAAAACGAAAATGAGAGTGGAAACGTTGGTATTGCTAGAAAAAAGCTATACCTGAACTGGAACAAAGTATGCGAAACCGTACTCTCTCTACAACCGTACTTGCGAAAAATGCGATAAAAAGGACATTCGTTGACGAAATAATGTATTGGAAGCGCCGTCTTTTGTTCGATACCTGATTTCTCGTCGTACGTTATTTGATGTTCGCGACTTCGGTCGTACTTTTTTTTAAGCCGATGAAATCCGCTGCCGCTTGCCTCGTATAATAGAAGAGACACCAAGGAACGCGGTGATCAATCGATGGACTGGAGTGGATAGAGATCAAAGTACAGCGGAAGACGGGATGAAGACGTTGTTCACGTATGGATTCGCTCGATTGACGAGTAAGAACATCAATGCCATCACGAAGATGGTGAAGTTTCTCCGCGAGGTCGGGACGGAGTATGATTTCCGAGTGTTCCAGACTCAGTTCTGTCGGGTTGATCATTCCGAAGTTCGTTCCCTTTGGAAAGAACTCACGGAGAAGACCATTGGCATTCTCATTGCTGCCACGTTGCCATGAAGAATAAGGATCTGCGAAGTACATCGGGATACCGAGGGAGTGCTGTATCCGTTCGTGACAGCTAAACTCCTTACCACAATCCGTTGTCATGGTTTGAAACGTTCCCGATGGGAAATAATCATGAAGTGTACGGATGGCGTGTTCCATCGAGTGAGAAGAACAATCGACCATCGGTAGTACGATATAGAACCGGCTTTTGCGCTCAATGAATGTCGCAACACGTGCCTTTGTCTGTCCTCGTCCTGATACGACAGTATCCAACTACCAGTGTCCGAAAGTCTCTCGACCCCGGACGTCCGACGGACGTTTGCTGATCGAAAGCCCGCTGTTGAAGCGACCTCTTGTCTCACGTGGCTTTTGACGCTTGCCTTTTTGTCGCAAAACGCCCAAATCGCTCATAATGAATCCTCCGTTGAATTTGGTGTGGTAACTCTATTCTACACGAGGCCGTTATGGGTCTTTTCGTGTCTTCAGCTAGGTGTTGCACTTAATGTTACAATTCGTTCCATAAAAAACACCCCATAAAAGTTGAATTTTTATGTCCAACTTTTATGGGGCAGTTTGAAGAGCGTTTCTCTTATTTCTTTTTCTAGTCGATCTCTTGTTTCAAGGCTTCATAGGCAGTGACGGACTTTCCAGGTCTTTCTTGCTGACCGTGATTGTCACGTTCCAATCGGCGCTGTTCGCTAAGTCATCCTTCAGTCGATCCAGTGCTTTCATCTACCGTTTCCTCCTCAGTTTGTTCGGTTGCACGACTCGCAAGCGGAATGTTATCTAATGATTCGATGACATATCGGCACAAAAGCATTTTTCCGGTTCGTTCGTGCTGACTATCGTCAGGTTCTGAAACTACTTTAATGTCATTCGAACATTTGATCAGAAATCTCTTGGAGCGTCTCGCTTCTTCAAATTGATTCATATGTTCTGAAAACTCATCGGTGTAATCGACTCTTAGTTCTAGGAGTGGCTCTTTGGTTTTCCAATGTTCTTCTTTCAAAATCTTTCGTTCTAAAAAGTATTGATTGCTTAGGATGCGGAAAAGCAACGGAAGGTGAATCCATTCCCCCTCCTTGTTGTCCAAATATCCAATCTGGATCGCCTCGTCTGACGTGACAGGTTTTTGGATAGATCGTTTTCTTCTTGGATGAATCGCTTCCGAAAGATTGCCTTGATCAGTTGTACAGGTCAAGAGTAGTCCTGGTCGGCCACTATTAGTGTTCCTGAATAACTTGGTAGTTAGCGTGTATTGAGGAAACCCTCTGTGATTGGAGAGGTAAAAGCTCTTGTTGATTGCGTTCTCGTCGGCAACATCATCTGATTCGAACTTCAAGTCGTCATAGTCATGTAAGTTGCCTATCGAATTTAAAAGACTAAAGCTGTAACTAATATTTGATGCTGTTCCCATCCCGTTGTTCGTCAAGAGCAGAGCACTCGGATTGTGGATCGCATCCAACCTTTCTGTATCATCAAACTGCGCCTTATGCGAATATGGAGCGATTAAAGGCACGAGGAACTGTTTCTTTTTGAGAGTCAAGAAAGGTCCTTTCTCGAAACGGTATCGAATGGCGTTCGCTTCAGCTTCGTCGCTAGCGACTTTCAATGCATCTTTTGCCACATCAACAGAATTTTGTGCTGAATCGGCAGAACTTTGGGCGTTTTCTTGTGCTGATTGAGCTATCGCAAGGGATTGCAGGTTCACAAAAATACCAAGCGAGACGAATGCCACAGTTCCGATACCGAAGATGATTTCGAAATTCCCAGGGGACATATACAGAAATACAGCCGTCAAAATGATAATGGCTAAACCAATAAGAATGATAGTAGCGTTTGAAGCTGTATCGAAATTTTTAATTTTTTTCAATAAAGAACACCTCTAGTTTTTCCTAATCATACCAAACATGCAGAGAAAACAAAAAACGATGACCTTAAGTCATCGTTTCAGATTGTAGACAAGGCTGTTTTCATGTTCTTTTATTTTTCAAGCTCCTCTAGCTCCGTCCGCGAACGTGGGAAACCATTCGCTTGCCACTCGGCTCGATAGATCGAATCCAGTTTCGTCAATCCGACCTCATCTGGGTCCTTCGCAGCATCTGGACTCGGGTCCTGATCGAGATGCGCTAAATAGTCGCGTAACACATCTGTCTGTGTTCCCTGTTCCCGCTTCCTGAACAACAATAGACTCGCACCGGCAATGACACCTGCTCCGAATAAATACCGTTTTTTCAAGCCCATACGGTTTCCTTCTTTCTTTTCTTAAACCAACCCACCACCGTCACGCAGGCGAGGATGCGCGATGCGTTTGACCTTTCCCTCTTCGACCGTCAGGACATGATCAGGTTGTCGCTCGAAGTAACCGGTCTCAAGCACTCCAGACCAGCTCTTCACTTCTTTTGCGAATAATCGAACGTCCGAAATGGCTGATACATCAACGTCAAGAATCACGTGACCTCCATCTGTAATGAAGGGACGATCGTCTTTCAGCCGCAACGTTGCGGAGACATGCTTATCACGCAACCGTTGTCGTACATACGGTAAGGCAAACGGATCCAGTTCAACCGGTAACGGTCCGCTTAAATGATGGACGAACTTCGAGGAATCGGTCAGATAGAGCAATTCGCGACTCATCAGGGCGACAATTTTTTCACGAAACAATGCACCGCCACCGCCTTTAATTGTTTGAAACTGACCGTCGATTTGATCAATTCCGTCAACTGTCACATCGATTTCCATTCCCTCTTCCAGATCAATCAATGGGATTTGTAACTGATCAGCAAGCTTTACCGTCGCAAGCGACGTCGCCACGCCACGAATCTGTAGTCCAGCCTGGACGAGTGGACCAAGCGCCTTGATAAACCGTTCCGTCGTCGAACCCGTTCCAAGACCCACTATCATTCCATCCTTCACGTAAGTTAGTGCTGCCTCAGCGACTAATTGTTTCTCCTGTTCATACATCCGCATCCCTCCCTACATTTCTGTTCCCGTTTCGATTCGTCTTCAATCGACGGAGAGAGAGGATTCCGTTAACGTCAGGTACTGCTCAATTGCCTGGACGAGCGGTTGCTGGGCTTCCATCCAAAACGCGACAGATGTCGGATCAGCATCGAGATGACGTTTAACGATCTCATCGATCGTCGCTTGACCGGAATCATGCATGACCGCTTCAAAGACTGCCGAAAATTGACTCGGATCCGCTTGAACCGTCTGATACAGACTATTGCTGAGCAGATAACCGATCGTGTAGGGAATGTTGTAGAACGCAAGATTCGGATTAAACAAGTGACTTATGTACATCCATTTATATCGTGCCGGTTCAGGCAATACCGGACCGTAGGCTAACCGTTCTTCCTCTTGTAGGAGTTCACTTAACCGTTCGGCACTGACCGTCCCTTGCTGACGTTCCGCATAAAACCGTTGCTCGAACCGGAACATCCCGGGAACGATGCTGGCATATTTCAGTCCTTCCCGAATCTTGACTTCAAGCAAAGCAAGCACTTCCTCGCGTTCCGTTGTCTCTTTGATAGCAGCATCGAGCACTAGATTCTCCATGAACGTCGAAGCTGTTTCCGCGATGCTCGTTCCTTTGATTTGATTTAAATACGGTTCGTCTTGCAGTAAATAATTATGATAGGCGTGACCGAATTCATGCGCGAGCGTCGCGACGTCCGGATAACTGTCGCGATACGTCATGAAAATCCGGCTCTCCTTGGCAATCGGGAATGCGGCACAGAATCCGCCTTCCGCTTTTCTAGGACGATTCTCTGCATCAACCCATCCCTTACTAAACACGTTTTCAGCAAAAGTACCGAGTCGCGGATTCAATCGTTTGAATTGTGTCGTGACGATGGTCTCTGCCATCTCAAACGGAATGTGACGCGCGGAACGATAGGTGTTCGTCTCAAAATCATGCCATTCTCCCGTCACCCGATTTGCCTGGGCAATCTTGCGAGCATAATAGGCGCGAAAGAGGTCGCGGTGTTGATCGAGTGCTTCCATCATCGCTTGTAGGCTCGCTTCCGAGATTCGGTTCTGCTCCAGCAACTCGGTCAATGGTTGCTCCCAGTTCCGCATCTTGTAGGAGTGCAATCTGAAGCCGGCAATCCGGTTCAAGATTGTCGCAAACAGGTCAGCTTCCTGTGCACACGCGGTATCAACCGCTGTCGCTGCCGCTAGACGAGCCGAACGGTCAGGTGCGAACATCGCTTCGTGTAGCCCTTGACCGATCGTGACCTGCTTTTTATCCAAGTCAACGCGTAATGCCATGAAACGCTGTTTGTAGAGCTGCCCCCAGCCTTGGAACCCATCCACACCGAGATCCTGTAACAATTGTTCCTGCACTAGTGATGCACGACGGGACTGGATGTCACGGCGTTCGTTCAAGAAAAAGGCGTACGGTGAATCCGTGACGAGCGCCGACCAGTCTTCTTGTGACAGTGCGGCGATCTTCGTATCGAGTGCTGCTGCCTCACTGCGCACCATCGCTTGTACGATTTCGATTTCTTCGAGCAATGAATGGACTTCTAAGCGCGTGACATCTTCAGCGTACAGACAATAAATGAAGTCGCTCCATTCTTCGACGTCGCGCGCGACTTGCTGATAACGCTCGACCTGTTCTGCCACATTAGCCGGATGTTTCGTCAACGCGGCTTGTATCGTAGCAATTCCTGCTTTGACATCATCAATCGTGTAGAGTGTCTCTAATTGCCATCGTGTGTGTTTCATGCTTTTCCTCCTATGCGTGATCTATTCGTTCTTTCATTCGTGAGGACACTCGACTTCTCCTGTATTTTCCATCAGACACAAAAAAACTCCTTCAGCCATTGACTGAAGGAGGACATCCTCATAAGACGAAGAAGTAGACACATAGGAAGTGCGCTAGGCTACCCAGTAGTACGAAGATATGGAAGATTTCATGGAATCCAAGATGTTTGAACGATAAGATCCGTGGCTTCAGCCCATAGATGATGCCACCAATCGTGTAGAAGATACCACCAAGGAACAATAATCCGATGCCGAGCGGTGATAAAACTTGCGCAAGTGGTGTGATCGCAAATACCATGATCCAGCCCATTCCGATGTAGAGCGTCGTTGATAACCAACGTGGACTGTTGAACCAAACCAATTTGAAGGTGATTCCAGAGACTGCAATCAACATGACGATGCTGAACAAGACCCAACCAGTCGGACCGTTCAAACTGACGAGACAAAACGGTGCGTAAGACCCGGCAATCAACAGATAAATCATCGAATGATCCAACCGACGCCAGATCGCGATCGCCCGGTCGCTCGCAAGCACCATATGGTAAGTCGCTGAGACGGCATAGAGCGCCATCATACTGACACCAAAAATAATCGCTGCAACGATCGCAAGTGATGCCCCCCGTTCCAACGATGCCTTAATGACAAGTGCCAGTAACCCGACAAAAGCAAAGACAGCCCCTCCAAGATGCGTTAATCCATTAATCGGTTCTCTCATATAAGCTTTCACTTTCGTTCCTCCCTTGATATGTAGTTTCGAATACTACATGGCGTTATATACGTATTCTATCATATGATGGAGAAGTTGAAAGTCCTATTTTAGCGATTTTGGAGGTTTTTTTATGACACATTCTGATGACACGAGACACGATCGTCAATTACGGCTCGAAGATATCCCGAATATCGATCTCTATATGGATCAAGTCATTCAACTGTTCGAGCGGACATTCGAGGAAACGACGCGAAGTGCAGACGAGACGATTTTGACGAAGACGATGATCAACAATTATGCCAAAAAGAAATTATTCTTTCCGGTCACGAATAAAAAGTATACGAAGGAGCATTTGATTCTGATCAGCTTGATTTATCAATTGAAAAGTTCGTTTTCGATCAATGATATCAAGACGATTCTCGCGCCCTTGAACGAAGGAATCGAACAGGATCAACTCGATCTTGAAGGGTTTTATCGCAATTACCTCGAACTGACGGAACGAAATACAGCCCGCTTCGTAACGGAACAAGACGCTCTAACCGCCTCGACGACTGACCCACTGGAACAGATCTTAGCGATGGCTCATATGAGTAACTTGTACCGGCGCGCAGCAGAACAATTGATTGACACCCAACTGAAAAAATAAGATAACGCTTTCACTGCGTGATACACTAGAAGAAAAGGCAGAGGAGGAACAGTCATGGAGATCGCGACGACTTTCTTGCGACAGCTTGATCACATCGGACCAGAATTCAGAACCTATCAGGATGGTATTCTGATCGAACTGGCATTCGACCGAACAATCGGAACGGAGCAGGTTTCCGCAAGTGTGTTGCTTGAGACAGCAGATGACTTGAAAATACGCTTGCATACACAAACCACCCAGGCATTATTACTTGCTTCGAAGATTCATGCCTTTGACGCCCACACACCGAGTCGGATTGCTGAGATGATGTCGATTCATGGCTATTTTAAATCGCATCGCTTGTCGCATCCCTTGAATGCCTACTCTACTGCCCTGTTCATCAGCCGTCTTACTCCACAGGACGCGGTACTTGAACGAACGGTACAATTATACACACGCCTCAAAAAACAACATCGGTTCATCGTGTCACCGCTATTGATCTCTTTCGTCTATTTTCACGCTACGACACGCGGTGAGTTAGACGAACTCGCCTCGCGTATCGAAACGGTCTATCAACGACTCAAACGACGGTTCGGACGCGCTCAACAGACGTATGTCGTCGCCTTGATATTCGCTTTATTGCCTGAAGACGATTGGGATCGCTATATCGCACAAGTGGAGGCATCCCGTAAGATACATCGTAAACACCATGTTCCGCTGTCGTTCCACGGCATGCTTGCGTTACTCGGTGATCCAAACGTTCACGCTTCGTCACTCGAACGGATGGCAGAGGCGTTACGCTCCGATTTACATTTTAAATACCGGAAGGACTTAGTCTATCTGACAGCAATCCGATTGTATTTAAGTCAACAAACGATCCTGCAACAACTCTTCCCATCTTCGATTCTCCCACCGGACGGCGCTGACGCGATTCCGTTCTTACTCTTCCCTATTGATTTGACCGACACGTCCCATGCGACGGACGGCGGGATCGACGGAGGATTTGATGGTGGTGGTGACGGCGGGGGCGAGTAATCATTCAAGAACAATACAGCAAAAAGGGCAATCGACGCGTGGCATTACTGCCGAACGTCGATTGCCCTTATTTATAGTTATTCTTTATCTTGCTGGTCTTCATCAGACGGCTGGACATCGCCATCTTCATCTGAAGCATGGGACAAATCGGGTGCTTCTTCACTCGAAGCATCGTCATCTGGTCGTTCTGTTTTCTCAGCATCTTGTTCTTGCTCTTGGTGCTTCGATTCTTTTTCCTCTTTTGAAGATTCCGGTACATTCGTATGGTCTTGCGGATCACGTCCGGCAATCTCATCCTTCGTCATACGGTTCCCTGAAGTAATCGGATCCGTCTCTTTATCGTGTTGATTCGCCATTTGGCATCCCCCTTAAAATGTACTTGTTCCACATTTTAAAGTATTCCCGACTGAAGAACGATTAAACCTCGGCGTGCCCGCGAACAATGTCCTCGATGAGTAATTGGTCAATTGGCTGAGGGTGATGTACCTCATAGCCTTGCACATAAAGGTCCTCATCCAGCAGTTGAATCTGTTGGAGTTGAGACGCGGTCTCAACCTCTTGAATCACGAGCACGATGTTCAGCACAGACGTCAACGAATGAACAGACCGAATCATCGAGCGCTCCAACTGATTTTGGACGAGGCGACGCGTAAAGATTGGATCAAGCTTGACCGCTTGAACAGGTAAACGCAATAACGAATTGAGTGATGCGTAATGACTTCCAAAATGATCGACGGTCAAACGATAGCCTGCTTGACGCAATTGTTCCAACCGGTTGATCGCAAAACGGCGACGTGTCTGCAGTACTTCTTCCCGAATTTCAAGAATGAGTCGTTCATTCGGGAAGTATGACTCCTCTGTCAGTCGGAGCAACTCGGAAAATAGTTGATCTGACTCGAACTGATTCGCCGACAGATTGACGGCGACGGAAATCTTACGACCAAACGTTTCTTCTAAACGACGTTGATCCAAGATTGCCTGACAGATCGTAAAGCGACCGATGTCCGGGAAAATTTCCATCTTCTCGGCAATCGGAATGAAATCCGTCGGACTGACGAAGCCAAGCACTGGGTGGTTCCAACGTAAAAGCGCTTCAACCGCGACATAATGTTTTTGTTTCGCATCGACGATCCATTGGTAATAAAGTTCGAACTGCCCTCGTTCCAGTGCATGCGACAACTCTGATTCAAGGACCGATGCAAATGGATGTTGCTCCGCATTTCGGTACGGATTAACGAACGAGGTCCGTCGTTTCCCATCGTGTTTGACCTGTTGCATCAGCGCTTCTGCTGCGTAAATTTGTGTTTGACGGCTTGCCATGTCACCGGTCAGGAGACTGACGCCAGACGAAGCCGTCACGTGAATCGGTTCATCTGCGACACCAACGATCGGTTGCTCAATCGCTTCCGTGACGATACGGGCATATTCTTCTGCATGTTGCTCGAACTCCAGATCCTGTTCGAGTGCTGCTAGGACAACGAATTCATTCCCGTCCATCCGCCCGACGACATGGTTCGGTAAAGGAACATACTTTAACCGGCTCGCGATTTCACGCAGTACTTCATTCCCTGCCCGGTATCCGTGCGCTGCATTGATTGCATGAAAGCGGTCCAGGTTCAACACCATCATGAAAGCGGGATGAATCGTCATACTCGAAATCAATCGCTTCATATACCGTTCGTTGTAGACGTCTGTCAGTGCATCTTTGATGACATAGGTTTCGACGTTGATTGATTTACTGATAATATCCGCGTATCGTTCAACGAGCGCAACATCCTGCTCCTTGAAGTCAAATGGCTGATCGTCAAAGGCACATAACGTTCCGATTTTCTCGTTCTCCGCGTTTTTGATCGCCACCCCTAAAAAGCTACCGTTTCCAAGTGCTTTCGTGACCGGATGATTAACCGTCAATGGATCATTGAGCAATTCATTGATCGAGACCTTCCCATCCGTCTCATCGACGACCAGCTTACAGAGGACATGTTGGAAGACATGGGTCGAGCCTTCTTCGATCAACTGACGGTCTTGGTTGATTGCTTTAACGACAAAATTGCTGTAAGAATCGTTTAATGCAAAAAATAATGTATTGACGCCGATTCGTTCACTCAGTTTTTCAAGAATTTCTTCGACGAGTGGATGCAAAGCTTCATAACGAATGTGTGAGTTATTATTCACCGTGTCTTCCTCCTTTCTGGTTCTGTCGTGGTCATACGTCAACTGGAAGTTGAATGATGAAGGTACTACCTTTTCCTTCCGTCGATTGAACGGAAATCGCTCCTCCATGATCGAGCACGATCATTCGGCAAATCGCGAGCCCTAAGCCGGTTCCGCCGATTTTACGTGTATCCGAATTATCGGCTCTATAAAACTTATCAAAAATGTAAGGTAGGGCTTTCTCTGGTATACCGAGCCCTTCGTCCGAAATCTCAATCCGTAATTGATCCGATTGGTTTGACCCTTTGATCCGGATTGCGCCGCCCTCAGGCGAATATTTTATCGCATTCATGATTAGGTTCGTAAACAGTTGCTTCATCTTCTCACTGCTGGCTGATACCGTATAGTCTCCTGATTCGAACTGAACACTGATTCGGTGTGCCTGACTCGCAAGATCAAACATCGGCTTCATCTCGAATATCAACTGTTTCAAATCAAGGGGTTCTTTTTGCGTGCCCTGCGTCGAATCTTCCCCTTTCTGAATTTCCAGGATATCATTGATCAATTCCGCTAATCGAACGGTTTCCGAATGAATCGTCTGCAAATACCGCTTTTGGCGCTTCGGATCGACTTCTCGTTTCATCAGTAACTCCGTAAAGCCCATGATGGAAGAGAGCGGTGTCCGCAACTCGTGCGATACGATCGAGACGAACTCTGCCTGTTTAAGATCGAGTTCCTTGTCTTTCGTCACGTCGCGTAAGACGAGCATCATTCCCCATTCGACGTTCGCGATCGCAATCCGTTCAGCGTAGGCACTGAGTAATAAGTTCCCACGAAACGCCGAGAGTTCGATTGTTTCTCCCGGAATATCCCCGTTCATTAGTTGACCGATATAGTCATGAAGTGCGTCCGGCTGATCGACATGCTCAAACAGCGACGTCGCCCGTTCATACGCATGACGGAATCCTTGCGCTTGATTGACGAGCTTCGGGGGAAACATGTTCAACAATGCTTGGTTTGCATAAATCTGTTCTCCGCTACTCTCGATATATAGGACAGCTTCCCGAATCGAGTCCAGTAGCTGATACGTCTTGATTTTTTCATGCTCCATCTGATGGAACAACAGATGGCGCTCAAGCGTCATCCCGAGTTTTCGTGATAGATCAAGTAAGTCCCCGACTTGCTCTAGATTGAACTGAGCGAAGGCATGACGAACATAAAGCAATCCGACGACTTGTCCGTTGCTTGGGGACTGGACCGGGATTGCCGACTCGAACTGCTCACTGATTGGCAACTGAACCGATTTACGCATGACGAACGCCCGACGTAAGACCGAATATTGATCGAGATCTTTTTCGATCAGCTCCATCTCGTCGATGCCTTGCGCGACGAAATGATTCAATTGTTCACGACGGTACAAGAGGATGGCACCTTCTTTTACATCGAGCAGTTGCAACAGAATCGTCAGGACGGTCTCACAGGCCGCTTCGACATTTTGTGTCGCTAGCGCTTCCATGATTTCATTACGTTGCTTCAATTTCAGTTCGACTTCCCGTAAATTCTGTTGTAACCGATTGATTTCACGTTGATCGAGTGAAGTGAGTCGTGCCTCAGCTGATGCCGGAACCGTTCCTTGGCGCAATCGGTAAGGACGGTCCTTCGAGTGGTCGCGTAAAATTCGTTTCAACGTGCATCCTCCTTTCTGAATTCATTCCTGTTTCAAATTATAGCATGGTCCTTGCTGTATCAACAGTTCAAGTACATTCTTACTTATATGATGGTGTGCACTAATGCACGAAATGCTTCTTCAAATGCCCGATCCGCATCACGTGTCCGTTTTTTCGGTCCTTTCGTCCGTCCACCGGCTCGTCGGATTTGTTGTCCGACATGCCGTGTATGAAGTAATAAATCAATATTATCGTTCGTGAACTCACGACCGTTTTGGTCCATTGCGAGTCCTCCTCGCGCTAAGACGAGTGCTGCTAAACCGTAGTCTTGGGTCACGACGAGATCGCCACGTTTCATCCGATTGACGATTGCGTAATCGACAGCATCTGGACCTTGTCCGACCGTAATCGTCGTCGCCCCCTCCCGCATCATCTGGTGTGCTGTATCACAAACTAAAAAGACGTCACGTCCCTGTCGGTGTCGAACGACGAGATCGACAACGGGACATCCGTCCGCATCTACGAAAATAGACATCTGCATCCTCCCTTGTTGGTTCCACTATCAGTGTCACAAACCAAAAGATTTCTTGTCAAGTCGCGTTTCCCATTTGACCGTTTCTTCGTTCTTTCGGACAATGGAAAAGAGAGGATGTGTTGAAATGAACGCTGCGACGTTCCAATCTTTTTACCTGTTATTGAAAAAAACGAAACCCCCGGTCGGATTATTATCCGCCGCTGTTTCCGTCTCCGTCATCCAAGCACTGGCTGCCCTCGCCATTCCTTGGTTCTTAAAGACGTTGATTGACGGTTTTACAGTCGATCGACTGACTCCGCATCTGATCAGTTTGTTCGTGATCGTCTTTGTCGTCCAAGTCGTCGCGAATGCTTTATCGATCTATTGGTTACAGATCGTCGGTCAACGAATCGTCGCTAATTTACGGACACTCCTATGGAAACACCTGTTGACCTTATCGATTCCGTTCTATGATGAGACGAAATCTGGTGAGCTTGTCTCCCGACTCAACAGTGACGCTACGACACTCCAGCAATTGCTGTCGGAGCAACTCGTCCGCCTGCTGACATCACTCGTTTCGATCATCGGAGCGATCACGATTCTGTTCTTCCTCGACTGGCAGATGACACTCGTCATGGTCATCGCTGTACCCGTGACGCTACTAATCATCATCCCGCTCGTGCGGAAGTTGCATAAGATATCTCGTGAGACTCAGAAGGAACTCGCGGGATTATCCGGTTTTTTTGCCGAGATGCTCGGTGAAGTCCGACTCGTCAAATCGCAAGCGACTGAATTCTATGAGCTCGACCGTGGGAAAACTCGCATTGAGAATCTTTATGGCTATGGCGTCAAGGAAGGACGAATCCAAGCCCTTTTGTTGCCAATCTTTAACGTCACCTTGACGACGATGTTGATCTTGATCATCGGCTTTGGTGCCTACCGCGTCGCGACGAACCAGATCACAGCAGGTGAACTCGTCGCCTTCTCACTCTATTTGTTCCAAATCATGACGCCACTCGTGACGATGACTGAATTCATCACGAAGTTACAGAAGGCTCGCGGGGCGACAGAGCGAATCATCGAGCTTCTCGATGAGACACCGGAAGCACCTGGAACGCTTGTTGCGCCGCGTCCGTTTACGGACGTCACGGTCGATCACCTATCATTCGGATACAATGAGACGCCCATCCTACAGGATGTCAGCTTTACGTTACCACGCGGCAAGACGACAGCGATCGTCGGTCCGAGTGGATCCGGGAAGACGACATTATTCGCGATACTGGAGCGATTCTATCAACCGACATCCGGACAGATTCGACTCGGAGATCAATCCATCGCTAATTTAACGCTATCGTCTTGGCGCCAAGCGATCGGTTATGTCGCCCAAGACTCCCCTGTTTTATCGGGAACGATCCGTGACAATCTCGTCTATGGTCTTGCGGAAGACGTCAGTGAAGACAAAATTCGTGAGGCTGCACGGATGGCGAATGCCGATACGTTCATTGAACGTTTTCCAGAGGGGTACGCAACTGAAATCGGGGAACGAGGTGTCAAGTTGTCTGGTGGTCAACGCCAACGGATTGCGATCGCACGTGCACTCCTCCGAGATCCGGAAATTCTATTGCTGGATGAAGCCACGTCAAGCCTCGACTCCGAGTCCGAGCGGGTCGTTCAGGAAGCACTCGAGCGATTGATGGTCGGACGGACGACGTTCGTCATCGCTCATCGTCTCGCGACAGTTCGTCATGCCGATCAAATTATCGTTCTTGAAGATGGTCGGATTTCCGGCATCGGGACACATGATCGTCTTGTCGTCGACAATCCATTGTATAATAAGCTCGTAACGCAACAATTCATCGGCACGGAACGTGCAAGGGGGAATCATGTATGAAGACAGTCGGTTTCATCGGATTAGGTGTCATGGGACAAGGCATGGTCCGCAATCTGCGCAAGGCAGGTTTTACAGTCAAAGGATACAATCGTACGAAAGAAAAAGGACTTGTCCTTGAAGCAGATGGTGTCGAAATCGTCGATACGATTCAAGACGTTGTCACGGATGTCGACGTCGTCATCTCGATCGTCGGTTATCCGCAAGACGTCGAGCAAATCTACTTCGAAGACGGAGTCCTCGACTATGCGTCACCCGGAACGATCCTGGTCGATATGACGACATCTAGTCCAGCTCTTGCAGAACGCATCGCGCAGGAAGCGGCAACACGCGGTCTTCAGGCACTGGACGCACCTGTCACAGGTGGTGACCTCGGTGCGAAGAACGGGACACTCGCTATTCTCGTCGGTGGTGAAGAAGCAGCGTTCGCGCAAGCGAAGCCATTATTCGAAGCGATGGGAAAATCGATTTCACTCTTCGGTGGTCCTGGTAAAGGACAATCAGCAAAACTCGCGAACCAAATCGCAATCGCCGGCTCAATGATCGGAACAGCGGAGATGCTGTTGTTCGTCACGCGGTCCGGGATTGATCCGACGCAGTTCATCGAGACGATCAAATCTGGTTCTGCCGGTAGCTGGAGTCTTGAGAACTTGATTCCGCGCGTCATCGCTGAAAACTACTCACCTGGTTTCTTCGTCAAGCACTTCATCAAGGATATGCGCCTTGCGCTCGAACGAGGAGCTGAGATGGGCATCGCGACACCTGGTCTCGCACTCGTCAAAGATCTATATGAAGAGCTTGCAGAGCTCGGTCACGCCGATTCCGGTACACAAGCGCTTTATCTGTTGCTCGCCGAACGTTCACGCGCTTCGGTGGAATAAGCAAAAGCCTGTACGCTACGTCTACTGACGTAATGTACAGGCTTTTTTCGTTCATCCCTCGATGGAGGATTGACGTGTTGGTTTCAAGCGTTCATAGAAGTGTGCCATCGTCGTATCGAAGTATGGCGTCAAGAAGATGACACCGACAGTACTAAGTAGTGCGAGGATGCCCCAGCCGATGAAACTCAAGTAAAGCATGATCAGTTCACGCTTATGCCCTTTCATCATCCGACGACTCTCACCGAGCACTTGCCAAAACGACAATTCCGGTCGGTCGACCAAAATGTACGGGACGAGGCGATACGCTAGATAAAAGTACAATGCCGGTAAAATCAAAAATGATCCGACATACACCAATACCGTCACGATCGCGTAAGCGGCAATCGTCCGGAAAGCACGTCGAAACGAAGAAAATCCTTCGAATAACGTTCCGATGCCGGCAGACTCCCCGCGTGTGAAGCGTAAGTAAGCAATCGTTCGTCCAACCGTCACCGGAGCAAGCACGATCGTTACGACCATGTTCAGTCCGATGAAACGGACCATGCTGTCGATGTCATCTTGGTCAAAGGACATCCGGCTTGCTGCAAGCGCAAAGATAAGGAAGTAGATGATCGAGATGCTTAGCCCGACCAGCCAACGTCCTTTTAGTGTACCAAGGGCGTCTTGTTTTAATTGTTTAGGGTTCATGTCGTACTCCTTCATTTCCACTATTTCCATCTTTGATTCTAGCGTAGTCCCGTTGAAAAACCTAGTTATCCCGCTCTGCTTTTCAAACGCGTCACGGAATCGTCGAAAATCCGTCACGAACACATACAAAAAAATCCATTTCTCTCATCTCATAAGATTTGAAAAATGGATTCGTGCGGTATAGGATTAGCGCAGAAGTCGCGTCAATGCCTCAACACGTTCTTTTTGAATGATACCGTCTTGTAAGACAGCGGATCCCACATGTAGTTCCGATGCCTTCGTCGCCTCAAGAAGTGCTTCCGCATTCTCAAGCGTAATCCCGGAACCTGGTAAGATAATCAAGTCCGGATGGTCCTCGATCAAGCGCGCGATTGTCTCTTTTCCTTCTAACGCCGTCGCTTGACCACCCGACGTCAAGATCCGGTCGACTTCTGGAAAATCAGCGAGCACTTCTGCCGCTTCGAGAATATCGCGACTACTGTCGATTGCTCGGTGGAACGTCAATGACAGTTCCCCTTTATGTTTGATGATTCGACCAAGGAAGCCTTCGTCGACGCGACCGTCTGCGGTCAATGAGCCGACGACGATCCCGGCAGCACCGAGTTCTCGGATCAAGTCGATATCCGTGATGATCGTTTCTTCGTCTGATTTCGAATAGACGAACGACTTACTATGTGGTCGAACGAGGACGTGAACTGGAATCTCGACCGTCGAGACGACTTGACGAATCAGTCCATAGCTCGGCGTCAACCCACCTTCGGATAATGCGGAAACGAGCTCGATCCGGTCCGCTCCGGCTTGTTCTGCTGCGACCGCTTCTTCTACGGTCGATGCGATGATTTCTAACATGATACATCCCTCCCGCATCAGTGTATCATGAGACGACCATCCAGTTCACGCGTTCGTTGAACAGTTTCATCTCCCACGATGGTGGATAGGAGGCTGGACTGAGGACGATCTTCGCACGTCGGAACTCTGCCACCTTATATTTACGATTGCCCTGGAATTCATCATTCGCCAAGAAGGCATAAACGTCTTTCGTACAACTGATGACGGCTTTTTGAATCAGCGAGGATTCAATATCATCGCTGACGAAGCCACGCTCGATTTCGGCACCGTCAAACGATAGAAAACAGGCATCAAAAGCGTAGGCATCGAGCGCCTGCAAGACTTCGACTCCGACCGTCTGCCCATAGGCATCGACCGTCCCACCAAGTAACCGAATTTCACCTTTGAACGGTCCCGTCTTGCGGCACTGCTCCAAGTGACTAGCGACCACTAGTGAGTTCGTGACGATCGTCGCGTTCCCCGTTAAATACGGCAACAGATGCTCGACCGGCTCGCCTCGACCAAGAAAGATACAGGAATAATCGCTGAGCCATCCTTTCGCATAACGCGCTAAACGGCGAGACAACTGATCCGTCCGACGCGAGATCGGTGTTTCTCGTTTTCCTCCTTGATAGATGGCACCGCCATAGACGCGCTTCAACTGCCGTTCCCGTTCGAGCTCCTCTAAGTAGCGTCGTACCGTTTCTCCCGAGACATCGAGACGTTCGATCAAATCCTTCGTCATGACTTTCCCTTCCTCTTCCAGCCATTCCATGATGCGTGATTTCCGCTCTTCTCCTAACAACGACACGTGCGCTTCCCCCTTCACAGACAAGTTCTAGTTCTAGTGTATCGAACATCTGTAAAGGTCTTGTAAATCCGATGTAAATAAACGTGTAGTTCCTATGAAATGTCGTTGAATTCGTCCGTTATCCGACTTTTTCCACAAACAAAAGACGCATCCGCATCTCAATGAACGAGATGTAGATGCGTCTTAATGACTCATTCAGACGGTTTCTTTGCAAAGAGTGGAATCTTAGACTCTGTACCTTGGCGAATCCGTTGGATGTTCTCGCGGTGCTTGAAGATGACGAACATGGCAAGAACCGTAAAGAACGTCGGAACGATCCAGTCGTTCGTCAAGACACCAATCGTGATGGAAACAACGATTCCGACACTTGCTGCCACGATTGAACTGAGCGACACCATCCGGCTCAGACGAAGTGTCGTCAAAAAGGAAACGAGCAGGAAGATGAACAGAACAGGGCTCGTCACGAGCAACATTCCACCTGACGTTGCAACTGCTTTTCCACCTTTGAACTTCGCGAAGATCGGATAGATGTGACCGATGACAGCTGCTAGTCCAGCAAACAACGGATGTATATCTGCTCCCATCAAGATGGGAACGAGACTTGCGACGGCTCCTTTTCCGAAATCACCGATCAATACGATGATTCCCGCCTTTTTTCCCAAGACACGGAACGTATTCGTCGTTCCGAGATTCCCGCTACCATGTTGGCGAATGTCCATCCCGTGTCCCCACTTCCCGACAAGAAGTGCGAACGGTATCGAACCAAGCAGATAGCCAAGAACTAAAATCCCTATGATTTCAATCATAGTCAACCTCCAACCTCTTAGTGACCGACTTTCATATATTCCTCAAGAGTCTGTCCGTTATTTTTAATTTGTGTCGCGACATCGACACCGACATAACGAATGTGCCATGGCTCATACGTATAGCCTGTCCGTGATTGGAAGCCACGATCGTAGCGAACGATGAAACCATATTTCGCTGCGTTATTCGCAATCCATTTCCCTTCTTTCGTATCACCAAGAGCAGCCGTTAATCCGTTACCAACGCTTGGTGCTGAAATATCGAAAGTGAGACCCGTCTGGTGCTCACTATGACCAGGACGTGCTGAATATTGATCAGCAGCTGTCTTGCCATCACGTGCGACATAATTATTATACAATACTTTTTGACGTTCGCCTGAACGGAATCCACTGACAGCGTTTAATGTCACGCCTTCTTTTTTAGCAGCGGCAAACATCTTTTCCATCTGTTTCGCAGCTGGCGCCCGCATGTAGCTCTGCTCAAGTACACCTGAGTATGAGAAGCTGACGTTTGGTACGACGAGATCCGATGGTTTGTAGTCGATCGGTAAGCTGTATTTCTTATTGACGACGACGAGATTACCAAGTGATAGATCTGCTTTAGCATCTGCTGATTTATCAACGTCCGGTGTCTCATCTTCTGGTTTCGACGGTTTCTCTTGTTCTGGATCCTGAGACGAACTGTCCGGTTTATCCGTCGATTCATCTTTTTTGTCCTCTGTTTTGTTCTCTGAAGCTGGTGTATCGTCTTTTTGTTCTTCTTCTTTTTTCGTTTCATCTGAAGATTCTTGATTTTCTTGCGTTGCATCAGACGAATTGTCTTCTTGTTTTGCTTCTTCTGACGTATCGTCTTTTGTTGTTTCGTCTGTTTTGTTTGTTTCTTCTTTGTTCGTGTCTTTTGCTGTGTCTTCTTTTTTCGTTTCGTCGTTTGATTGTTTTGTCTCATCTGATTTCTGTTCCGTTTTCGTTGTATCATCCGCTTGTTGATCCCCAGGATTACATCCTGCAAGGAGAAGCGCTAACGTACTGACGGTTACGATTTTTTTCATGAGTAAGACCCCTCTTCTTTTTATGCTTCTCTATGTTACCGCTAATCGCTCCATCCGTCGAGTCTACTTCCGACAGATGGAGTAAGTCCCTACCTTACTTCAGCTTCTTTATTTTCGCAAATGATCCTGACTTTGTCATCGGTCGTTAGTACCAAGTGCTAAATTTTACTGTTCAGACTGAAAAATGAAAAAAGCGGAACCGATTCAAAAATCGATCCCGCTTTTGTTGTATCGCTTCACGCTTCCGTTAAGAGTGCTGCGTCCGTCACGCTCATCTTCTCATAAATTTCGTGCCAGTTCGGGAACACCTTCGGCAAGCGAATCGGCCGGAAGTTTTCCTTCTTGACGACGACATGTGTCGTCTTCGCAGATACCGCAAGCTTCCCGTCCGGATGTTTGACCGTATAGCCATAAATCGTCCGTAGTCCATCGTAATGATCAATCCAGACTGTGACGACCGCTGTATCACCGTACGTCAACGAGCGTTTGTAATCGAGATTGACATTCGTGACCGGGGAGACATACCCCGCATCTTCCATTTCCTTATAGTCAAGACCCAAGGACTGGATTAATTCTGTCCGTGCGAGTTCCAAATAGACGAGATAATTCGAATGATAGACGATGCCCATCATGTCTGTCTCGGCGTAGCGGACAGGTATTTCAATCGTGTGCATGTAGCTTCCCCCTTAAAAATCCTCTTTTTCAAGATAGGACCATTCTGAACCGGACAAGCTAACTTTGTCAATTAATCGCATCGATTGTTTGGCAATCGCCTGTTCAACGATCGTGATCGCCGCCCGTGCGTTTCCGTTTGGAACGACATCAATCTTTTCGGTAAGCGTCAACCGTGCGTCCTCCGTCAGCTCGTATCCGAACCGCGCTGCGTATCCTTCAATGATTTGAATCAACTCGTCTGGCGAATAATTCGGGAAGTGGAACGATCGCTTGAAGCGGGATTTCAATCCTGGGTTACTCGCGAGCAAAGCGTTCATCTGTTGCTCGTAACCAGCAAGGACGACGACGAGATTATCTTGGTGCTTCGTCATCTCATCCACGAGCGTATCAATCGCTTCCTTCCCGAAGTCGTTCGCTCCACCGTTTAGCGCGTAGGCTTCATCGATGAATAAGACACCACCCAGCGCGTCGCGAATCGCATCTCGCGTCTTTTGCGCTGTTTGTCCGACGTAACCGGAGACGAGATCCGCCCGGCTGACGACTTTCAAGTGTCCCCGTTTCAAATAACCGCATTGTCGTAACACATCGGCATAAAGTTGGGCGACGGTCGTCTTTCCGGTTCCGCTATTGCCGCTAAAGACCGCATGCAGTTCGACCGGCAACACTTTATAGCCGGCTTCCCGGCGACGTTTTTGCATCGACAACAGAGCTTCAATCTGTTTGAGTTCATCTTTGAGATCAGACAATCCGACGAGCGAAGCGATCCGCTCCTCAACGGTTGCGTCCGGTTCTTGCACCATCTCGAAGTCTTCTTGTTCGAGTAAGGCAAAGTCTTCGTGACTGGCACTCTCTCCAAGGCTTGATCCCTTCTTGAAGATCGCATCAAGCACGATATTACGGACAGCGCGTCCATTTCCGAAACTGGCGTCAACTCGTTCTCGCTCAAGCCGTCCGAGCAACGCTCGCTCTGCTTGTTCCGTCAAGACGTAATCGTTCGCGGTCGCGATCGACCGTCCGATGGCGAGCAGCTCCTGATCCGTATAGTCAGCGAGCAGATAATGATTTGATTCCGGGAAACGACTCCGAAGTCCAGGATTCGCCTTCAGGAAATCACGCATCTCTTCTGGGTAACCAGCAAGCACGACCGCAAATCGCCCTGCATATTCTCCACTCGTCATCGCTGCGACGAGCGTATCAATCGCGGCCTGACCATAATCGTTCCCACTTTGTCCGGCACGTTTTAAGGCATAGGCTTCATCGATGAAGAGCACCCCTCCGACGGCTTCACGGACTTTACTCATGACCTGTTCTTCCGTCTGACCGACGAACGCACCGACAAGCGATGAGCGATCCGTCTCAACGACTTCCGGTCGTTCGAGTAGTCCGAGCTCGTGATAGATCTTTGCCATCAGACGGGCAAGCGTCGTTTTCCCGGTTCCCGGGTTCCCCATGAAGATCATGTGTAGCGATGGTTGATCGCTTGAACGGTAGCCATCTTCCGATCGCTTCTGTTGATACTTCAAGAAGCGATACATATGATGGACCCGTTGTTTGATATCTTCGAGACCAATCATCGCGTCGAGTTCCTCGAGTGCTGAGCGTTCGACTTGTTTGCTTTCAACAGGGAGCAAAGCGACGACACGTTTGAGATCCTGGATCGTCGTCGCTTTCAGTTCCGTCATCTCGCGGAACGCTTCCCGGGAATAGAAGCGCTCTTGTAAACTGTCGACGAATGTCTGAGCTGTCTGTTCGAGCGTTGCACTCGAACGCAGTAATGCCGTTCCAGCCTCGAACAGTTCCGTCCAGCGGCCGGCATCCAATCGACGCAACCGCTCCGTCAGTTCGACGATTTGTTCCGTCTCCTCGACGATTTGGCTTGCTTGGAGGATCAGTTCTTTCGTCGCTGATCGTTTGGCGTTCGCATTGTCCGTCTCGCGAATCGTCGGAAACGTATGCGCGACAAGACGCTGATACGTACTTTGTAATTGTTGTTCCGTCAACAGCTGCTCAAGACGGGCTGGCAAACGACCATGCTGACGGATTTCTTGCATCCAGCTCTCAGCTAAGGCATCCAGTCGTCCCGTCATGATATAGCGATGCTCGACAAGTAATGCCAAGATGCGGACGAGTGCTTCCGTTTCGCCAAGCAACCGGCTACTTTGGGCATAACGTAAGGCGAGCACCTCCTCGACCTTCGCGCCCTCTTCCCACGCTTTGATTTGATTGAACATCTCCTCTTTCGAGAATGCTTCCATGTTGAACCTCCTGCGTCTCGAAAAAACCGACTTTGTCCGCTACCGTTTCGTAGCGTCATCGCCGGTCGTTTCTTGTTTATTTTGCTTTTAACCAATCCGGATCGAACGTATCGATCGTTTCAAAACTCTTCATTTTGACAGAGTAGAACAATTTACCGTTATTGCGTGACTCCGCACCGAGTACTTTCGAACGGTCGGAAGCGACATAATACGTTGCTTGTTCTTGGTTGTTTTCTTTATCGAAGATCGATGGATATTGTTTGATCCATTCTTCTGGTACCGTGCTTGACGGTTCTTTTTTCACATACACGTCCGCTGCCATTCCGGCGATGTCCGCTTCTCCCTCGACTTGTCCAAAGTCACCTTTGTTAATGAAAGCGAGGATCTGTTCGTTGAAGCCACGTGAGAGGAATGGGCGCGGCGCACTGACACTTTTGCCAGCTTTCGTCTCATTGACTAACTTCCCTGTCGCATCATACTCACGGAACATCGTCCCGTTCCAGATCGCAAGCGATCCTTTTGACGGACCGTCTACGACTTCTGTCCGGAAATGACCTTTGTCATTAAAGACGACTTCATACGTGCGTGATTCAAGTTCATCTTTTTTCGTCGCGAGTTTCTTCTCAACATATTGAATGCGTGTCATCGTATAAAACGGTTTGACCGTCGCGGCTTTTTCATCGCTTGCGGTCTGCGTCTTGTTCAAGAGATAAAAATTGTAGGCAAGGAGGATCGCCATTGCCACGATTGCTACTGCAATCCACGTGCTCGTTCGTTTCGTCATGCCATGTACACCTTCCTAGCTCAAGTCTCTATTCTTTATCATCGTATCGGTTTTATAAGGAGAATACAAAGGGTTTGTCCGAGATTTCACGATTTCTGACTAAATTCGTCAGACTTTTGAACAAATCAGAAAACGGTCAGGACGACAAAAAAAGGCGAACCGAATGAATTCGGTCCACCCTTTATTACGTTTATGCTTCCTTTGGCGTCAGCGAGACGATCATCGACTCATCGACCAAGTAATAGCTATGATGCGGCATTTCACGCAAATAGCCATCCTGAAACAACATCGCACAGTCAACTTGGAACGTCTTACTATACGGTTTCAACGGAAGTTTCTTCACCCGGTCAAAATAGCGATCAACGGCAACTTGGACATGATCCATCTCATAGACGAGTTCCCGGTCTATTGCTTCCATGATGGTGAATGTCTCACGCGACATGTAAAACACTTGTGTCGAACGAACCTTTAAATACGGCTCCAACTGCTTTAAGTCGATGCGTTGCTCATTATCTAGAAGCACTGTCCGATTCGTCCCTTTCGGTAGTTCGGATTCAAAGGCATGCGTCGCTTGTTTGACTTCATCAAGCGTCACGTCACGCATCGGCAATGGCTGGTCGTCCTTCGGTTGAAACCACTTCTTGAATCGATTCACCTTTTTCCTCCTCTCGTCAAAAAAAGGTGGGGTTTCCCCCACCTTTGATTAGACAACTTATGCTTGTTGGAGACGCTCACGAAGGACCATTGGAAGGATCCCGCCGTGACGGTAGTAATCGATGTCGACTTCTGAATCGAAACGAGCGATCGCTTCAAACTCAGTGACTTTTCCGTCTGCCGCTGTCGCTGTGACTTTAACGATGTCACGTGGACGAACAGACTCATCGATTGCGATGCTGATCGCTTCTTCACCTGTTAAACCAAGTGTTTCAGCTGTCGTGCCTGCCACGTATTGCAGTGGAAGAACACCCATCATGACGAGGTTTGAACGGTGAATCCGCTCGAAGCTCTCCGCGATGACAGCTTTGACGCCGAGCAAGTTCGTTCCTTTTGCTGCCCAGTCACGCGAAGAACCCATACCGTAATCTTTACCAGCTAGGATGACGAGACCTGTGCCATCTTCTTTGTACTTCATCGCAGCATCGTACATCGCCATCGTTTCGCCTGTTGGCCAGTACGTCGTGAAGCCACCTTCTGTACCTGGTGCGACTTGGTTACGGATGCGGATGTTCGCGAACGTTCCGCGCATCATGATTTCGTGGTTACCACGACGTGAACCGTATGAGTTGAAGTCTTTTGGTGCAACCCCTTTGTTGACGAGGTATTGACCGGCTGGTGTCGTTTTCGAGAATGAACCCGCTGGTGAGATGTGGTCCGTTGTGACTGAATCAGCGAACTTACCGAAGACACGGAGTCCGTTGAGTGCTTCGACTTGACCAGCTTCCTTCGCCAAGTTCTCGAAGAACGGTGGGTTTTGGATGTACGTCGACTCACCGTCGAAGTCGTACTGATCGCCTGTTGGCACGTCAAGGTTGTTCCAACGTTCGTTTCCTGTGAAGACTGAATCGTATTCTGCACGGAAGCTTTCTGGTGTGACGACCGTGTTGATGATCGTTTGGATCTCATCACGTGAAGGCCAGATGTCAGCAAAGAAGACTTCTTGTCCGTCTTTGCCTGTTCCGAGTGACGCGTTCATGATATCGACGTCGACTGTTCCTGCAAGTGCATACGCGACGACGAGTGGCGGTGAAGCCAAGTAGTTCGCTTTGACGAGCGGGTGGACACGACCTTCGAAGTTACGGTTTCCGGAGAGGACAGACGAAACGAGTAAGTCTGAACCGAGGATCGCGTCTTCGACAGCGCGGTCGAGTGGACCGGAGTTACCGATACATGTCGTACAGCCGTAACCGACTGTGTTGAAGCCGAGTTCGTCAAGGTACGTTTGGAGTCCTGATTTCTCGAGGTAATCCGTAACGACCTTCGATCCTGGCGCAAGTGATGTCTTGACGTATTTCGGAACCGATAGACCGAGTTCGATCGCTTTTTTCGCGACGAGTCCCGCACCGATCATGACGTATGGGTTGGATGTGTTCGTACAGCTCGTGATCGCAGCGATTGCGACGTCACCCGTACGCATTTCAACTGCTTCGTCTTCGAATTGAACGACAGCGACTTTGTTCGCTTCTTCTTCCGCTAAGCCGAATCCAGCGTTTCCTTGTGGAGCCGTTAACGCTTTTTTGAATGATGTATGAACATCCGTCAAATCGATCCGGTCTTGTGGACGTTTTGGTCCAGCAAGGGCAGGAACGATCGTTGAAAGATCGAGTTCGACTGTTTTCGTGAATGTTGGATCTTCGTTTTGTGGCGTGTAGAACAAACCGTTTGCTTTCGAGTAGTTCTCGACTTTTTCGATCAATTCTTCATCGCGACCTGTCAGACGAAGGTACGTCAATGTTTCTGTGTCGACTGGGAAGAATCCACATGTCGCACCGTATTCTGGCGCCATGTTCGCGATTGTTGCCCGGTCAGATAATGACATCAAGTGGAGTGATGGACCGAAGAACTCGACGAATTTACCGACGACGTTCTCTTGACGGAGCATTTCCGTTACGCGAAGGGCAACGTCTGTTGCTGTCGTTCCTGGGTGCATCTCACCTGTGATGCGTACACCGATGACTTCAGGTACTGGGAAGAACGACGGCTGTCCGAGCATGCCCGCTTCCGCTTCGATCCCACCGACTCCCCAACCGAGGACGCCGAGACCGTTGATCATCGTCGTGTGTGAGTCTGTTCCGACGAGTGTATCCGGGTACACATCAACTGTACCGTCAGCTGTTTCCTTTTCAAGGACGACAGATGCCAAGTACTCGAGGTTAACTTGGTGGACGATTCCTGTTGCTGGTGGTACGGCACGGTAGTTATCGAATGCCGATGTCGCCCAGCGAAGTAATTTGTAACGCTCTTCGTTACGTTCGAATTCGAGATCCATGTTTTCTGCAAGTGCTCCAGCAAAACCGTAAGCATCGACTTGAACCGAGTGGTCAACGACGAGGTCGACTGGTACTTCTGGGTTGATGACCGATGGGTCTCCACCGAGATCTTGCATCGCTTTACGAAGTGACGCGAGGTCAACGACCGTTGGAACACCTGTGAAATCCTGAAGGATGACGCGTGACGGTTTGAACGGAACATCGACATCGTTCGAAACTTGAGCTGTTCCCCATTTCGCCAAGTTCTCGACGTGTTCACGTGTGATCGAACGACCATCTTGTTGACGAAGTACTGACTCGAGTAGGACACGAATCGAGTATGGAAGACGTTTGACTTCTGTCAATCCGAGTTCTTCCAATTTTTCAAGACTATAGTACTGATAATTCTTACCGTTTGCTTCAAACGAACGGCGTGCGCCAAAGACATCTTGCGACACATCTGTTTGCTTCATGGTGATTCCCCCTTTAAGTGTTCACGACATCAAGCCCCTGATACCGCTTACTTGTACAGTTCTATCATAGTATAATATGGATTCCGTTACAATTTGAAAGAACAAAAGACTTTCGATAAGTTTTACTTATTGCCGATATTAAAAAATTATTCTGTTGTCCTGTTTTTTTCATATTTCCAGTCTCGCGTTTCCATTTAGAATGTTCAGGGTACTTAAAAAGTGTAGTACGATATCCGATTCTTGTGGAGGCGTTTATTATGGCGAAATATAAAAGCGATGCAACGCACGTCATTACGACAATCATTTTTAGTGATTTAGAAAAAGCAAAAACAGGCTTTGCGATGATTAAGGATCTCGAAGCAATCAAGGAAATCGAGATGGATCAGATGGTTCTCGCAAAACGTGACGAAGCAGAGGGCTTCTCTTTCATCGATGCGATCGACTTCACACAACAGGACCAATCCTTCAAAGGTTCATTGATTGGCATGGCGATTGGTCTCGTCGGTGGTCCGTTCGGTATGCTCGTCGGTTCCGTTGCTGGTTACTTGATCGGAGCGAACCGGGATGAGAAGAATGAACGGGAGTCGTTTGATTTATTCAACCGGACGCTGAATCAAATCGATCCTGACCATTACGGTGTCATCTTGATCAGTGAGGTCAACGAAGATTCAGAAGCTGTCAATGCGATCGCCGCTGAACTCGGAGCGACAATTCGCCGGACAGGTGAGACATTGCCGGATGGTACGGTCTAATCAAATCAGAGTTGTCTCCTTTACGTTCTCGTTTTAAACGGGAACGTTTTTTAATTCGTGGATCACCTGTTTTGCTGCTTCCTGCGTCGTGTCTGAATCGACTTTCTGTAAAGCATTGTGTTGCACGGATATGAGGATATTTTTGTAGCTGATGATGAGGAGCTCACCGTAATCACCGTTTGATTGATATTGAATCAGATCATTGCCTATGTATCGATCCGTATACGCAAAATGGATCGCTAATTGCGTATCTTGTTTTTGGTTTTCAAAATAAAGTGCCTCCTGTGTCGAGGACGTATCAATCGTTCCGTCAACCGTTAACCAACGTCTCTTCCCAAAACTCAAGGATTGATCCACAGCTGTAAAGTCTGCACCTATCGTGCTTCTCTTCAACTGAAACTGATCCATCTTCAAGTGTTCATCCATATGCTTGAACAGCTTTTCATACTGAACAGGATTTAAGATGGGATGTTTCGTCTGATTCGTCTTCTGATCCGTATGCGTAGTGGTTTTGACTACTTTTTTCTGTTCCGTCGTGACCGCCTCATCCGTGCATCCAGCAATTAAAAACACACTTGAAAACAGAATTAACATAGTCCCCTTATAGTTCATACTGTACCCTCCCATATTGAAAGTATCTTACACATCATTTTGCCTTAAAGTTGTACAGCGGTTTAATGATCTCAACGACATCGACTGTTTCTTTCGTGTTACGGATGATTTCGTCCATCGGTTTGTAGACGAACGGTGATTCGTCACGCGTCGATGCGACGACAGAACTTGACCAGACATCGGTCATCGTCTTTTCAAATGCATCCAGTTCAACTGTTTTGAATGCTTTTGATCGTGACATGATACGTCCTGCTCCATGTGGTGCGGAATAGTTCCAATCAGGATTTCCTTTTCCGACGACGATCAAAGAGCCGTCACGCATGTTCATCGGAATGATTGCCTGCTCACCCGCTTTCGCAGAGATGGCACCTTTTCGTAGAATCATCGCGTCAAGATCGATGTAGTTGTGGATCGTATCGAACTGATCCGCAACCGTCCACCCCATCGCTTCAAAAATAACTTGAGTCATCGCCTGACGGTTCAGTGCGGCGTAGCGTTGCGCAATCTTGAGATCATGCAGGTAGCGCTCCATCGTTTCTCCGGAAACAGATGCTAAGTCTTTGTTAAACATAGAGCGTGTTGCTTTCAATTGCTGTAAAGTCGCTTGAATCTCCGACTCACGCCCCGCTTGCTTTAATTCCCCGATGACTTGATCCGCATCAAATTGGAAGCGTGCCGTTTCCGCTTCTGCCTGATAATGTTCAGCGATCGTTTTCCCAAGATTTCGGCTTCCGGAATGAATCACAAGATAAAGCTCGCCTGCTGCGTCCTGGTTCAGTTCGATGAAGTGATTTCCTCCACCGAGCGTACCGATCGATAATCGTGCCCGTGTCTCGTTGAACGGTGCAAGCACTTGATCAAATGGTACCTGTTCTGATAATGGATGGGCTTTTTGACGTACCGACATGCCACTTGGAACGAGACGCTGGATCGTTGCGTCAAGCTCTGCAAAGTCGATTGGTCCCTTTTCAGCGAGTCGTGTACACAACATCCCACAACCAATATCGACTCCGACGAGATTCGGTACGACCTCGTCCGTCACATGCATCGTCGTTCCGATGACAGATCCTTTTCCAGCATGGCAATCCGGCATGATTCGAACGCGACTACCTGTCGCAAATTGTTCCTCTAGCATGGCTGTGACTTGCTTAATCGTCAGGTCGTCGACGTTATCCGTGAAAATCTTTGCTTCCCCATACGTGCCTTGAATCGTTTTCATACGATCGTTCCTTTCCATCCTATCTATCCTATCCATTTGGTTATTCTGCTGTTTCTTGTATGATTTCAATGAATTGTTTTGTCAGTGTCGTCGGTCCGGCCTCCGTCAACCAGACGAAGGCTGTCGTACTCGCGGCACCTGGTAGGTATGTCTGGTGCAGTCCTGTCATATCCAGTTCCCGCAACGTACTTTCCGGCAAAACAGTCACCGCCTGTCCACTACGGACGAGTCCGATTAGCGTCAAGACATCAGAACATGTTTCTTGCGATACGACACCGAGTCGTTGACTTAACGTCTGAAAGACACCCAGTCCTTCTTGACTCGGAATGATGAGATCCGCAGTCGGGTGATCGGGGTGCCAGACTTGATGAAACGGTTCTTCCTCTATCCATTCAATCGAGATCCCTTGCGCATCAATCGGCAGACGGACGAACGCTGCGTCAAGCGACCGCTCTTTCAACCGTTCGATGAGCGCACTCGATTCTCCTTGGTGGACTTGTAAGATAATGCCAGGATGTCGTCGTTTCATCTGTTCGATCCATTCGACGAGCCGACTGGCAGATAACGTGTTGACACCAATCCGCAAGATCCCCGTTCGACCGGCTTCGATGTCGCTCACTTCCATTCGCGTCTCCTGCTCGAACTGCAACAACGAAACCGCTCGTTCATATAAGCGGTTGCCGCTTGGGGTAATCCTGATCCCACGTCCTGCCCGCTCGATCAGACGAACTCCGAGTTCTTCTTCCATCCGCCGGATTTGCTGGGTTAAGGCAGGTTGTGCCATCCGTAAGCGCTCTGCCGCCCGCGTAACGGATTGTTCCTCGACGACCGCACAAAAATAACGATACTGACGTAAATCCACATTCATCATCTCTTTCATATGTTTTCATGTATAAAGATATATGAATCATAACATCAATCATATGCTATGATGCAGGAATATCTGAAGTTAAAGAAAGGAGCTTTTTCATGAAACAAACGACTTCTACCTTCCAGTGGATCGTCTTTTTACTCGCGAACACGATTGCCTTACCAATCGTCGTCGCCAGTCTGTTCGACCTCTCCTCAGTCGAGACAGCTGCCCTTGTCCAACGGTCGTTCTTTGTAGGCGGGATTGCCTGTTTCCTACATGGCGCTGTCGGCCACCGGCTTCCGATCGTATCGGGACCTGCCGGATCATGGGTCAGTATTTTCGTCGTCATCGCCGCCTTACCGGTCGATTCAAAAACAGCCTTTACGATTGCGATGGCAGCTGTCGTCATTGCTGGTGTTGTCCTCATCATCCTTGGTTTGACAGGATGGACGAAATACTTATTACCTGTTTTCACACCGCTCGTCAGCGGAACATTTTTGCTCTTATTATGTATTCAATTGACAGGTGTCATGCTTGGTGCCGTCCTCGCCGTCGAAGCAACACGTCTCGCCGGGATCATCACGTTCTTGCTCGTGCTCGGACTCAGCCAATTCGGACCGAGTCGCTTACGCCCGTTTGCCTTGATGATCGGGATCATCGTTGGTTGGCTCGTCAGCCGTCCGTCACTTCCTACGTCGTCAAGTTTGTTTGCACCACCGCAAGCGTTACCGTTTGGATGGCCGCAGTTTGACGGCAGTGCATTCCTTGTCGCGATTCCGTTCGCGATCTTGCTCGTCGTCAATTTGATCGCCGCTTTAAGTGCCGTCGAAGCGACGCTTCAAAAACAAGGTCGTCTGCACCAAGGATTATCCATCGAAGGCGTCATTCATTTACTCGCTGCTACTTTCTCGACGCTTGTGCCGGTGCCGTTACCCATCACGAGTGGTTTCATCGCGCAAACTGGTAGCCGGAAACGTCGCCCGTTCTTGATTGCCTCACTCGTCATCGCACTGATCGGGTTCTTCCCAAGCTTGATCGGAATCATCGCGACATTACCGCGTAGCGTCGCGAGTGCCGCGTTGCTTGCGACATTGCCGCACATGTTCTTGATTGCCTGGCAGTCAGCGGAAAGTAACATGGAGAACAGCCGTCGCCGCCATGCGTTTGCGATCAGTGCCGTCATCGGCATCAGTATCTTGTTGCAATCGACCGTCATCGCTGAAGTTCTACCTTTGACGCTTCGCCCATTCCTCAGTAACGGGTTGCTCGTCGGAACGATGCTTGTGCTCGGTTTCGAGATCGTCGAAAAAGTACGTTCTCGCAATGCGAAACAAGCAGATCGATTGGCGAGCTAAATGGTATTGTACGACCGGACGACGTCATCATTCTCGCTTTCCTGTAAGGGTCGAGGATGAACATCTCGTCCGTTTATTCACCTAAAAAAGTAGCCTTTTCGATGTGATTCGAAAAGGCTACTTTTTTATCATTTCATTCAATTAAAATCAAAAAGCTATTTTACTCAACGCACTTCCCGCCACCATTTTCGTGTCGTGCTCTCGGGTGTCACACTTTCCCCGATCATCGGTGTCAGAACCGAAATCTCGTCACGTTTCGCTTCCTTGAGCAACCGTTCGACCGGTTCGAACCAGGCATGAAACGCAAGGATGAAGGCAGACCAGTGTATCGGCATCAGGACACGTCCTTTGACATCACGATGTGCTTGAACGGTTTGTTCCGGTAACATGTGCGAATTGGACCATCGAACATCATACTGCCCACATTCCATCATCGTCAGGTCAAACGGACCATATTGTTCACCGATTGCTTTGAAGTGTGGACCATAACCACTGTCGCCACTAAAGAAGACCTTTTGCGAGCCTTCGATCACCCATGACGCCCATAGCGTCGAAAACTGATCGAGACCATTTCGCCCTGAATAATGACGAGACGGAGCGGCTGTCAGTTTGATACTGCCGACCTGCGTCGATTCATGCCAGTCGAGTTCCGTGATTCGCTCAGCCGAGACGCCCCATCCACGGAGACGACTACCGACCCCGAGCGGCACGATGAAACGACCGACTCGATTTTTCAAGGCAAGGACGGATGGATAATCGAGATGATCATAATGATCATGTGAATAGACGACGACATCAATCAACGGCAAGCGTTCGAGATCAACCGTCTGCGTCGTTTGAAAACGTCCTCCACCCAGTTTGGGGAACGGTGATGGTGCGCGCCCGAGCATCGGATCAAAGAAAATCGTTTGTCCATCGAGTTCGATTAAAAATGCCGAATGTCCGAACCATGTGACGCGTGGTGCTTCACTATCGTCTTGACGTCGCTGATACGGAAGCGTCGGTAACGCTTTGACAGGACGCAGATTTGGAATGTTTCGTCCGTAATCCTTTAAAATGCTTTTCATCGAGTCCCATTCCATCTTCAACTGAAAATCCATCTCATTTTTGAACTTCCCGTCGACAAAACGGTCTGATCGTTCGAAACTTCGCCGTTCTGCACGACTTGGTCGTTTCCCGAACACCGGGTATCGGTTGATGAACCAAGCGCTCGCAAGACCAATTCCTGCTAAAGCTGTCACTATTTTTTTCATGTCTTATCACCTCTTCGATGCTCTCAGTATAGCACCTCGATTCCTCAGACATCTCGCTTTGCGACTCCGGACGCGAGAAAAAAAGTGAAGATCACCGTCATCGGTGCCTTCACTTCTAGGTATTAGTCGAGATCGTCTGCTTTCCATTTCGCCCGGTCGCTCTTCTCACCATCTTCACGGTGATTGCTCTCGTAGGCATTGTTCCCCGGATTTTCGACCTTGTTATCATCGTGCCGATGGTCGTGGTCATGGTCATGATGGTGATCGTGGTCATGATGGTGATCGTGGTCATGATCATGGTCGTGATCTCGATCCTTGACGAACAATGCAAGACCGCCGCGCTCGACTTCCGCGTAGTGCCGTTCTGCCTCATCATCCGAATGTCCGACACGTTTTAATGTCTCACGGAGCGGTGGTTCTTTAGAAAACGTTGATTTGACTTGATCAATCCAACTCGCACCTGATGCTTCGTCTGCCGCGTCATCACGACCCACGACAGAAAAATCTGAATCATGATGTCCTTGGTGTTTCAATTCCTCGATTTTTCGTTCCAGACTCGATTGATCCTGATAGATCCCAACAAACCGTTTCGCCATCACATGACACCGTCCTTTTTCATATGAATTCAAACACGCTCTATTTTTACCCTTGTTCGCTTGGCCTCAAACGAGATTTCAGGAACGAAAAAACGGACCACTTCGGAAAGTAGTCCGTTAAAAAACTTAGAGTTGTTGCGGTGAATCGACCAATGTGATCGTTCCTTCGTTTTTCTGAACGAATCGCTCGTAAACGAAATCGTTCGCAAACAGCAATACAGCATTTTCCCAGCGGTCGTAGACGAGCACCGTCCGTGAATCCGTCAATTGTTTGACAGCAGCAACTTCAGCCGGCTTGATCCACTTCGCGACTTGGAAGTTCGCAGCATCCTTCAAGATATCAACGCCATACTCACCTTTGAGCCGGTGCTCGAAGACTTCGAATTGGAGTTGTCCGATTGCTCCGAGAATGATTTCGTTGTATTCCGTCTTGTAGACTTGGATCGCGCCTTCTTGCGCGAGCTGCTCGACACCTTTTTGGAACTGTTTCGACTTCAAGGCGTTTTTCGTATAGACCTTCAAGAAGAGTTCCGGTGCGAACGTTGGGAGTGCTTCATATTGGAGTGATGGATCACCATTCGTGATCGTATCGCCGATTTGATAGTTGCCTGAATCGTATAGCCCGATGACGTCTCCCGCGAACGCTTCGTTAACCGTTTCACGCTCATCTGCCATGAATTGTGTCGATTGCGACAGCTTCATCTTTTTCCCTGTCCGTGTCAGGACGACGTCCATTCCACGATCAAACTTACCCGTACAAATACGGACGAACGCGATCCGGTCACGGTGGTTCGGGTTCATGTTTGCTTGAATCTTGAAGACGAAACCACTGAAGAAGTCTTGCGCCGGTTCGACCTTCCCTTTGTTCGACTCACGTGGTGTCGGTGAAGGAGACAGGTTCAAGTAATGTTCAAGAAGTGGTGTGACACCGAAATCAACGAGTGCTGATCCGAAGAAGACCGGAGTCAATTCGCCTTTTGCAATCAATTCTTCATTGTATTCGTTACCTGCGCCGTCGAGTAAGTCGACTTCATCCATCAACGTCTCGTACATTTCCGAGTTGATCGTCGTCGCGAGTTCTTCGTTCGCGAGACCTTCCTCACCGAGTTCGATCGACCTACGATCGTTCTTGAAACAATGGAATTGTCCTTTGACGCGGTCGTAGACCCCTTCGAACTGTTGACCCGACCCAGCTGGCCACGTCACAGCAACCGACGGAATGCCGAGTACTTCTTCAAGTTCTTCCATCAATTCGAGTGGATCACGTGCTTGACGGTCCATCTTGTTGATGAACGTAAAGATTGGAATCCCGCGCATCCGACAAACTTGGAACAGTTTCTTCGTTTGCGACTCGATCCCTTTCGCTGCATCGATGACCATGATTGCTGAGTCAACAGCTGTCAGGATCCGGTACGTATCTTCACCGAAGTCGGAGTGACCTGGTGTATCCATGATCGAAACGATTTTTTTATCGTATTCGAATTGCATGACCGAAGACGTAACAGAGATTCCGCGTTGTTTTTCGATTTCCATCCAGTCCGATTTCGCGAATTTCGAGTTTTTCCGTGCCTTGACAGAACCTGCCTCACGGATTGCCCCTCCGTGTAGGAGGAATTTTTCAGTTAATGTCGTCTTACCCGCATCCGGGTGGGAAATGATGCCGAAAATCCGACGCTTTTCGACTTCCGTTTGTAGAATGTTTGTCATGTATGGTAGTTCCTTTCACCGATATATTCAAAAGTCCGATCAATCTTTTTCGCAACTAGTCTATCATACCGAATTTTCAAGGTCTCGTCCATTTCACTTCATTGACTTAATTTTCAGATTTAAAGTTGACAGTTCTTCTACTTCTTCTTTACGATGACTAGGAAGTTCACTATTACAGAAGGAGGAGACGTACAATGGTATTCCATCAAGCCCGGACATCTGTCCACACTGTCTTTGTATCGGCTACAACTGTACGTCACCCAATCGTTTAATTTTTAATTAAGCAGGGTGTGCGTATGCGTATACGTACATGCTGCCCTCTTATATTAGGACGGGTATGCCCATATTTGTGCGTATCCGTCTTTTCTATTGTCTAAAAACGGAATATAAGGGGTTTTCACTATGTTTAACGCACTCAAACAGCTTGATCGCAACATCTGGATCCGGTTCGTCGGGGAAACGATCACGGGAATCATGATGTTCATGATTGCACCATTTTTAGTTCTGTATTATGCGGATCGTCTCGATTCCTACTTTTTGGTCGGTGTCATCATGGCGACCGGACCGATCATGTCACTCGTCGGCGCCGTCCTCGGTGGTCATTTCGCTGATAAATTCGGTCGAAAACCACTGATGGTCCTCTCGATCATCGGGGATGTCATTGCGCTAATCGGCTTCTCGTTCGCCGATTCATTCGGACCGCTTCTCGCTTTGAACGCGCTGCTCGGTTTATCCAGTTCACTGTTCCATCCGGCGGCAAGCGCGATGGTCGCTGACGTCACGCCACCAGAACGCCTGAACGAATCGTTCGGTCTGCTGCGGATGGGACATAACGTCGGGGCAGCATTCGGTCCACTGCTCGGAAGTGCCGTCCTGTTCGTTGACCGTTCACTCATCTTCTACTCTGCCGCTTTCGTCTTTTTCCTGTACGGACTCGTTCTCTACTTCTTCATCGAAGAAACGAAACCGGAGTATATTGAAAAGACAGACGAAGTCAAAGTGTCCCCACTCACCGTGTTACGGAAGGACCATGTCTTTTTAATCTTCATCGGTGCGGGTGTCTTCATCTCGATGGGATTTGCCCTCGTTGAGAGTATGTTACCGGTCTTCTTGAAGGAAGCACTACCAGGTTTACCGACGAAACAAAATCCGTTCCCTTACTTGATGGCATTAAACGGAATCATGGTTGTCTTGTTCCAGTTCCCGATCGCTGCTCGCTTGTCCGGCAAAGCATTCGGAAAAGTCATGTTGCTCGGCGCATCGATCTTTGGAATCGGCATGATTTTCCTCGCATTCGTGCCGTCTTACCTGTTCTCTCTTGGAACGGACTATGTCGTGCTCGTGACGATCCTGCTTGCAATCTATGCATTCTATACGCTCGGTGAGATGATCATGTCTCCTGTGCAGATGACGTTCATCGCTTTGATCGCCCCGGAACATCTCCGCGGAACGTACAATGGTGCTGCGAGTCTCCAGTGGTTGATTGGCGGCGTCACCGCACCGCTTCTCGGATCGTTGTTCCTTGATTCCGGAAAAGGTGACTTTGCCCTAGCATTCATCGGACTGCTCTGCTGTGTCTCCGGTGGTATCTATCTCGCACTCGACCGATCGATCCAACGCGCGAAGCGTTTAACGAAATCAGCTTAAAGCTAAAAAAGCGATGTGTCATGCTCCGACTTTTGTCAGAGCGTTACACATCGCTTTTCTCGTTAAGAGGGTAATTGATTGGCCGCTACGAACGGACCGAACAGGACCGGTAACGGATCGAGTCGTTGCTGGATTTCTTCAATAAAATTCGTCGATCCACTGACGAAGACGATCGGATCATTCGCCGTGATCATCGTCAAGAATTCGTGCATCTGTTGTTCCCATCCTTCTCGACGAATGTGGTGAACGACCATGCCTTTCATCGTCAAGGATACGACATTCGCTAACATGCGTTCTGCCAGTTCCTCAGCTGAGACATGTAACAATGTCGTTTTTCGACCACTCAGGAGCGCATGCCGGGCTTCATCGATGACGGACCCGAGGTGATGATCTTCCGCAATCAACAAGATATCTTGTTGGCGCCAGTTCTCGGCATGGCGGTATTTACAAAAATGCCGACACGTATCGACGAGTTGATGGTGAACAATTGCCCATGCTTGAAGCAACGGCGCATCTTCCGCTAGCGCATATTCAATCTGGATGGCTTTTAGAATTTCATGACTGATGATGTCCGGGTATGTCAGCAGAAACGATTTCGTCTGATTGATTTCGTTCAATAAAATCAATTTAAACAGTTCACTCGATTCATGTTGGTTAGTAATCTGATTCAATAATTGACTCAGGCGTAAAATCCGTAATGCGCGAGTTCCGTCCTGAGCCCCCGCTTCTCGAAGCGCGCGCAATTCTTCTTCATACGTCGCCTCGAGCGAGTCATAGAAGCGCGTCGCGATCCGCAATCCCTTTTGCTCCATCGATGGACCGAGCTGTTGCAAAAGGTGTAATGCCTGATCGAAATGCATAATTTAACCTACCTTTCACCGTCCATTATGCGATAATCGCCTCATAAAAACAATCTGTAAAATGCATCTTATTTTTTGCACATTGAGAGTTGATAATGCTTGCGTCGCCCCCTAGTATGTGTGTTAAGTAGGTGATGAAAATGCGCATGACACGTTATACGGATTACGCGATTCGGTCCCTGCTGTTCGCAGCAGCTCACCCCGATCGTTTAGTCCGAATCCAGGAAGTAGCGGATTGTTACGACATTTCTAAGAATCATTTAATGAAAGTAGTCTATCGTTTAGGGCAGAGTGGTCTGATTGATTCTGTCCGTGGTCGTGGAGGTGGTTTCCGCTTAGCAGGTCCTCCAGATGCAATTCATATCGGTGACGTCGTACAACTGTTTGAACCAACCGTTCATTTTCTCGATCCGCAAGAAGGCATTCACGAGGTCCCTTCGCTCAATCCGGCACGTGATGCCTTCGATGATGCCATTGCGGCGTTCCATCAAGTACTCAATAGTTACACGGTACATAATTTGCTACATCCGACAGCTGATACTCATCCACAAATACTTGAAATGATTCCGAACCGCGATTGAGCCGGTTCGGAATCTTTTTTTATTCCATCCTCGCTCAATTGCGATTTCTCAAAACGCTCGTGGTATACTTATATAAGAAAGGAGGGGTACAGATGAACCCTCAAGAAGAACTCCATCTCTTATATCTTCGCTTAAAGGAAGAAGAACCCTCCGTTGCACGCGGTGAGGCCTTATGGGCCATCTTTGAGGAAACAGCTGATGATTCACTCCGCTTCCTCTCCTTATGGGCATTTTCACAAAATCAATTTGATTTAGGACATTTCCGGTCGTTTCTCGTGTCCTTCACGCTCTTGATGGAATGGATCCGAAAAGATGAGATGACACTGACTCCCAAACAAGAACTTGATTTGTACTGGAACTACAAGTCCTACTTGATCTATATGGCAGAACAAGAAGATGTGACGGTCTCGCTTCTCGAAGAAGACCTCGACCGTTTCATCGACTTCTGTGACGCGCATGGCTTTATTCGAACACGTGACTATATCAGCTTCATGGTCTACAGCAAACTCGGTGACGAGGAACAGGCCGATCATTATCTATCGGAATGGGTTGACGCGCCAAGTGACGAACTCAGTGATTGCCCGTCCTGTGAAGCATTCAGCCGGATGACGTATGCGATTGATCGTGGCTTCGAAGATCGTGCCTTGCTACTTTATGCAGCACTGCGGCATGAACGCGGTTGCTCGCGGATGCCGGATCAGGCTCATCCATACATCCTACCGTTGTTCCTCAGTCGCAAAAAAGAACGCTTCGATTGGAGCGAACGCTTGATCGAAGAAGTCAAACGGGGTGAAACCCTCTTTACAGGCGGTGACGAACCGTATCACCTGTATGCGAAGATGTATTATGATACGAATTATACTTGGTCGATGGAAGAGAAAAAACAATTGATCCCGTTCTTGACTGATCGTGGATATCTTCAGTTCCTACTCGCTCACTATGCGTTCGCCCATCGTCAATCACTTGGTGAGGAAGCGTCGTATCTCGCAGCGCTTCGGACGAATCTCTATGAGACTGCACAGTCTCTCGATCGCCGAATCGAAGGTGTTTTCTACTTGAACCTCGTCGAACGTGAACTAAAACGGATCACCCAGTTCGTTGCTTGAATCTCATTCGTAAAGGAAGTGTCTTCATGTTAGATCATGTCCAGCTCGCTATGCCGAAAAACGAAGAAGATCGCGCCCGTGCATTTTATGCCGGGCTTTTACATATGAAGGAAGTCGAAAAACCGGCTGGTGTTCAAGCCAGTGGTGGTGTCTGGTTCGAAGATCATGGTGCAGCACTTCATCTCGGCATCGAGGAGCCATTCTCCCCTGCTAAAAAAGCGCATCCTGGATTAACCGTCGCTGCGTTCGAAGCGTTGAGCGATGCTCTTCAAGCTGCCGGTTATCCGGTTGAGCATGACACACGCCTTGCGCCACGTCGTCGTTTCTTCACAGCTGATCCCTTCGGTAATCGTTTGGAGATCATCGCTGCCCACCTGCCGACGTTAACGCCGAAGAAGTTGACGGATGGTTCTCATGTCCGCTTAATCGCACCAGCCTCAAGCCTCTCGACGGTCGAGATGAAGATCATCGATGGTGCGATCCAGACCCTCGAATCACTTGGATTACGTGTTTCGATCAGTCAACATGCGCGTGCCGTCAATCCGTTCGGTTCCAGTGATCCGGAGTTACGCGTCGCAGACCTCCATGCCGCGTTCGCTGATCCGAACGTTGATGCGATTCTGTGCGTTCGTGGTGGGTTCAGTACGAATGAACTTGTCGACTTACTCGACTACGAATTGATTCGGACACATCCGAAAATCCTTTGTGGCTTCTCCGATATCACAGCACTCAGTCACGCCATTCTAACGAATACCGGCTTAGTGACGTACTCGGGACCAATGTTACGGGCTTTCCGTGATCGCGACGCCTATACGATCGATTACTTCAAGCAAGTATTGTTTGGAACAGAACCCGTTACGATTAAGCCCTCTGTCCATTGGCGGGATTCTGATCGTGGACACGTCATCACGTTACCGAATAAAGGTCCACTTCTCTTATCGCCGGGACAAGCGAGCGGTCGACTGCTTGGTGGAAACCTTTGTACGTTGAACCTTCTGCAAGGCACACCGCACTTCCCTGATTTACGGGATGCGATCTTATTCCTTGAAGACGATTACGAAGTCCATCCAGCGACGTTTGCCCGTGATTTCGCCTCGTTGATGGCGCAACCAGGTGCGGAGACGGTTCGCGGGATCGTCTTCGGGCGCTTCCAACTCGCAACGAAGATGACGGAAGAGCATCTGCGATATCTGATTTCGCTCTATCCATTCCTAGAGCATGTACCAGTGCTTGCGAATGTCGACTTCGGACATACGAGTCCTTTATTCACATTCCCGATCGGTGGTCAGGTGGAACTGCATGACGAGGTCATCCGACTTCATATTTCCTGAATAATAAAAGAAGGAGACGCGGCAATCTGAACTGCTCCCCGTCAAGTAGACAGGATAAATAATAAAAATCACTTAAACGGCTTGCGCTCTGTATTCTAACGGAGCCAAGCCGTTT